>NZ_BAAARV010000068.1:0-35286 GCF_039532525.1 Dactylosporangium salmoneum
ACCGATGCGACCCATCGGCGTGACCCCGTCGGAGTAGTAGATCGTCGTCGACTGGTTCACCGTGATGTCATCGGGCAGCGCGACCTGGTCGAAGTAGTACGTGCCACCGACGATGCCGATACCAGCGAGCATGATGAACGCCGCGATCGAGGCGATGAGGATATTGCGCCGGCGGCGCTTCTTCGCCTTCGCGCTCGGTGTGGGCTTGCCCTTGCCCGGCTTCTCGACCGGTTCCCCTGCAGAGCCGCCGCCAACCACGGCCCGCCCCACAGAGGCGCTCCCCACGGATGCGCTACCCACGGATGCGCTCCCCACGGATGCGCTCCCCACGGATGCGCTACCCACGGACGCGCTACCCACGGACGCGCTGCCCACAGAGGCGCTACCAACGGATGCACTCCCCACGGATGCGCGCCCGACTGACCCGGCGCTCGGCGGGTTCGGGATCGAGGCACGTCCGACCGATGCTCGCCCTGAGGCACTGAATCGCTCGGGAGGGTTGATGTTCCCGCCGCCGTCGTTCTCCACGCTGTAAGGCCCCCAGTTCACGTACAGTCACTCGCGGCACGTCGACGAGCCGCCGGATGCGTACGCGGCCGAGGGTAAATGGTGCCGCGCGTATCACGCGACCCCGATCACTATCGGCAACGTTCGAATCGACGCACGGGCACGCTCATGACTTCCCCCGCCACCGGATGAGGTTGCTCCGGTTGCGCAGCGTGTCGGGATGGCGGGAGCAAAAGGACCCGTTGAGCAGTGAACCGGGCCGCGGAATCGGCCGAACGGGAGCGACGCCGGCCGCCGCGTACCGCAACGAGTGACCAATAGGGCGAGGGTCCCGCACCGGAAGGACCGGTGCGGGACCCGAGCAGCGTCAGTGCAGCGACCAGACCTGGTTGGACTGGGTGCCGCCACCGCCGTAGCAGTCCCAGATCTGCAGGACGGTGCCGTTGGCGGTGCCGCGGCCCGTGGCGTCCAGGCACTTGCCCGAGTTCGGGTTGACGATGGTGCCGTTCGAGTTGACGACCCACTGCTGGGCGGCGTTGTTCAGGCAGGTCCACAGCCAGACCTGGGTGCCGTTGGCGGTGCCCTGGCCGCGCACGTCGAGGCACTTGCCCGACTGCGGGTTGACGAACGTGTTGCCGGTGCGGACCCACTTCTGGGCGCCGCTGCCGTTGCAGTCCCACAGCTGGACCTTGGTGCCGTCGGCGGTGCCCTGGGCGTCCACGTCGACGCAGCGGCCGGAGCCCTGGCCCACGATGGTCTGGGCGTTGCCGCCGCCACCGCCGTTGCCGGTGGTGCTGTAGCTGAAGTTGGTCACGGCCAGGCCCGCGCCGCCCTGCCAGGGCTCGAAGCCGGCCTGGACGCTGGTGAGGTACCAGCTGTTCTGCGCGTACCCGCGGGACAGCATGTCGTTGTAGAAGTCGCGGACCGCGAAGGAGATGTTGCCCGTGCCGGCGGTGCGCACGTACGACACGACGTTCCAGCCGATGTTGCCGAACCACACGTCCCAGGTGCCCCCGGCGATGTTGACCGTGGCGACGCGGCCGCCGACCGGCTGCGGCGCGCCGGCGTGGTTGAGCCAGACCATGAGCTCGGCGCCGGTGTTCTGGCCGTCGGTGCGCGCGGTCGGGTCGAACCAGATGTCGTACGCCGCGTCCCACTGCCCGCCGGCGAAGCTCATCGACACGCTGGTGTTGACGTTCTGGAACGCCGCGTTGGACGTCTGCATCGGCAGGCCGGAGCCGCTGCTGCAGTTGCCGTAGTGGCATCCGGCGTAGATGGACGGGTACGACCCCGGGGCCCCGTTGGTCGGCTTGTTGTGGTCGGAGCGGGTCAGCGTGAAGCCGCTGCCGGTGACGTTGATGCACTGGGTGGTGTCGTCGCCCCAGTTGTTGTTCTGGACGATGTACTTCCCGCCGGCGATGGCCGTCGAGCCGTACTTGTCGCAGATCGCGGTGTCGGCGTGCGCGCTCGGGGTGGAGGCGAGACCGACGGCCACGGCGGCGGCGGTGGTCGCCACGGCGGTCAGCAGCACGCGGAAACGTGTCAGCATAGAACTCCTCGGGAGGGCTTGGCGGTGCCCGGTCGGACCCCGGCAGGCTAGCCCGCGCCCAGCAGCGCATCCATGCATTTCGAAATGTCCCGGGACGGCCGTCTCCCGTGCCGCCTGCGGCGGCGTCCGCGCCCGGGCCGCGAAAGTTCCACGGGGCCACGGGACAAGCCCGATGCCGGTACCCTGCGTCGGTCAATCCCGGGAGGAATCAATGAAGCACCTGCGTGCGCTGCTCGCCGTCGCGTTGGCGATGGCCGGTACGGCGGCCTGCGGCACCGCGGATCCGGACGCGGCGGGCACCGCCCCGCCGGTCGTGGCCAGCTCGGCGGCGCCGAGCCCGAAGGACACCCTGGTGAGCGCGGTCAAGGCGCTCGACACCACATCGTTCGACCTGACCATCAACCAGGACGGCCTGGCCGGCACCGGCAGATTCGACGGCACGGCCAAGGCCATGCAGCTCGAGGCGACCACCAAGGTGCAGGGCCAGAAAGTCTCGATCGCATACCTCGTGATCGCCCCGAACGTGTGGTTCAAGGGCGACTTCGGCACGGCCGGGAACAAGGCGCTGGGCATCACCAAGGGCAAGTGGATGCTGGTCGACCAGTCGAAGATCGAGGACAAGACCTCGCTGCCGATCGACGACGCGGGGAGCCCGGGTCTTTCCCTGGTCCCGATGCTCCAGGCCGCCACCGACGTGGTGAAGACCGACGCCGGCCACTTCGAGGGCAAGCTCGACGTGAGCGTTGCCAACAACCTGTTCTCGGCGGACGCCGAGCTGCTGCAGAAGATCGGCGACAAGGCCAAGAGCGTGCCGTTCGCCGCCGCCGTCGACGAGCAGGGCAGGCTCAAGACCCTGAAGCTCGACGGCACCGGCATCGACCCGTCGATCAGCGCCGAGGCCGAGTTCACCAACTTCGGCGCGATCCAGCCGATCACCAAGCCGGCCGGGGCCTATCCCGCGCCGGCGTCGCTCTACAAGTTCTTCAACGCGTGATCCGAAGGCGCTGGTGCGCGCCGCCCATGACGACGGCCCCGCGCAGCAGCGCCTTCGGGAACTTCGCCACGACCGTGTAGTTGGTGTCGACCACGTTGGCGACGGGCGTCAGGGCGGCCTGCGACACCAGCTGGTAGGCGTCCAGTGTGGACAGCCCGGCCAGCTCGGCGACCCACCGCACCAGCTCCGTGTGCGCGATGCGGAAGGCGTCCTCGAGCGGCCGGGCTGAGCCGGTCGTCATGATGTACGCGTCGTCCTCCAGCCTCGGCCACGGCGTCGGCACGCCCTTGATGAGGTCGACGACGACCACGGTGTCCATCGCGCACTCGACCGCGACCCCGCACGTCTCGCCCTCGCCCTGGCGGGCGTGCCCGTCGCCGAGGCTGAACAGCGCGCCCTCCACGTTGACGCCGAGGTAGCAGGTGGTGCCGGCGCGCATTTCCGGGGTGTCCATGTTGCCGCCCCAGCTGCCGGGCGTGAGCGAGGACCGCACCTCGCCCAGCGGCGGCGCGACGCCCACCGTGCCGTGCATCGGATCCAGCGGGAGGTCGGCCTCGAAGGCGGAGTCCAGCGCGCGGTACCGCACCAGCCGCTCGCCCAGGTCCAGCTCGTAGAACCAGGTGCGCTCGGCCAGCGGCTCGTGCAGCATCGCGGTCAGCCCGGTGGCGGTGAGCGCGCCGAAGAACGGCGCGGTGGTGCTGACGCCCCAGCCGTGCCGCGGCTCGATGCTGCGGAAGTGCACGACCAGCGTGTCGCCCGGCTCGGCGCCGTCCACGTAGAACGGGCCGGTCTGCGGGTTGAGGTACCGCGGATCGCACACCTGGCTGGGCACGTCCGATGCGGACCGGACCCGGCCGCCGAAACAGTCCCGCGTCCACGTGGACAGCACCGTGCCCGGTGCGAGGGAGGCGACCGGGGCCGCCCCGCCGAAGGTGTACACGAGGGTCGCCGGGTCTGCGTCGGCGTCTGGGTTCCAGTCCATCGGTGGTGCTCCCGTTCGTCAGCCTGCAGTGTTCATACCGCGCCGGCGAGCGCGCCGAACCACCGGGGCAGCTGCTCGGCCAGACCCCGCTGATCGTCGCCGGCCCAGGCCACGTGGCCGTCCGGGCGCAGCAGTACCGCGGGAGCCTCCAACTCCGCGCTGGTGTCCACGACGTGGTCGACCCGGTCCGCCCACCCGGCGACCGAGAGCCGGCCGGTCTGGTCGACCAGCAGCCCCCGCCCGCCGTGCATCAGCCCGTACAGCCGCCCGCGCTCCAGCTGGATGTCGCGCAACCGGCGGCCGAGCAGCTCGTGGCCCTCGCCGAAGTCGTAGCGGATCCCGGTCGCGACGATGCGTTCCATGAGGTACCGGTTCACCTCGTCGAACCGCATCAGCTCGGTCAGCAGCCGGCGCATCGCCTGCGGACCGGCGCCGTCGGACATCAGCAGCATCTGCGCGCGGGTGTTGTCCAGCACGTCGGTCGCGACCGGGTGCCGCTCGTCCTGGTAGGTGTCGAGCAGGCCCTCGGGCGCCCAGCCGCTGACCTCGGCGGCCAGCTTCCAGCCCAGGTTGAACGCGTCCTGGATGCCGAGGTTGAGTCCCTGCCCGCCGGTCGGCGGGTGGATGTGCGCCGCGTCGCCGGCCAGCAGCACCCGCCCGACCCGGTACCGCTCGGCCTGCCGCGTGGCGTCGCCGAAGCGCGACAACCAGCGCGGCGAGTGCACGCCGAAGTCGGTGCCGGCGTACGCCCGCAGCTGTGTGCGGAACTCCTGCAAGGTCGGCGGGGTCGAACGGTCCTCGACCACGCCGTCGGCCGGCACGACCACGCGGTAGCGGCCCTCGCCGACCGGCCCGACGCCGAACCGCTTCTGCGTCTTGCGCACCTCGCTCATCACCGCGTGGATCTCCTCCGGCGCGGCGGTCGCCGCCATCTCGCCCAGCAGCGTCTGGACCCGCGTCGGCTCGCCGGGGAAGGCGACGCCGAGCAGCTTGCGCACGGTGCTGCGCCCGCCGTCGCAGCCGACGAGGTACCGCGCCCGCGCCCGCTCCCCGCCGCCCAGCGAAACGGTCACCCCGTCGTCGTCCTGCTCCAGGCCGACGACCTCGCACCCGCGCAGGATCTCGGCCCCCGACGCGGCGGCGTGCTCGGCCAGCAGGCGGTCCGTGGTGGTCTGCGGGATGCCGAGCACATAGCCGTGCGCGGTGTCGAGACTGTCCGGCCAGGGCCTTTCGATGGCCGCGAAGAAACCGCCCATCCTGTACTGCGTGCCGAGCTCCAGGAATCGCTCCAACAATCCGCGCTGGTCCATCACCTCGATGCTGCGCACGTGCAATCCGAGCGCCCGCACGAATGGCGCCGGCTGCGCTTCCTTCTCCAATACCAGCACCCGCACCCCGTGCAGCCGCAGCTCACCGGCCAGCATGAGCCCGGTCGGACCCGCCCCGGCAATGATGACGTCGTACATGAACCGCCCTATTTCCTCGGCTGTTTCGGCTTCGGCGGACGATTCTGCGGCCTCACCCGGGTCTTGCCGCAAGGCCCCCATTGTGATATATGTTTAATATGGCGGGGAATACGTTTGGTTTCCCCGGCCCTGCGGGCCCCGGCGCGGCGCATCGAATGCCCTGGTAGCGTATGGCTGCATTCCAGCCAGCCAGCTAGCCCGCAGTGGCGGAGTGTCTGAGGAGCACCGCGTGGCCGTCATCCTCTCCGAGGTTTCCCGCACCCTCAACGAGTACCTGCTCGTGCCGAACCTCACCACCGAGGACTGCACACCCGACGTCGTCGACCTGTCCGCCTCGATCGTCCGGCACCCCGTCGCGGAGGCATCCCCGCTGCGGATCGCGGTCCCGCTCGTCAGCGCGATCATGCAGGCGGTCTCCTCGCCCCGCCTCGCGATCGCCCTCGCCCAGACCGGCGGACTGAGCTTCGCCCACCAGAACCAGCCCATCGGCGAGCAGGCGGCGATGGTCGGCGCCGTCAAGCGGCACAAGGCCGGCTTCCGCCACTCCGACATCAACACCAAGCCCACCGCGACGCTCGGCGAGGTCAGCCGGCTGCTGAAGGCCGCCGAGCGCGACATCGCCGTCGTCACCGACGACGGCACCCCCACCGGTGTCTTCGTCGGACTGATCGCCACCAGCGACTTCCACCCGCAGCGGCACGACCTCAACGACACGGTCGAGTCCCGCATGCGCCCGGCGGGCACGCTCGTCACCGCGCCACCCACGATCTCGCTGCCGGACGCGAACACCCTGATCTGGGACCGCCGGCTCGATCTGCTCCCGATCGTCACCGACGACGGGCGGCTCGCCTCGATCGTGCTGCGCCGCGACTACGAGCTGCACAAGCAGTTCCGCAACGAGTCCATCGACACCGACAAGCGGTTCCGGATCGGCGCCGGAATCAACACCCGCGACTACCGCGACCGTATCCCCGCCCTGATCGAGGCCGGCGCGGACGTGCTGTGCATCGACTCCTCCGACGGCTACTCCGTCTGGCAGCACAAGACGTTGCGGTACGCCGTCGAAGAGCTCGGCGGGATCATCCCGGTCGGCGCCGGCAACGTCGTGGACGGCCGGGCGTTTCGCTACCTCGCCGACGCGGGCGCCGCGTTCGTCAAGGTCGGCATCGGCGGCGGGTCGATCTGCATCACCCGCGACCAGAAGGGCATCGGCCGCGGCCAAGCCTCGGCGCTCATCGACGTCGTCGCCGAGCGCGACCGCTACGCCGCGGAAACCGGCGTGTACGTGCCGATCTGCTGCGACGGCGGCCTGCTCGCCGACTACCACATGGCCATCGCCCTAGCCCTCGGCGCCGACTTCATCATGCTCGGCCGGTACTTCGCCCGCTTCGACGAAAGCCCGTCCAACCTCGTCAACCTCGACGGGCAGCTCTTCAAGGAGTACTGGGGCGAAGGCTCCCAGCGGGCCCGCAACGTCGCCCGCTACGACCAGGGCGAAACCGAGCTGCCGTTCGAGGAGGGCGTTGACGGGTACGTCCCCTACGCCGGCAGCCTGTACGCCAACGTCGCGCGTACCACCGCGAAACTGCGCGCCACCATGGTCAGCTGCGGCGCCACCAGCCTGCCGGACTTCCACCGCGACGCGGTCCTCGTGCAGGTCTCGCAGCAGAGCTACGCGCAGAACGGCGCCGAGGTCCGGCTGCGCAGCGGCTCCAGCGGCGGCGGCCAATAGCCGTCAGAGTCCCGGCAGCGTCGCCTGGGCGTCGTACACCGGCCAGCCGTCGTCGCCCCGGCGAACCCCCTCGGTGAGCCGGTGCGGCTGGCGGACACCGACGTCCAGCAGATGCTCGACCACGGCCCCGCGCATCACGAGCGCATCGGCGATGAGCATGCGGTGGCAGTGCCACCACAGCGTCTCGGCGCAGAGCACGGCCGGCAGCTCGCCCGCGGCCGCGCCGATCAGCTCGTCGATCGCGGCGCGGAACACCGGCGTGTCCATGTGGTCCGCATAGGCGGCGAAGGCCGCGTTGCGCAGCGCCGTGTGCCGCGAGCCCGGCCGCGAATGCCGCCGCCCGCCGAGGGTCTCACCCTGCCAGGTGTACCGCAGGCCCGCCCCGCTCACGGCGTCGGCGAGCGCCTCTTTGCCGTACTGCGGATGCCGCCGCGACCCGGGAAACCGCCGCACGTCGACGAGCCGGTCCACCCCGGCCTCGGCCAGGATCGCGAGAAACGCCTCGATCGGTCGCGCACCGTGGCCGATCGTGCAGACCCGCACCGCTCCGCCGTCCACCGCGGCCACCCTACCCGCCCGGCGTCCGCAGACACCTCGGTCGGACGGTTGCGGCCGATACGGAGGGTCAGCACGGCGGGGCCGGCCCCGGCCAGAAGATGCTCGCCCGGGCCGCCCAGGTCGGCGGCCCGCACGACGACGACCCGCGATTCAGCCGACCTGGATCGACCCGCACGACCGGTCGGTCAGCGCCCCGACCTTGCCGACGTTGTTCGGCGGGTAGAGCTCGATGGCCAGTTCGTAGCTGCCCGGGGGAGCGATCCCGGGATGAGCGTTTCCGGCAAGGATTCGGTTCCCGGCGGTGCGGCGGTGGCGGGCCGTTCGGCCCGCTCAGGACCGCTGTCGATGCGCCGGGGCCGGGCGCGAGGCTGGTGCGGTACACACGGTGCTACCCAAGCAGGCGGGCGACCAGCTCGTCGGGGTGGCTCAGCGCGACCAGGTGGCCGCCGGGGAGCGGCTCCGGGGTCAGGCCGAGCCGCTGCCGGGCGACGGCGGCCTGGAAGCCGGCCGGGAAGAAGCGCTCTTGCTGCGCGGTCAGCACGCGGGTGGGCACGTCCGGCCAGGCGGGCAGCGGCCACGGCTGGGTGAAGATCCGCTCGGCCTGGCGCTGCTCGGTGCGCATCGCCTCCTCGGTGATGTCCGGCGGCACGTCGTGGAAGAAGTAGACCCGCAGGTCGAGCTCGGCGTCGGGGTCGCGGCCCTCGCGCGCGTCCTGCTCGCGGCGGGCCCGCTCCTGGCCCGTGTTGGCCCACCAGTCGCCGGCGGTCTCGCCGGGGGCCGGGATCATCGCGTTGACGAGCACCAGCTCCGACACGGGGAGGCGGTCGCAGGCCAGCGGCGCGCTGAAGCCGGCCAGGGAGTGCGCGACCAGCACGATGTCGTCGTGGCCGGCGGCGGCCTCGACGATGGCGTCGGCGTACTCCGTCAGGCCGGCCGACTCGTCCGCGGCCGGCAGGTCGACCGCGATCGCGTCGTGGCCGAGGTCGCGCAGGCGCGGGACGACCCGGTGCCAGGTCCACGCGCTGCCGCCCGCGCCGGGTACGAGCACGAACGTCATGCCGCACCCGCCACGGCGGCGAGGGCCGACGGGAGCCGCTGCTCGAAGTCGAGCACGCCGACCCACGACGGGCGCAGCGCGATGCGGACCATGGTCGTGCCCGGGCGCTCGACCGCGGCGACGTTGGCCGCGCCCTGTTCCGGCCCGTAGTACCGCGCGTGTGCCAGCCGGTACTCCGGCACGATCCCGTCGACGTCGGTCAGCTCGGCGTCGCCCCGTAGCAGCAGTACCTGCGGCGGCGGCCCCGGCACGTCGATGGTCACGGCCACGGCCGGCCGGGCGCGCAGCGCGGCGATCTTGCTCGCGCCGCCGAACGTGGACATCACGAGCTCCTCGCCCGTCCAGTGGAACATCATCGGCGTTAGGCGCGGCGTGCCGTCCTTCGCCACGTACGCGAGCCGGGCCAGCTCGGCCGAGCCGAGCAGCCTCCTCGCGACCTCGTGGCCGAGCAGTTCGAGCGATCCCTGGGGATGAACAGTCATGGTGCGATTTTAGTACCACAGAGTGCTGTATTGGTACCATGGTCGGCGTGGCGCGCACTTATGACGACCCCTGCGGCCTGGCCAGGGCGCTCAGCCTCGTGGGGGAGCGCTGGGCGATGCTGGTCATCCGCGAGCTGCTGCTCGGCCCCAAGCGCTTCTCCCAGCTGCGCAAGGGCCTGCCGGGCGCGAGTCAGAGCATGCTCACCGGCCGCCTGGTGGAGCTGGAGGAGCACGGGTTGCTCCGGCGGCGGTACCTCGGGCCACCCGCCAATGCGTGGGTCTACGAGCTGACCGACCAGGCCCGCGAGCTGGAGCCGGCGGTGGTGGCCCTGGCCCGCTGGGGCAGCCGCACGCCGCGACCGACCGGCTCCGCCGAGCTGAGCGTGGACGCCCTGGCCCTGGCCATGCGCACCACCTTTGACCACGCCGCCGCCGGCGCCCTGCGCACCCGCTTCGGGCTGGTCCTCGACGGCGACGAGCTGAGCGTTGCCATCGAGGACGGCGCCATCACCATCGCCCGCGGCCCGGCCGCCGCGCCGGAGGTCACGTTCGAGACCACGGCGGCGACCTGGCGCGAGCTCATCTTCGCCGGCGGGTCCCTGAGTGCCGCGGAACGGTCCGACCGGATCGCGGTCCGCGGCAACCGCGCCTTGGCCGGCCGCCTGGTGGCCCTCTTCCCGCGCCCCGAACCGTACGGCACCGCGGCGGCAACCAGTTAGATCCTTGACGGTTAGAACCCTAACGTTTAGAGTTCTAACCATGGACGCATCGGAACCCACGTTCACCGGAACCCTCGACCTGATCCGCTGGATCGGGTGGGCTCAGCGCAAGGCCGGCGAGGACTGGATCCGGGCCCGCGAGCTCAGCCACGAGCAGGCCTTCGTACTCGGCTACCTGGTCCGCAGCCCCGGTGCGATCCAGCGCGACATCGCGCAGATGACCCGCACGAGCGCGGCGAGCGTCTCCAGCCTCGTGCAGGGGCTCGAGCGCCGCGGCCTCGTCGAGCGCCGCACGGAGGGCGGCGACGAGCGCAGCAAACGCGTCTACGCGACGCCGGACGGCGCCGAGCTCATCGCCGGGTTCGACACCGCGATGGCGGCCACCGACGAGACGATCCTCGCCCCGCTGGACGAGGCCGAGCGGGCCGCACTGCACGCCCTGCTGACGAAGATCACGGCGGTACTGCCGCAACCGACGCGGTCGTAACCGCTCGGAACATCGCCTCGCCGCGCTGACCTCCGGCGGCGAGCGCTCCAACGTGCCCGAAAGCCTCACCGCGCCGATGTCCATCGGCGTGTGCTCCAACCGGCCCGACAGCCTCACCGCGCCGACGTCCAGCGGCGCGCGCTCCAACCCGGCCCTGCCGCGCTGATGTCCACCGGCGCGTGCTCCAACGTGCCCGAAAGCCTTGCCGCGCCGCCGTTGGCCGCCGCGGCACTCGAACCTGCCCGGAAGGGAGCAGCCATGAGCACCACGACCCTCGAATCGCCCGCGAAGGCCGACGCCGTCGGCACCAACCGCTGGTACCTCTCCGCCGCGCCGATCGCCCGCGCGCTCGTGCACCTCTGCGTGCCGATGGCCGCCGCGATGATCGTCGGCGCCGTCTACAACGTCATCAACGCCGGCTTCATCGGCTCGCTGCACAACACCGCGCTCCTCGCCGCGATCACGTTCGGCACGCCGCTGCTCGGCCTCGTCATGGCGGTCGGCGGTGTGTTCGGCGTCGGCGGCGGCGCGCTCATCTCGCGGCTGCTCGGCGCGGCGGAGCACGAGCCCGCGAGGGCCGGCGAGATCAAGCGCGTCTCGTCGTTCGCCGTGTGGGGCTCGGTGCTCGCCGGGGCCGTGTTCGGCGGCGCCGGGCTGCTCCTGCTGCACCCGCTCGTGGCACTGCTCGGGGCGGATGCCGCCGCCGTGCCCGCGACGAGGTCCTACGTCGCCGTCATGCTCGCCTTCGTACCCGTGCTCGCCGCGGCCTTCTGCCTCGAGCAGCTGGTGCGGGCGGAGGGCGCCGCGCGCCAGGCGATGATCGGCCTCATCGCCTCCACGGTCGCGAACCTCGGGTTCGACGTGCTGTTCATCCTCGTCCTGCGCTGGGGCGTCGCCGGGGCGGCGCTGGCGACCGGCCTCGCGAACCTCGTCACCGTCGGGTACTTCGTCTTCTGGCTGCAGCGGCACAGCGAGCACGTGAGCCTCGCGCCGCGCTGGTTCACGCTGTCGCCCGCCGTGCTCAAGCCCGTCTTCGGCGTGGGCTCCGGCGAGCTGCTCCAGTCCGCCTTCATGATCGTCACCACCCTCGTCCTCAACAACCTCGCGGCCGGCTACGGGGACGGCCCGCTCGCGGCCATGGGCGTGGCGGTCCGCATCGCGCAGGTGCCGGAGTTTTTGGTCATGGGCGTCACGATCGGCGTGCTGCCGCTGCTGGCGTACGCGTACGGCAAGGGCGACCGCGGCCGCCTCACCGCGGCGTTGCGTGGCTCTGCGACCACGGTCGGCGGCATCGTGCTGATCTTCTCCGCGGCGGTGTTCCTCTTCCGCGACCAGGTGCTCTCCGCGTTCCTGGCGGACCGCTCGCTCTTCGGCATCGGCGTCACGATCCTCGTGGCCCAGCTCGTGGCGATGATCGTGAACGGCTTCACGGGCCTGATCACGTCGCTGTTCCAGGCGACGGGGCGGTCGGTGCCGGCGATGGTGATGTCGACGGCCCAGGGCGTCCTGTTCATCCCGATCGTGATCCTCGGGAGGCTCTGGTTCGGGCTGGGCGGCATCATGTGGGCGCTGACCGTCACCGAGTGCATCGTGTTCCTCGTCGGGGTCGCGATGTGGCTCGCGTCCCGCCGCGCGATCGACGGCGGCCTCGCCGAGGGCAGCCCGGAGCGCGCCGACGAGGTGCTCGAGCAGGGCTGACCCCTGGTGCGGGGTCAGGCTTCCTTGAGCGCGCCGTGCAGGAAGACGTCGACGAGGTCGGCGGCGTCGATCTCCGGGCCGAGGTGCCGGCCGCGGCTGAACATGAAGCCCAGGAACACGTCCGTGGCCGTGGCGACCGGCAGCCGCAGCCGGTCCGCCTCGGGCTCGAAGAGCTCGGCGACGGCCGCCTTCGTCGCCTCCTGGGAGGCGTTGCGGTCCAGGCCGGCGGCGCGGGCCTCCTCCGGGTTCGGCCGGCGGCGCTGGTGGCCGGACGCGTGCAGGGCGCCGATCACCGAGCCGATCCGGCCGAGGTGGGCCTGGAGCGCCTCGGCGGCCTCGACGAGCCGGTCGGGCAGGGGCTGGTCGAGCGAGATCGAGCCGAGCTCGCGCAGCACGTGCGCCGGGTCGAGGGCGCGCACGATGACGGCCTGGATGAGCTCGTCCTTGTCGGCGAAGACACGGAAGACCGTGGCCTCGCCGATGCCGGCGGCCCGGGCGATCTGGGCCGTGGTGACCGCGGCGCCGTGCTCGGCGACCAGCGGCAGCGCGGTCTGCAGGATCATTTCGCGGCGCTGCTCGGGGTCCATGCCCGGGGCGCGGCGGCGGGGTTCTGTCATGCCGCCAACGCTACGGAGTGAGGACTCACTCCGTCAAACGATATCGATCGGGGTGCTACGCCTTCGGCGCCTCGAAGACCAGCATGGCGTCGGCCGGCGGGGCGCCGTAGATCGAGACCACCGTCTCCTCGTCGAAGCGGGACTCGTCGGCGACGTTGACGAAGTCGCGGATCGCGGTGCCGGTGCAGTACGTGTCGGCGAGCGGAGCGCCGCGCCGGGCCAGCACGTCCGGCACGTGCACGGTCCGGAAGTCGATGCTGTAGCGGGCCAGGCCAGAGGTGTTCGGGGTCGAGCGGTGCAGGTGGGCGCCCGAGAACATCAGCACCTGGCCCGGCGCGGGCAGCGCGACGAGCTCGTTCGGCGGGTTGTGCTCGTACGCGCCCGGGCGCACCTGGGCTTCGGTCTTCACCGAGGCCGCGGTGGTGAGCCGGCCGATGTTGTTGCGGTAGTAGTCGAAGTCGCCGGAGTTGTTGTCCACCGGGGCGTTGAACCGGTCCAGGTCGAAGGACATCGCGTTGGTCTCGCGCACCGGGAACACCGGCAGCCACCAGTTCAGCTGCTGGTTCGGGGCGGAGTACCACACGTCGCGGTGCCACGGGAACGCGAAGGCGACGCCGGTCGTCAGGTGGCCGACCGGGAACGAGGTGCGCGGCTTCGGCACGTCGAAGTGGGTCTCGGACGCCTTGAAGCCGATCTCCTCGATGATGCTGCGCACGAGGGCCTTGGACCGGTCGCTGTGGATGAAGCGCGGCTTCCACGGGCCGAGTAGCCGGGCCATCTCCTCGGGCTCGATGAACTCGTGGGCGTGCTCCGGGTCGTGCGGCGCGAACAGCTCGGTGAGCTGCTCCCGGGCGTACTCGACCAGCTTGGCCACGGAGGGCAGCTGCGTCATCACGAGCAGGTGACCGTCGTAGAGCTTCTGCCGGATCTCCTCCGCCGAAGCCGGCGGGTCCACGTAGACGGCCATGCGGTACCTCCCAGGATGACGACGACGCAGAGCCTAGGGATTCGGTCCTGGTCACGGTAGCCCGGCACTGTCGGCTACCCGTCGTTTCACCAGGATTCCGGCTGTACGGTCAACCCTCGCACTGGCCCGAACGGTCACCCCCGCCATCCGGCGAACGCCCGGCCGTGCGCTTCGGTCCGGTCAGCCGTGTTTGACGGCGTACATCGCCGTGTCGGCCTCGCGCAGCAGCTCGTCGGCCCGGTCCGGCGAGCCGTGCGCGACGCCGATGCTGGCCCGGATCGACACGATCGTCGCCTCGATCCGCACCGGTTCGGCGAAGGCCGCCTGCACGGACCGCACCGCGTCCGCCGCCTCGGCCGCGCCGGCCCCCGGCAGCAGCACGGCGAACTCGTCGCCGCCGAGGCGGGCCGCCGTGTCCACGGGCCGCAGGCAGTCGCGCAGCCGGTCCGCGACCGCCCGCAGGAGCGCGTCGCCGGCGTGGTGGCCGTGCGTGTCGTTGACCGCCTTGAACCCGTCGAGGTCGATGATGAGGATCGCCGCCGTGGCGCCGGCCGCCGCCAGCCGCTCGGCGAACAGCGCCCGGTTGGCCAGGCCGGTCAGCGCGTCGTGCGTCGCCTCGTGCCGCAGCCGCTCCTGGAACGCGACCACCTCGGTGATGTCGTGCGCGTTGTAGACCACGCCGCGGATGCCCGGCACGTGGGCGAGGTTCGTGGCCACCGCGGACAGCCAGCGCACCGTGCCGTCGGCGTGGCGCACCCGTAGCCGCAGCGTGGTGCTGGTCCCGGGCTGCTCCAGCACGCCGGCCATCCGCGCCCGCAGCCCGTCGCGCTCCTCGGGCACGGCCAGCTCCTCGACCGGCCGGCCGACGACCGCGGCGACCGGCACGCCGAGCGCCCGCTCGACCGCCGGGCTCGCGTAGGCGACCACGTGGTCCGGCCCGGCGATGACGGTGACGTCGGAGGAGTGCTGGACCAGCGCCCGGAACCGTTCCTCCTGCTCCGCGAGGGCCCGCAGGCTGCGGTCCACCGCGCCGAGCAGCCGGGCGTTGTCGGTGAACGCGATGAGCTGCCGGGACAACACGATGGCGGTGGCCAGCACGACGCCGGCCACCACGCCCCACTCGCGGGCGCCGAGCCGGACCTCGGCCAGCGCCACGACCAGCAGCGCGACGGCGGCGGCCACGCCGGCGTACGGGATCAGGCTGAACGGCCGCGCCCGGCGCCGGACCAGGATGTCGGGGTCGGCCCGCAGCCCCACCTCGTTGATCCGCGGTACCGCGGCCAGCAGTACGCACGGCACCAGCCGCGAGAGCATCGCGACCTCGGGCCGGGCCACTTGCACCAGCTCGGGGGTCAGCCCGGTGCTGAGCCCGACGAGCACCCCGGCCACGCCGGCGCTCCACCCGGCGATCGGGGTGAACGGCATGTTCCGCCCGAGGATCAGCTTGACCAGGCCGAACGCCCCGGCCAGGCTCGCCCCGGCGGAGGCCAGCGGCAGCAGCAGCGTGGCCGGGCTCTGGTGCGGGTCGACGGCGGGGGAGAGGTACCACACGAACACCGAGGTCGCGACGAGCACCGCGCCCGCGTCCAGCACGAACCGCAGCCGCTCCCGCCCGGCCGTGCGGGTCGGGTGCAGCACCATGGCGAGCAGGCAGACCAGCGAGCCCAGCGTCACCAGCGCCGACTGCAGCGCCGAGCCCTGCACCATGCCGGCGACCGGGGTGGCGAACGTCTGCGCGCCCTGCACCGCGTCGGCCACCGTGAACAGCACCGCGCCGGACGCGATGAGCCGCCAGAACCGCCGGGTCGAGCCGGACACCCCGGGCAGTGCGCTCATCCGGGCCGACATCACCGCGAACACGACGTCGAGGAGCACCTGGATCGGCCAGAACAGCGCGAGCTTGGCGGCCCCGCCGTCGCCGGGCATGAGGTACCACACCGCGCACGCGGCGGCGAGGACGAGCAGCGCGCGCAGCACCGGGTCGCGCAACAGCACGCCGGTGGCGGCTGGGGCTGTGCTCACGCCGTGTACATCGACCGTTCTGCCGGGGACCTGAGACCGGGAAAAACCTGGTACTCATGTCACATGACGGGGACATCGTGGGACGAACTTCCGGGCCTGCACGCGGTCGTGGTCGTCCGGGACGGCGAGCTGATCCGGGAACACTACGGCTCGGGTGAGGACCACTCGTGGGGCGACGCGCTGGGCCACGTGCGGTTCGGCCCGGACACGCGGCACGACATCCGCTCGGTCACCAAGAGCGTCACGGCGCTGCTGTACGGCATCGCGCTGGCCGGCGGCCGGGTGCCCGACCCGGCCGAGCCGCTGCTGCGGTACTTCCCGCAGTACCCGGACCTGGCCGCCGACCCGGCCCGGGCCGCGCTGACCGTCGGCCACGCGCTGACCATGTCGCTGGGCCTGGAGTGGCGGGAGGACCTGCCGTACAACAGCCCGGCCAACGCCGAGATCGCCATGGAGCTCGCGGAGGACCGCTACCGCTACGTGCTGGAGCGCCCGATCGAGCGCCCGCCGGGCACCCACTGGGCCTACTGCGGCGGCGCCACCGCCCTGCTCGGCAAGCTCATCGCCGACGGCACCGGCCGCACCCTGCCGGACTTCGCCCGCGAGACCCTCTTCGCCCCGCTCGGCATCCCCGCCTTCGACTGGCTGACCGGCGCCGACGGCGTCGCCTCGGCCGCCTCCGGCCTGCGCCTGGCCCCGCGCGACCTGGCCCGCGTCGGGGAGGTGGTGCTGGCCCGCGGCGCGTCGCTCGTCCCGGCCCAGTGGATCGACGCGATGCTGCGGCCCCGCCTGAAGACCGACTGGGGCGCCGGTTACGGCTACCAGTGGTACATCGAGCACGTCGCCGGCCACGACATCTACGCCGGGGCGGGCAACGGCGGCCAGCGCCTCTACGTCGTCCCCACCCGCAAGCTCGTCGTCGCCGTCACCGCCGGCAACTACGACGACCCGGACCAGTGGCGCACCCCGCTGACCGTCCTGGAGTCCATTCTGGACGGTTAGCGGGCGGAGTGGCCTGCTGATGGGAGAGCGGACGGGTGATCTCTGCCCAGTTCGCTCGCCCGCGCGGCCTTGCGGCAGTGCGGTTCGGAGCTGTCAGACCACGTCGACGAAGTTCCGCGCCGCGGGGCGGATCGGCTCAGGCCACCAGGATCAGGGCGGTGAGTGCCACGCAGCACCAACCGAACCAGTCTCCGAGTCGACTGTAGACGGTCGTGGTCGCGGCGAGTGGAACCGTGGCATCGACTGCCGCGCCCTTCGTGGTGTCGGCCTCGATGACGATCCGGCCGAACGCGTCGCTTACCGTGGCCCGGCCGCTGCGGGCAACCCGCGCCACCGCGACGCCCGACTCCACGCCTCGCACTACCGCCATGCGGCTGTGCAACCAACCGTCACTCACGAAGTCCCACGCCGGAGCGAGCAGCAGCTGCGCCCCGCCACGCCGGTAGGCGCGGACCAGCGCGGGGAAGTCGAGATCCTTGCAGATGAGCACGCCCAGGCGCCGGTCGCCGGGCAGGTACCGCAGGTCGCGACCCGGGCGGTAGGCGGCCTCCAACCCCGGTATGAGGTGGTGTTTCTGATACACGCTCGGCGGGTCTCCGCCGGCGCCGAGGACCGCCGCGATGTTCGCCGGCGCGGTCTCGCTCAGGCGGGCCACGCCCACCACGACGTCCACGCAGAGGTCGGCCGCCGCCCGTGCGAGAGGCTGCAGCTGGTCGGCCATCCGGACTTCGTCGGCGGTAAATATCACCTCGGGCAACACGATGACATTCGCCCCGCGGCCGGCGAGCAGACGCACCTTCTCGACGTACTGCGACATCAGCGCCGCGCCTTCCGGCGAGTCGATTCGCACCGGCCCACCGGACTGCTCGACCGCGGCCAGGCCGACGTGCACCTGCTCGCCGAGCGCGGCACGCCGGCGGCGCCGGAGGGCGTACCCCGCGAGTGCGGCGACTATCGCCGCGGCGGCGAGGAGCACCGCCACCCGTTCGCCGCCCGTGCCCGCCGGCGCCGTCACCGCGGCGGCGACGCTGGACGGCAGCGCGAGCAAGGCTGTTACGCCCCAGATCCCGGTCAGCGAGGCCACCTGCGTGACGGCCGGGACGTCCGCCTGCGAATATGCCACACTCCACCACGCGCCATGCGGGGATCGGAGCCCCACCAGGAACTCCATCGCCACCCACGCCACGGGCGGGGCCAGCGCGGCCAGCGCCAGGTGACCGCCGACGAGGTACGCCCGCGCAAGCGCCACGATGGCCGCTACGCCCACGCAGCCACCGGCGAACCGCACCGCCGCCAGGAGACGGGGAACTTCCACGTCACGGGTGTAGTACGACCAGAGCCCGAGCTGGCCGATGAGCCAGGCACCGGCGGCCACGCCGACCGCTGCGAACCACGGCACTCTCGGTGCGAGCACGAGCAACGGCAGCGGCGCCGCCCAGGCAGCGATCGCAACCGGCCGGAGCCCTGCACCCAGCCGAAACAGCCAACCAGATGTCGCGGTGACCGCCACACACGCGGCGACCTGTCCGATCTCGACCCAAGTGGACATGGACGTTGATGGTATCGGTGCGAACCGATACGCGAAGCCCCGGACGGCAGCGCATGGCGCCGGACGACGCACCAACCCAGGGTGGAGGCGGTTCTAACCCCGGGTCGATGTGATCAGCGTGGATGGCGGCGCAGCCTGAGGTACATGCGGGTCATATGGAATCTGTTCATCAACGTGGCGGCGCCGGTCGGCATCTTCTACGGGCTGCGGGCGGGCGGGGTCGGGCAATGGTGGGCGCTGACGCTCGGCGCCGTGCCGCCCGCCGTCGTGGCCGTCTGGGGGCTGGCGCGCAAGCGGCGGGTGGACGCGCTCGGGGCGTTCACGCTCGCCGTGCTGCTGCTCAGCGTCGGGGTCTCGTTCGTGACCGGTAGCCCGCGGTTGCTGCTGGCGAAGGACGGCTGGCTCACCGCGGCCGGTGGGGTGTGGGTGCTGGCCACGCTGGCGCGGACGCCCTTCTACCTGCAGGCGATCCGGGCGCTGACGGCCGGGGCGATCCGGGAGCGGGCCGACGCGGCGTGGCGGGACTCGGCGCAGTTCCGGCACACGATGCGGGTGGCCACGGCGATCTGGGGCGTGGGGCTGGTGCTCGACGCGATCGTGCGGGTGGTGCTCGCCTACACGCTGCCGGTGGACCGGGTGCCGCTCGTCAGCGGGCTGCAGTACGTGGTCGTGTTCCTCGGCCTCGAGCTCGGCAGCCAGATCTACGTGCGGCGCACCGGCAAGGACGCGTTCAAGGAGGAGACAGCATGACACGGGTCGTACTGGTGACAGGCGGGGCGAGCGGCATCGGCGCCGCGGTAGCGCGGCGGTTCGCGCGCGCGGGCGCGGCGGTGGTCGTCGCCGACGTGGACGAGGGGCGCGGGGCGGCGGTGGCGGCCGAGGTCGGCGGCGTGTTCGTCCGCGCCGACGTGCGCCGCGAGGAGGACAACCTCGCCGCGGTGGCGGCCGCCTTGGCGCTCGGGCGGCTGGAGGTGGTGCATCTCAACGCCGGGGCCGGGGGGTCGCCGCTGACCGCGGACGACTTCGATGTCGAGGGCTACCGGCGGGCCGTCGCCGTGAACCTCGACGGGGCCGTGTTCGGGCTGCGGGCCGCGCTGCCGGCGCTGGTGGCGGGCGGCGGCGGGGCCGTGGTGGTGACCTCCAGCATGGCCGGGGTCGCGCCGGCGCCGTTCGATCCGGTGTACAGCGCGACCAAGCACGCCCTCATCGGGCTGGTCCGCTCGGTGGCCCTGGCGATGGCCGACTCCGGGGTCACGGTCGACGCGGTCTGCCCGGGCCTCATCGACACGCCGCTGCTGGACGAGCTCCGGTCGCACGCCGAGCAGCTGGGGCTCGCCATCGCGGACCCGGACCTCGTCGCCGAGGCGGTCGAGACCCTGGCCCGCGAGCCGGGCTCCGGCCGCGCGTGGGTGGTGCAGGCCGGAAAGCCGTTCACGCCGGTGGACTTTCCCGCGGTGGAACTGAGCCGGGTATGAGCGGGTCCGCGGTATCGGTCGGCGCCGCGCTGGACGTGCGCGACGCCGATCCGGCGCACGGACAGCGCGAGCCTGCGCGGCGCCGCCCCAACCGCGGATAGCGCGAGCCTGCGCGGCGCCGCCCCAGCTTCACCGCGGACAGCGCGAGCCTGCGCGGCGCCGCCCCAGCCTCACCGCGGATGGCGCGAGCCTGCGCGGCGCCGCCCCAGCCTCACCGCGGATAGCGCGAGCCGCGCGGGGCGGCGTGCACGCCCGCCGGGCTTCCGGGGAGGCCGTCCAGCAGGGCCTCGAGCCGCTTCACCATCGGGTCGTCCGCGTCGGCGTCGTAGTCGTCCGGGCGGGTCCCGTCGCGGCCGGGGCGCACCCGCAGCAGCCGCAGGACCAGCGTGCCGAACACGGCGACGAACAGGTTGACCAGGAGGGCGACGATCCCGGCGTACAGCGGAATTCCGTCGATCGTCGTCATCGATCCGCCGAAGTGGGCCTTCACGACGGTGCCGCCCGGGCCGAGCTGCGGGATGTCGTAGAGCAGCGCGACCCCGACGCCCAGCCCGGCGGCCAGGCCGGCGATGAGGGCCAGGCGGTGGAACCAGTTCGTCACCAGGCCGATGAACCCGGCGGGGATGGTCTGCAGGATGATGACGCCGCCGATCAGCTGCAGGTCGACCGAGAACGCCGGGTCGAGCAGCAGGATGCAGCCGACCGCGCCGAGCTTCACCACCAGCGACGTCCACCGGCTGACCCGGGCCTCCTCGGCGGGGGTGGCCGCCGGGCGCAGGAAGGCACGGTAGATGGAGCGGGTGAACGCGTTGGCCGCCGCGATCGACATCACCGCGGCCGGGATGAGCGCGGCGATGCCGAACGCGGCCAGGGCGATCCCGGCCGACCAGGGCGGGAACAGGCGGTGGAACAGGTGCGGCATGACGGTGTTGAGATCGTGGCCGACCGGGGTGACGCCCTGGGCGAGGGCGAAGAACCCGAGCATCGCCATGAGGCCGAGCACCGCGCAGTAGATGGGCAGCGCGGCCGCGTTGCGCTGGACCGTCGCCCGGTCCTTGGCGGCGAGCATGGTGGTCAGCGCGTGCGGATAGGCGAAGATGGACAGCGCCGAGCCGACCACCAGCGAGATGTAGGCGGCCTGCCCGGACGAGCCGCCGAGGAGCAGCCCGTCGGTCTTCGACGGCGTGGCGGCGAAGTGCTCACCGGCCTTGCGGAAGGTGTCGGCCCAGCCGCCGGACATGGCCACCACCAGCAGCGCGGCCACGACCACCCAGCCCAGCAGGACGTCCTTGGCGATGGACAGCAGCGCGGGCGCCCGCAGGCCGGAGCGGAACGTGCACAGCGACACCACGGCGACGGCGGCCAGCAGCGGCCACTCGCCCGGCATGCCGACCTCCCGCAGCACCGCGCGCAGCGAGCTGAGCTGCACGGCGATGTACGGCATCGTGGCCACGATCCCGGTGACCGCCACGAGGCCGCCCAGCCCGCGTGAGCCGAACCGGGCCGCGGTGAACTCGCTCGGCGTCACGTACCCGTGCCGGTGCGCGACCGACCAGGCCCGCGTGGTGAAGATGAACGACAGCGGCGTCGTGATGGTCGCGAACGGTACGGCGAAGAAGCCCATCGCCCCGACCCCGTACGTGAGCGCGGGCACGGCGACGAAGGTGTAGGCGCTGTACATGCTCCCGCCCAGCAGGAACCAGGTGGTCCAGTTGCCGAACGCGCGGCCGCCGACCCCCCACTCCTCGAGGTTGTGGATGTCCTGCGGCCGGCGCCAGCGCGCGGCGCCGATGCCGAGCAGCAGCATGGCACCCATCAGGGCGGCGAAGACCGCGGTCTCGGTCACCGCCCGGGGTCCCGGTTCGCCAGATGGACGCCCGTGAGCACGGCGATGGCCAGGGCGATGCAGGCCATTTGGTACCAGTAGAAGAACGGGATGCCCCAGACCATCGGGTCGGCCCGGTCGTAGAGGGGTGTGAGCAGCGGGGCGACCGTCGGAATGGCCAGCAGCCAGTAGCCGGAGCGGGCGCGACGCGCGCGCGGTGCCATCGGATCCTCCTCCTTGCGCAGGGCGGACCGATCGGGCACGGCGGGGCCCGGGGTGTGATCGGCTCGCCAGGGGAAGTGCGGCGTGGATCAGCGTGACCGCGATGATACTGGCGAGTAACGATTACTGAGGGTCTCGATTTGGCCTCAGCGCGTCCGCCCTGGTAGGCGTTGGCGCCTCCGGCGCAGCCAGAACCAGGCGAGGATCGCGGCCATGGCGAGGGCCTCGGCGGCGGCGGTCGCGGCGGCCGCCCCGAGCGGGCCGAAGCGCGGGATGCCGATGGCGACGGTGACCGTGAGGATCCCGGCCAGCACCGCGATGGCCTTCGTCGCGCGGCCGTACCGCCCGTCGCCGATCCACGTGGCCAGCAGCCCCCGGGTGACCGCCATGAACGGCAGGGCCAGCATGAACAGCGTCAGCCAGCCGGCCGCCTGCCGGTGCGGCAGCGACAGGATCGTGCCGGTCAGCCACGGCGACAGCACGGCCACCACGGCCGCCATCGGCACCGCGCAGACCAGCGCCACCGCCACCGAGAAGCCGGTCGAGTGCTGCGAGCGCTCGATGCCGAGCCGGTCGCGCGCCCGGGCCACCATGGGCACCTGCAGCGCCGACTGCAGCACCCCGCCGATCGCCTGATAGGCGGTGACGACCGCCCCGAAGCTGCCCATGACCGCGTGCGGGGCGAAGAGGGACAGCACCAGCGTCGGGGAGCGCACGACGTACAGCTCGGTCACCGCATACCCGAACAGGTTGCCGCCGGACCGGAACGTCGACAGCGCGTCGCGCAGCGAGAGGCGCCGGAACCGGCCGCGCCGCAGCGACCCGTCCGCGCCGAGCATCATCTCGCCGACCGCGAGCTGCACCAGCCCGGCGGAGGCGAGCGACACGGTGAGCGGCACGCCGGCCAGGACCATGAGCAGCGAGGCCGCCTTGCTGCCGCACATCAGCACGGCGCTGGCGAGGAAGCGCATCCGCCGGCTGAAGTCGGCCATCTGCAGCTGGGCCAGGCCGTTGCCGAGCACCACCACGCCCGACGCGGCCAGGGGTGCCACGCCGTACCCGCGGTGCGCGTAGAACCACGTGACCGCCACGGCGCCGAGCAGGATGGCCGGTACCACGACGAAGGCCCACTGGCTGCGTACGAGCGCGCGCTCGTCCTCGGTGCCGTTGAGGTACAGCAGCGCCGAACCGCCACCGGCGATGATGAGCACGAAGGCCAGCGCCGAGGTCATCACCGGGTAGGCCTCGATCTCGGCGTGCTGCCCGAAGGCCGAGCACAGCGCGAGCATGGCCGCGCTCAGCAGGCCGTTGACGACCACCGAGCCGCCGGCGATCGCCGAGTTGCGGGCCAGGGCCCGGCGGTCCGCCCCGGGCGGCGCGTCCGGGACGACCTCGGGCACGACGACGGCGTTGGTCTCACTCATCGAGCCGAACTCTACGCGGCGGCAACCCCCGTCCTTGGTGGTCACAAATATTGCACCAGCAGTGCCGAAACCGGTACGGTCGCCTGGTGTTCAAGGTGGACGTGCCACCCGGGCTGATCGGCGGCGACGTCGACGAGGGTTACGGCCCGGTCGCCGACGAGTTCCGCCGCAACTTCGCCGAGCGGGGCGAGGTCGGCGCCGCCTGTGCGGTGTACCGGGACGGGCGCAAGGTCGTCGACCTGTGGCCATCGCGCGCGCCTACGGCGAGGCGGCCACCGGCGCTGCTCGCCGCCGCGCAACACCGGGCCTGACCCGATCGGCCGGCGCCGGGCCGGGCTCGGCGGCGCAGTGCCCGGCCGGCGCCGGCGATCACCGTCGTGGCCAGGACCCAGCCCACGACCATGATCAGCACGGCGACCGCCTTGTCCGGGCCGACCGGGTCCCAGGCCCGCTCGTGGCCGAGGTCCACCAGCGGCACGAGGAGGTCCAGGGTGTACAGCAGCGGGTCCCACGTCGGCGCCTCGCCCGGCTTCACCGGGTGCAGCGGCCCGCTCCAGGCGAACCAGGCCGTTCCCGCGCCCAGCACGGCGACCAGCCAGAGCAGGGCGCGGGCCGGGTGGTACCCGAAGCCGATGGTGACGTCCTGCACCGCGCCCCAGACCGCGCCCAGCCGCCCCATCGCCCGGTGCCGGAGCCGCTCGCGGACGCGCAGCACCTCGCGGGACTCCTGCTCCCGCCCGTCCCGGCGCAGCGCCGCGGCCAGCTGGTCGTACGGCCCGGGGGAGAAGCCGGTGCCGCGGCGGGCCATCCAGTCCAGCCGCTGCCGGGCCGTCCACTCCACGGTGTCCCCGGAGCGGCGGCTGATCCGGTCGTACGTCAGCCCGGCCAGCTCCACGCGGCACCCCTGCGGCCACCCGGCCGGATCGTCGACCAGCCGCCCGGCGCGCGCGTCGCGCAGCGAGACGATGCCGGCCGACGACGGCGCCGGGCGCAGCGTGAGCATTGCGGTCTGGGCCTCGATGAGCAGCAGCGCGTAGTCGCCGGGGTGGCGCAGGACCGCGCGCTGCAGGACGATCGCGGCCGTCGCCCGCAGCCCGATCATCATCACCATGCCGTCGGCCTCCAGCTCGTGGCCCCACACGCCCCCGCCCACCGTGACGCCGCTGGCCGACAGGGCCGGTCGGTCCGGCTTCGGCGCGCGAAAGGTCGCCTGCGCCACGTTGAGGTCGCCGGCGATGCGGGAGCCGTTCAGCTTGAGCCCGGCGGCGTACGCGGCGCCGTGCCCCACCTTCGCGTCCCCCTCGATGACGGCCCGCTGGAGGTCCACCGCCCCGCCGAAGCGCGTGCCGGTCAGGTCGAACGCCCCGCCCACCCGGGCATGGTGGAACCACCCCTCGCCGTGCACGGTGGCCCCGCGCATGCCGAAGAACCGGCGCACGCGCAGCGACTCGGCGTCGATGCCGGGCAGCTCGCACTCGTCGAGGTTGACCGAGCCGAGGTCGGCGTGGTCCAGCACCAGCGGCTTCTCGAACACGCAGCCGCGCAGCCGCAGCGGCGGGTCGACCCGGGCCCCGGTGAGGTCGAGGCGGCCGGTGATCCGCGCGCCGGTCAGGTCGACCCGGGCGGTGCGGCCGGGGCGGGGCGGCGGGCCGGCCAGCAGCAGCTCGGCGATGACCTCGGCCCGGACCGCGCCGGTGCCGCGCAGGTCGAGCGGCGCCCCGGCCCGGAACGCGGCGCGCAGGGCCCGCTCGGCTCGATTCCACATGCGTTGATCTATACCAGCCTCGATGCCGGTCCGGTTCCACGCGAATCGCGCGAGCCCGGTGAAACGGGACGAACGACGTTTTGGTGGTGGCGGGTGTCGGCGGGCGCCGACGGGGTAGCGACGCAGGCATGCGCGACATCGAGGAGCTGCTGGAGGAGCTGTACGCCGGGCAGGAGCGCATCAGCCGCAGTGAGATCTATCGCCGCGCGGTCGCGCTCGACCTGCCCGCCGGGGCGGCGACCGCGTTGGAGGCGCTGCCCGAGGGTGACTACGCGCAGGAGGAGGCCCTCGAGGCGCTCGCGATCGAGCCCGCCAGCCCGATCGGCGTGCCGGGGGCCGCGCTGTCGGAGCCGGATCTCACCCGGGAGCTGCGCCACCTCCACGAGACCCGGGAGGACGCGCTGCGGCACGCCCCGGAGCGGGCGCTGGCCAACCACGACGACCGCACGGCGGAGCTCGAGGCCGAGTACCTACGCCGGCACCCCGAGCGCGAGGTCGATCCCCGCCGGCTGCGCCCGTCCGAGGCTGGGTGACCGCTGCCTGGAGGTACGGGGCCGGCCGGCTCCTCGACAGCCTCGGCGGTCAGGGCCGCGCGCGGCGGGCGGCGCCGACCAGCAGGCGGACGAACAGGCCCACGTACACCAGGTCGAGCACCATCTGCACGAGCACCGCGAGCTGCGCCGCATCCGTCCTGGGAACGATGTCGCCGAAGCCGGTTGTGGTGAACACGGTCGTGGCGAAGTACAGGCCGGCGACGTGCGACAGTGGCGCCCCGAAATCGCCGTGGTGGGACAGCCACACGTAGACCGACGCGAACGGCACGATCAGCATCGGGAACGAGCCGGCCAGGATGCCCAGCGCCCGCAGCCGCGGATGCTCGGCCCGGGGCATCGCGCGCAGCTCCCGGACCACCAGCGCGAGCACCAGCGCGACCGCGGCGGCGGCGGCCAGCAGCCCGGCGGGGGACAGCGGCCGCTCCAGCGGGGCGATGAGGTACAGCGCCAGCAGGCCGGCATCGACCAGAACCGCCAGCAGCACGCCGCCCACGGTAGCGGCCGCCGGGGTGGCCGGCCCTCACTCCCGGGAGGTAGGGGCATTCCACAGTGGATCCCCGAGAGCGCGGACATGGGATCTTTGCTCGCCGCCAATTCGCCTTAAGCGGTCATTATTTCTCGGTTCGGTACCGAATCATCGGATGAAATTTCTTGACAAACGCATCGATGTCGGCGAAATTCTGAGGGCACACACGCAGGTGCGATCGGCGCGCTCCTGTCCGCGCCGAAAGGAAGACCCATGAGTCTCACACGACGACAGGTGCTCGCATCGGGGCTGGCCGCCACCGGCCTCGGGGCCGTCGGGTACCTCACCACCGGCACCGCGGAGGCGGCCAGCGCGCCCGGCGACGTGGTCGGCAAGATCACCGTCGGCTACCAGGGCTGGTTCGCCTGCCCGGGCGACGGTGCGCCGATCAACCAGTGGTGGCACTGGAGCCGCAACGGCGGCCAGCCGCCCTCGGCGGGCAATACCACCATCGTGTCCTGGCCCGACATGCGCGAGTTCACGAAGAGCTACCCGACCGCCTACGCCAACCTCGGCAACGGCCAGCCGGCCAAGCTGTTCTCCTCCTACGACCAGCAGACCGTCGACACCCACTTCAAGTGGATGCGCGACTACGGCTGCGACACCGCCGCGCTGCAGCGGTTCAACCCGGTCGGGGGCGAAGGACCGACCCGCGACGCGATGGCCGCCAAGGTGCGCTCGGCCGCGGAGGCCTACGGGCGCAAGTTCTACATCATGTACGACGTCACCAGCTGGACCAACATGCAGTCGGAGATCAAGACCGACTGGACCACCAAGATGTCGGCGTACACGTCCTCGTCCGCCTACGCCCGGCAGAACGGCAAGCCGGTGGTCTGCATCTGGGGCTTCGGCTTCAACGACGCGGGCCGGCCGTTCGCCCCCGGCCCGTGCCTGGACGTCGTCAACTGGTTCAAGGCGCAGGGCTGCTACGTCATCGGCGGCGTGCCGACCTGGTGGCGCACCGGCGTCAACGACTCCCGGGCCGGCTTCCTCGACGTGTACCACGCGTTCAACATGATCTCGCCGTGGATGGTCGGGCGGACCGGCGACATCGCCGGCCTGGACTCGTACTACAACAACGTCAACGTCGGCGACCAGGCCGACTGCAACGCCCGCGGCATCGACTACCAGCCCTGTGTGATGCCCGGCGACCTGTCGGCCGGCGCCCGCTCGCACGGCGACTTCTACTGGCACCACATCTACAACATGACCCGGCTGGGCGCCCAGGGCCTCTACGTGTCGATGTTCGACGAGTTCAACGAGGGCAACCAGATCGCCAAGACGGCCGAGAACGCCTCGATGCAGCCGGCCGACTTCGGCCACCCGGCGCTGGACGCCGACGGCGTGGCCTGCTCGTCGGACTACTACCTGCGCATCACCGCCGACGGCGGCAAGATGTTCAAGGGCCAGACCCCGCTGACCGCGACCCGCCCGACCCAGCCGATGGGCGGGACCACCACCCCGCCGCCGACGGGGGCGGTCGCGCTGCGCTCGCGGGCCAACAACCTGTTCGTCACCGCCCGGGACGCCGGCAACTCCTCCCTGCAGGCGACCGCCGCGGTGGTGGGGGCCTGGGAGCAGTACGACCGGATCGACCTCGGCGGCGGCAACATCGCGCTGCGGGCCCGGATCAACGGCAAGTACGTGTGCGCCGAGAACGCCGGCGCCGCCGCCCTCATCGCCAACCGCACCGCCGTCGGGCAGTGGGAGACGTTCCGGCTGGTGAACAACCCCGACGGCACGGTCAGCCTGCTGGCCGCGGCCAACGGCAACTACGTGTGCGCGGAGAACGCCGGCGCCGCCCCGCTCATCGCCAACCGCACCGCGATCGGCCAGTGGGAAAAGTTCGACCTGGTGGCCTAGCTAGGTTGTGTCCGGTGGCCGCGGCCGGCACCGTCCACGGGGCGCACGGCGCCGCAGCGGCGCCGCGGACGGTGAGGAGCCGGCGACGGCGCGCAGGTGCACCGGGTCGAGCTCTGCGCCGAGGCGATCCGGCTCGCCCGGCTCCTGCACCGCCTGCTCCCCGCCGATGCGGAGGTGGCCGGCCTGCTCGCCCTGATGCTGCTCACCGACGCCCGCCGGCCCGCCCGCGAAGGGGCCGGCGGGTGGCTCGTGCCGCTCGACGAGCAGGACCGGACCTTGTGGGACGCCGCGCTCATCGCCGAGGGCACGGCGCTACTGGACGCGGCCGCGCGGCGCGGGGCGGCGGGGGAGTACCGGCTGCAGGCCGCGATCGCCGCCGTGCACGACCGGGCGGCGAAGGCCGAGGACACCGACTGGCCGCAGATCGTCGCCCGCTACGGCGTGCTGGGGCGGCTGACCGGGCTCGGCACCAACCACTGAATCGCGCGAACCATGCACGAACGCGCGGACCGGTAAACGCGCTGGCCATTCCTGGAGTGCGCCGGCCGCAAATCGTGCAAACCACGCCTGAGCGTGCGAACCGTCAAATGCGCGAACTATGCGAGCAATACGCGGACCAATGATGGGACAGTGGAGTCCGCGATCTGGTGGCACGATGGTCGCCGTGCGGGTACGGGGGCTGCTGCGGGTGCTGATCGCCGGGCTGGCGGCGGTCCACGTCGCCGGCCAGATCGCGGGGGCGCCCGTGCCGTGGACCGGCATGGTGACGATGCTGGCCCTGCTGGCGTACGCCTGGATCGCCACCGACTGGCCGACGCGGATCGGGTTCGCCGCCCTCGCCCTCGCCGCCGTCTCGGTCGACGCCCGGTGCTCCGTCGACGGCTGGCCGCTGGGCCTGCTCGAGGGCCCCGACGCGGCCCACCGCACCTTCGAGGGCGGCCTGGCCCTCACCGGCCTGGCCTGGCTCGCCGCCGGTGCGGTCCTGCGCCGCCGCCGGAGCATCCGCAGGCCGGCCCTGGTCGCCGGCGTTCTGCTCGCCCTGGCCGGGCTGCTGTTCGTCGGCTGGGCCCGGCCGGACCGGACGTCGACCCTGACGCGGCAGGCGAGTGGGTCCTGGGTGCCGCACACCTCCACGCCGGGCGTGGTAGCCGCCGGAGCCGTGCGGCTGGAGATCCGGGCGGAGTCCTCCGGCACGGGCACGCGGGCCAATTATGTCCAGACGGTGGTGCGCGATTTCGACGTACCGCCGCGGCATTTCCGGTTTTTCGGCTCTTTCGACGTGTGGGACGAGCGCTTCTCCTGGGAGGAGGTCGCGCCCGCCGTCCCGGCTATGCTCGTGTTCGCCTGGCTGGCCGGTCTCGCCGCCCGTCGCGCCGGGCCGGAGGATTGTTTTTACACGTAATTCGGTGAATTTTCTATAGTGCAATTGTTTGCTTTGGTCAATGTAGGATGACGCGGGTGGTTACAGCGTTAGCTTCTGCGGGGAAAGTGCGGTCGTACGACTACACGCACAAGGCCAGTGCGGCCGACGTTCGCTGCTACTACGTCGTGCATCCGTCGTCGCCGCACGGCGAGTGGGCCCTGGAGGCGGTGCTGCGGCCCGCGTTCCGGGCGCTGCGGGCCGACTACGGGATCGTCGCCGTGCCGCTCGAGTTCGGCGACGTGCCGCCGGTGCGGCCGGACGCCGTCACGTATCTCGTGTACGGCCCGACCGATCCGCTCGCCATGTCCTCCGCCGAGCGGGAGTACCTGTCCGCGCTGTCCGCCGAGGGTGTCCGCACGAATGTCATCTCCGCCTACGCGCTGACGCCGTCCGGCGCGGACCGGCCCGGCTACGAGGCCGCCCGCACGGTGGTGCCGGCGCTGTGCGACGAGCTCGGCATCAACGCGCTCTACCCGGACGAGATCGACCTGGTCCGGGGAATCCGGACCAACACCTGGCAGGACGTGTACGTCAACGCCATCGGCGAGACGATCCGGGTCAAGTACCAGCCGACCGAGAGCCTGGAGTCCGACGACGCTCTGGTGCGGGGGCGGCTGCGGCGCGAGCACGCCGCCGACGTGGCCGAGCTGGCCCGGCTGCACCGCGAGTTCCATCTGTGGCAGCGCAAGCCCTACACCGACGGCTCGATCATGTTCCCGCACGACGGCTACTGGTTCGTGTCGCAGACCATGACCGACAAGACGCTCATGACGTCGGACGACTACGACCTCATCACGTCGTTCGACGAGGGGCTGCGCGGCATCACCTACACGGGCCCGCGGCTGCCCAGCTCCGACTCGCCCGAGTTCCTCATGCTCAGCAGCCTCATGAGCATGCACGGGCGGCGGCCGCGGCTCATCGTGCACTTCCACCACCGGGAGCTGACCCGCGGGCTGCGGTACCGGGACCTGGTCACCGACACGACCATCGAGGCCGGGCGGTTCGCCGCCGGGCGGCTGTTCTTCGGCGAGCTGCGCCGCAAGGCCACCGACTGGTTCATCATTCGCGAGCACGGGATGGTGTGGGTGGGCAACTCGGTGGGGGAGTTCGGCGCGTTCGTGTCCCGGGTGGTGGGCCGGCCGTGAGGCTGCCGTTCTCGTACCGCCGGGCCCGCAGCAGCAGCGGCAGCGCCACGAGCTGCAGCAGCCCGGCGAGCACGAACGCCGCCGGGTAGTCCCACACGTCGGCCGCCCGGCCGAGCACCGGCTGCAGCACGACGCCGCCGGAGGAGCCGACCATCGAGTCGAACGACAGCACCGTGGCCCGCTCGCCGGCCGGGATCAGCCCGTTGAGGTAGGCCTGGCGCGAGGGGAGCACGCCGGCGGAGGCCAGGCTGTTGCCGGCCAGCAGCGCCATCGCGACCGACAGCCGCCCGGCCACGCCGAGGGCGACCAGCAGCGCGGCGTTGAGCAGCACGCCGGCGAGCAGGACGGAGACCCGCCAGCGGAACAGCGACTGGAATCGGTTGGCCAGCAGCCCGCCGACCATTTGCGCGGCGGCGGTGAGCGCGGCCGCGACGCCGAGCAGGCCGTAGGCGTTCCGGTCGCCGGCGAGGTCCAGCAGGTAGGGCTTCTGGACGAACGCCACGAAGTAGCCGGTGCCGGCGGCGACGCACGCGCCCAGCATGACCCAGCGCACGGCGGGCCGGTGCCAGCCGTCGCGGATCGAGGCGTCCAGAACCCGGCGCATCGCGCGCAGGGGCGGCCCGGCCCGGCGGGGCGTGAAGCCGATGTCGTGCATGAGCCGCCAGGCCACGACGGTCAGCGCGAGCACCAGCCCGGCCCGGACCAGGAAGGGTGTGCCGACGTCGGTCAGCTGGGCCAGCCAGGCCCCGGCCAGCGAGCCGGCGAGGGTGCCGACGCCGGTGCACACCTGGCCCCGGGCGAACACCGTCTCCAGCCGCCCGGGCCAGCGCAGGAAGTGCAGCGCGTCCACCAGCCACGCGTCGGTCGCGCCGGAGAAGCACGTGAACCCGGCGGCCAGCAGGAGCGAGACCGCCGCCCACACCAGGACCCCGGCGTGCACGTGCCAGGCCAGCCAGTACAGCAGCGTGGTCACGAACAGCGTCAGCCCGCCGAGCAGATAGGAGACCCGCCGCCCCCACGTGTCGGCGATGGTCCCGGTCGGCACGTCGAACAGCGCGTAGCCGAGCGTGAAGCACGCGTTGGCCGCCAGGGCCTCGGTGTTGGACAGGCCCGCCTGGAACATCAGCAGCGAGTTGATGCCCCAGACGAACGAGACCGCGAGCGCGTTGAGCGAGACCAGGGTGAGGTACGTGCGCCGCACGGTGCGGCTCGTCGCCACCATGGCCGCCAGCGTAAGCGGTGACGCAAACTTCGACGCAGAGCGATGCGTCGTGTCGGCTACGCCGGGACCGTGTCCCCGGCCGTGAGGCGGCGCAGCGCCAGCAATGAGCACAGCGCGAAGCCGAGGGCGTTGGCGGCGCCGTGGGTGGCGACCATCCACGACAGCGTGAGGTGCGCCAGCCCGGTCGTCCGGCCGAGCGCCCAGTCCAGGGCCAGGGCCATCGTCGCGGCCAGCACCGCCGCCGAGGTCAGGAACAGCGCCCGGGTGAGCCGGTCGGCCGCCAGCCGGGCGGTGTGCAGCGCGACCAGCCACAGCCCGCCGGTCAGCACCACCGCGCCGGCCAGCTCGACCGGGGCGCCGGTGAAGAATCCGGCCAGCACCAGACCGGTGCCGGCGGGCACGGCCAGGGCGGCGGCCCGCCCGCGCCCGTCGAGGCGGGCGACCAGGCCCGCGACGAGGGCGGCGGCGAAGCCGGCGTAGTGGAAGTGGGCCGCGGTGAGCGCCAGCACGTCGAGCTTGAAGCCGAAGAGGCGGTATCCGGACCGCTCGGCTACGAGCGCGGCGGCGGCGACCGCCGGGGACGCGAGCGCCGTGCACAGGGCCAGGCCGGCGGCCGTGATGCGCCGCACCGGCAGCAGCCGCGCCGGGATGCCGGCCAGCAGGGCGACGGCGGCCAGCAGGTAGGTGGCCGCGAGGGCCGTGGCCAGGGCGCCGCGGGGCAGCCAGAGGCAGATCGCGCCCGGCACCGCGCCGAGGTACCACCACCGGTGGTGGCCGCCGTCGGCGAGCCGCCGGCCGAGCGGCACCACCACGAGCATGCCGAGGGCCACCAGAACGTTCACCAGCGCGTGCGCCCATGCGGTCAACACCACGGCACTCCCCTTTGAACGTGTTCAAAGGAGAGCGTAGGGGATGAGTTGAACGCGTTCAAGTGATAATTCTCTGGACTGACTCCAGAACATTTTCTTGACTCACTCCAGAAAATTGGTCCAGACTTTCTCCCGTGCGCGCGACGTTCGACGCCGAGCCCTTGCTGCGCGGGGCCTGCCCTGCCCCGCGGCGGGCTGCCGTGACGTCGGCCGGGCCGCCGCCCACCCCTGTCTGACCGCCTTGTCCACCGGGGCTTTGCCCTGCTTGTCGCACCCGACCAAGGAACGATTCAGCTCAAGGAGAGCAACGTGGCATCTGAGAACGCGGCCGTCCGGTCCAACCGGGACTGGTGGCCGAACCAGCTGGACGTCTCGGTCCTGCACCAGAACCCGCCGAAGGGCGACCCGATGGGCGCCGGCTTCAGCTACGCCGAGGAGTTCCAGTCGCTCGACCTCGACGCGGTCAAGGCCGACATCACGGCCGTCATGACGACGTCGCAGGACTTCTGGCCGGCCGACTACGGCCACTACGGCCCGCTGTTCATCCGCATGGCGTGGCACAGCGCGGGCACCTACCGCATCAGCGACGGCCGCGGCGGCGCCGGCGCGGGCCAGCAGCGCTTCGCCCCGCTCAACAGCTGGCCGGACAACGGCAACCTCGACAAGGCGCGCCGGGTCCTGTGGCCGGTCAAGAAGAAGTACGGCCGCAGGATCTCCTGGGCCGACCTCATGATCCTCGCCGGCAACGTCGCGCTGGAGGACATGGGCTTCCAGACGTTCGGCTTCGCCGGCGGCCGCGAGGACGTCTGGGCGCCGGAGGAGGTCAACTGGGGCGCGGAGGAGACCTGGCTCGGCGACACCCGCTACAGCGGCGACCGCAAGCTCACCAATCCGCTCGCCGCGGTCCAGATGGGCCTCATCTACGTCAACCCCGAGGGCCCGAACGGCAACCCGGACGCGCTCGCCGCGGCCCGCGACATCCGCGAGACCTTCCGCCGCATGGCGATGAACGACGAGGAGACCGTCGCGCTCATCGCCGGCGGCCACACCTTCGGCAAGGCCCACGGCAACGGCCCGGCCGCCAAGGTCGGCGCGGAGCCCGAGGGCGCCCCGATCCAGCAGCAGGGCCTGGGCTGGAAGAACGCCCACGGCACCGGCAAGGGCGGCGACGCCATCACCAGCGGCCTCGAGGGCGCCTGGACCCCCACGCCGACCAAGTGGGACAACACGTTCTTCGAGACGCTGTTCAGCTTCGAGTGGCAGCAGACCAAGAGCCCGGCCGGCGCGACCCAGTGGACCCCGACCGACCCGGCGGCGGCCGACCTGGTGCCCGACGCGCACGACCCGGCCAAGCGGCACGCCCCGATGATGCTCACGACCGACCTCGCGCTGCGCGTCGACCCGGCCTACGAGGAGATCTCGCGCCGCTTCTACGAGAACCCGGACGAGTTCGCCCTCGCCTTCGCCAAGGCCTGGTTCAAGCTCACCCACCGCGACATGGGACCGGTCGCGCGGTACCTCGGCCCGCTCGTCCCCGCCGAGCCGCAGATCTGGCAGGACCCGCTGCCGGCCGTCGACCACGAGCTCGTTGGCGCCGACGACGTGGCCGCCCTCAAGGCGAGCATCCTCGCGTCGGGCCTGAGCGTCGGCGAGCTGGTCGCCACCGCGTGGGCGTCGGCCTCGACGTTCCGCGGCACCGACAAGCGCGGCGGGGCCAACGGCGCCCGCATCCGCCTCGCCCCGCAGGCCGAGTGGGAGATCAACGACCCGCCGCAGCTGCGCCGCGTGCTGGGCACCCTGGAGCGCGTCCAGCAGGAGTTCAACGCCTCGGCCGGGGCCAAGCGGGTCTCCCTCGCCGACCTCATCGTCCTCGGCGGCGCCGCGGCGATCGAGCAGGCGGCCAAGGCGGCCGGCCACGACGTGACCGTGCCGTTCACGCCGGGCCGCACCGACGCCGGCCAGGAGCAGACCGACGTCGAGTCGTTCGCGGTGCTGGAGCCGTCCGTGGACGGCTTCCGCAACTACCTCGGCAAGGGCCAGACCCGCCCGACCGAGCAGCTGTTCGTCGACAAGGCCCAGCTGCTCACGCTGAGCGCCCCCGAGCTGACCGTCCTCGTCGGCGGCCTGCGCGTGCTCGGCGCCAACGCGGGCCAGTCGCAGCACGGCGTCTTCACCGACCGGGTGGGCGAGCTGAGCAACGACTTCTTCGTCAACCTCGTCGACTTCGGCGGTACTGTGTGGTCGCCGGTCGGCGACGACGAGGAGCTGTTCGAGGGCCGCGACGCCGTCACCGGCGAGCTGAAGTGGACCGCCACCCGGGCGGACCTCATCTTCGGCTCCAACTCGGTCCTGCGCGCGCTCGCCGAGGTCTACGCGAGCGACGACGCCCAGGAGAAGTTCGTGGCCGACTTCGTCGCGGCCTGGGCCAAGGTCATGGACCTGGACCGCTTCGACGTGCGCTGAACCCCCGACCGTGCGGGCCGGCACGTTCCGGCCCGCACGGTCCACCTCGCGCGTCCCCCTGGGCTGTGTCAGGGCTCTCAGTGCCCGCGCGGTCCGCCTCGCGCGTCCTCCTGGGCTGTGTC
>NZ_BAAARV010000069.1:0-122417 GCF_039532525.1 Dactylosporangium salmoneum
CGCAGCCCTACACCTCACCCACTTCGAATACCGTTACCTACCGCAATCTCGTTGAGATCACGTCAATGAACGCGAAGTAGCCGTCCGGGTTGGTGTAGGTATCAAGATACGCTGATGCGTGCCGCTTCAGCTCTGCGACGGACCGATGCTGCCTGCTCCGCTGTGCCACGGCCGGGAGCGTACGTCGCCGGTATGCTCGCGGGGTCAGGGGAGGGTGTATTCCCGGCACGATCATATGGCCGGCCTCGACTTCGGAGAGTGGTGTGGATGTGGGGCGACGACCTGCGCCGGCTGGCTGAACTGCTTCGCACCCGCGACGAACTCGATTCCAAGATCGCGGAGGTGACGGGTCGCTCGGCTCGGCAAGGCGACGTCGGCGAGTTCATCGCCGCCCAGGTGTTCGACATTGAACTGGCGAACACGGCCACCCAGGCGGGCCACGACGGCAAATTTCGGTCAGGACCGCTCAAGGGTGCAACGGCCAACGTCAAGATGTACGGGGATGCGGTTGCCGGGATCGATCTGAGCCCGCATCCGTGCGACTTCCATCTGGTGCTCAGCGGGCCACGGCGGCCCGCAGGCGCGTCGCGGCATCACCGGTGGCGCATATTTGCCGTGTACCTGTTCGCGACGGGCCGGCTCATCGACCTGCTGAACGAGCGGAGCGTAAAGATCGGTATCGCGACAAGTGTCCGCCGATCTGACCTCGAAACCGCCAGGATCTTTCCGGATGCCCGACTGACTCCGTCTCTGTTGTTAACGGAAGAGCAGGGCCGACTGCTGTCGCTGTTCTGCTGAGCCGGTGATTGCCATCTGGCAGCTGCTCGGTGGGCGTCCTCAGCCGTCGCTCTCGCGCTGGGTGGCTATGGTCCTCTAGGTTCAAGATCGCGGCGCTCGACTGAGACGTTAGCTGTGGTCGGCGATGCGTGGGTCATTGGCGATGCGTAGGAGTAGTGCAGTACCGTCCGGTCCAACTGAGAGGGCACCTCCTGTCAGGCGCGTAGCGCGACCGGCGCGCCACCATTGATGCAGTTTGCCAGCATTGCGCCGGTACGCGCGAAGGTCGCCGTCTCGGAGTTGGCGGTATACCTGCTGCTCGACGCCGCGGAACACGATGAGCGTCTTGCCGTTGGCCAATGGCATAGGCATCGATGTCCCCTCCAGGGTTGGTCCTCCTGGCAGGGTCAGTTCGTCGTTGGTGGTATCCGGCCAGGGTTCCTCCGTCCCTGGTAGCGCGCCGCTCAGTTCGCCGCGCTGGCGGGGCGTCGTGTAGCTGGATGCCGCTGAGCTGTTTCCAGCGAAGAGCAGCACAGATGCGGCTGCCGCGCGGGTCAGGACCTGCGTGAACCATCCCCTTCGCTCTTCCGGGATGTGAAACGGTGCCGGTGGTTGAGGTGGTTGTGGGAAGGTAGTTCCGTCAGGCGGCTCCGGCGAGTCGGTCGTGGGCGGTGTCTGGCTCGTCGGGTTGCCATCATCACCGGCGTCCGAGGCCGACAGCTCCTCCGGCCGCCAGTCCTGCTGTTCAGGTATCTCGGTCAACAGTTCATCAAGCTCGTCTTCGGTGCCCGACCAGAGGCCGTCGTCGCCAGGAGGGTCGAGGACGTAGGACATTATCCCGTTCTTGGAAAGCTGGGATGCCACCATCAGGCAGTAGAGGGTGTGGGTGCCGACCTCGACCGTACGCACCTGCAGGCAGGCGTCGGCCAGTTGCTTGACGACGTCAGCGCGTTTGAAGTGCGTGCCCTTGCACTCCAGTACGACCACGTGAACGGCGCCTCGGTCCCAGCCGATCAAGAAGTAGTCGGGCCGCTTCTTCGTACCTGCCGCGTTTCGCACCTCTCCCGATACGCCCTCGATGAATCCTGCGGCTAGCGCGACATCGGCATCGACCGCGTGAAAGACGACGCCCGGATGCCGCCTCGCGAGCGCCGCACGCGCGACTACGAGCGCGAGCCCGATGCCGAGCTGCTCCGACTGAACCATCTTGTGGTGATGCACCACCTCGTCGGCGGCGTGCCGCGTAAGTGCCAGCATGCCTTTTGGGCTGTTGGTAAGCGTGGCGCAGTATCGGAGGTGCGCCCACTGCTGGGCGACCGGCACGAACGGCGAACGCGTCAGGAATGTTGTGGCAACACCCAACTCGCGCAGAACGTCTGTGGGACTGGTCTGGACGATGTTGTCCGTTGCAACCGCTTCTGGGGCCTTGAGATACCGTCGCGCCCCTGGCCGGCTGTCCATCGCACCATTTGCTTTTGCGTGGACCTCGGCAGCCAAGCTCGATGTTGAGTTGATCTGCAACCGCGCAGGTATGGAGAGCTGCCGGAAAACAGAGTCGACATCCACGCATGCCTCCAATGATCGACTTCGGTAACTATTCTAGGTTGTGACCACGAAGAGCAACAGGTTTGCCACCTTGAGTGAATTGGATCGACTGTTGGCTTGATCGGTCCCAGCGGAACCGGGTCGGCATGTCGCCATTACCTCGGCATCGACCTTGGGCGCCTCACCGCGACCGGCTCCGTGTCAACTGGCTACACGCTTTGGTCCGCGGGCTTCGGGCCCTTCTAGTGGTCCGGTTCGAAGATCGGCTGTTGCCCGGAGGGATGGGGCCCAATCTTCTGATCCACCTCGGCCGTTCGGCACGTCATGTCACCTGTATGCGGGTGATCCCTGTGCATGGGAAGTACTACTCTCCAGGCGGAGATCCACGTTTGAGTAGTCTGAAGATCGCTATCGGCGACGGTGGCGCAGGTCAGGAGAGGAGTGGTCACGATCCGGCCGGATTCGCCCCGCTGGCGGGAGATCAACGCCAGCGACTACCCGCACGAGCGTGCCGGTCTACAGCAGCTTCAGGCTCTGTTGCCAGATGGTGACCCCTACCACGCGTGGGCGAATGTCGAGTTCCAAGGAGCGGACGGCTCGGTCAACGAGGTCGACCTGCTGGTGCTCGTGCCGCAGGGGCTGTACATCCTGGAGTTGAAGCACTGGCAGGGGGACATCGCTGGCGACGGGTTCCAGTGGCGGCGGACGATGCCGAACGGCCGGGTGCGGCTGGTCGACAATCCGGTGATCGCGGCGAACCGCAAGGCGCGCCGGTTCCGGACGCTGCTGGAGCAGTACGCCGGTAGGGTGCCCGGACGCCGAACCCGTGTGCCATACGTCGACGCTGCGGTGTTTCTGCACGCCGCCAACGTCCGGTCGCAGCTGGATCCGGTCGGCCGGCAGCGCGTGTACGGCCCGCACGGTTCGTCCGCGTCAGGGCTGGACGACATCAACCGGCTGGTGACGCACCGGCCCGCCAGCGGCGGCATCGATCGGGCGGCTGCCCGGGAGATCGTCGCGCTGATCGAGGCGTGTGGACTGCGGCCGTCGGTGTCCAAGCGGATGGTCGGGCAGCTCCTGCTGACCCCGAAGCCGTTCGCCGAAGGACCCGGCTGGCAGGACTTCCTCGCGGGGCACCAGCAGACCGATCTGGTCCGACGGGTCCGCTTCTACCTGACCGAGCGCGCCGACGCCGACCGCGAAATGATCCAGCGCGCGGCGGAGCGGGAGTTCCGGCTGCTGCAGGGAATCCGCCACGACGGGATCGTTCAAGCACACGACTTGATCGAGCACAGCTACGGCCCGGCGGTGATCTTCGACCACAACGAGGACTGGGTTCGCCTGGACCGGTGGCTCGCCGAGCATGACGGCGAGCTGACCGTCGACCGGCGCCTGGAGCTGGTTCACGAGCTCGGCGACATCATGCGGTACGCGCACTCTCGGCACCTGGTGCACCGCAACCTCAACCCACGGTCGATCTTCGTGCGGAAGCCGAACTCGGCGCGGCCCGGGCTAGTGGTGATCGACTGGCAGACCGGTGGTCGGATTCCCGGGACTACCACGACCTCGCAGGGCACCGTGCTGGGCACGCAGCACGTCGAGGAACTCGCCGATGAGCACGCCCGGGTGTACCAGGCGCCGGAGATCACCAACCCGGACGCGCCGGGAGTGTTGCTGGATGTGTTCGCGCTGGGGGCGATGACGTACCACATCATGAGCGGCCGTCAGCCGGCCACCAGCGTCGCCGAGCGCAAGACGGTGCTGGATCAGCTCGGCGGCCTCGACATCACCGCAGCTCTCGACGGCGCCCCGAGCAGCCTCGTCGACCTCATCTTCGACGCGACCTGCGTCGTCGTGCCGTCGCGAACCAAGACGGTCGCGCTGTTCCTCGAGGGTCTCGACCAGGTCGAGGAGGAGCTGACCGCCCCGGACCCGGTCCCGCAGGTCAACCCGTTGCAGGCGCGCAGCGGCGACGTGCTCGAGGGCGGCCTGACGGTGGTCGACCGGCTGGGCGCCGGCGCAACGTCGGTGGCGATCCTCGTCCGCGACGAGCAGGGCACGCAGATCGTGCTCAAGGTGGCCCGGGACCCGGAGAAACGGCAGCGGCTGTACGACGAGGCTGCGGTGCTTCGCCGGATCCCGCACTGGCAGATCGTCCGCCTGGTCCGGGACGAGCCGGTGGAGATCGGTGGCGAGGTCGGCCTGCTGCTGGAGTACGCCGGGCCGAAGACGCTCGCCGACCAGCTCGCCTCCGGTGGCCGGCTCAACCTGGAACTGCTCGACCGCTACGGCCGGGACCTGCTCGACGTCGTCCGCGCCTTGGACGCCGAGGGCATCATGCACCGCGACATCAAACCCGCCAACCTGGCGGCCCGGCCCCGTTCGCGGGACGGCGAGCTGCACCTGTGCGTGTTCGACTTCTCCCTCGCCGCCGCGCCGGCCGAGCACCTGACCGCCGGCACGCCGCCCTACCTGGACCCGTTCCTCGGACCGCCGCGCCGGGCCCGCTACGACGCCGCCGCGGAACGCTTTGCCGTCGCCGTCACCCTGTACGAGATGGCCACCGCGACACTGCCGAGGTGGGGCGACGGCTTGACCCCGCCCGAGCACCTGACCGACGAGGTGACGCTGGCACCGGAGCTGTTCGACCAGGACGCCGCCGAGGGCCTGGTCAACTTCTTCGCCAAAGCCCTCGCCCGGGACGCCCGGCAGCGCTTCGACACCTACGAGGACATGACCGACGCCTGGCGGCGGGTGTTCACCGCCCTGCCGGCGCCGGCCGTCGACCGTCAGCCGTCCGCCGAGGAGGTGCCGCTCGCGGTCGGCCGGGACACCCCGCTGGAACGGGTCGGGATGACTCCGAAGGCCCGCTCGGCTCTGGAACGCATCGGTGTACACACCGTCGGCGACCTCATCGACCAGGACCAGATGGCCCTGTCCCGACTGGCTGGCGTCTCCCAGGCGACCAAGACCGAGATCCGCCGCCGAACCCGCGAGCTCCGGGCCGTCTTCGCCACCAGTCACACCGTCACCGCCGAACCGACCGACGATGGCAGCACCCCGCAGATCGCCGGCATCGAAACCGTGTTGGAGCTGCTGACCGGGCCCGTGACCCGGCGCAGATCAGGCGAGACGGCGATCGTGCCAATGCTGCTCGGCTCCGACATCCCGTCGAGCGACGACCACCCGCCTCACTGGCCGTCCCAGGTCGACCTGGCCCGCCACGCGGGGATCACCTCCCAGCGGGTGTCGCAGATCCTGCACCGGCTCACCGACCGGTGGCAGGACCTGCCGGACCTGAGCCGCATCCGCGACGAGATCGTGGTACTCCTCGACGCCAATGGCGGGGTGATGTCCGCCGACGAGCTGGCCGGCGAGCTCATCGCCGCGCACGGGTCGTACAGCCCCGAACCGCGACGCACCACCCAGGCGATCGGCCTGGTTCGTGCCGCCGTCGAGGTCGAGCTCGCCCGCGGCGGTGACGCCCGCGTCGACCAGCACCGCATCGACAAGGTCGTCCTCATCGGCCGCGAGCCCGACGACCCGGACGCCGAGCACACTGCGATGGACTTCCTGCAGTACGCGGCGCAGCTCGGCCGGATCGCGCACGGCCTGGCGAGCCAGCCGCTGCCGGCCACCCGCTCTCGCGCGCTGGAACGGCTGCGCGAGCCGACCCCGCCGCCGGCGATGCCGCAGATGTCGGACAGCCGGCTGCTCTCCCTCGCCGCGGCCGCCGGTGGGGTCGCCCTCAGCCCGCAGGAGCAGCTGTACCAGGTCGGCATGGCCGCCGAGACCGCGCTTCGGCTCGCCGCCGGCAGCCTCGCCGTCCCACCCGGCCGGTCACTAACGATCGACGAGGTCCGCAAACGAGTCCGGGCCCGGTTCCCGAAAGCCGCGGACCTCCCCGGCCGGCCCAAACTCGACCAGTACCTGACGGCCGCCGGTATCGCGCTCGAGTGGCGCCACGACCGCTACACGACCCCGACCAGACCGGGCAGTGACCTGTTCGCCAGCCGCACCCGCGGCACGCGCACCGGCCCGCTGCTGGCGGCCGGCCCGGATGCCGTCGCGGACGCCGACGCCCGCCTCACCGCCGTTCTGGACCGTGACGGCTTCCTGGCGGTCCTGGTAAAGCCCGCAGCCCTGGCCGTCGCCCGCCAGGCACTGCTCGACCGGTTCGGACTCGTCGAGATCAACGTCACCGCGGTCCTGGTCGAGACGCTCCGCGCTCTCGGCGTGCCGTGGGAGCTGATCCTGGAGTCCGACGCTCGTGAGGCCGCCCACCCGGATCGCCGCAACCTGGAAAGCGCCGTGCGGGCCGAGGTGGTGCCGCGTCTCACGGCCGCCCTGACCACAGATGCGGCGGTACTGCTGAGCGAGGCGGCACCCCTCGCCCGGTACCGCTGCATGGACCTCATCGCGACCCTGGCCGACAACGGCGTACCGCGCCCAGCGGCACGGCTCCTCCTCGTCGCGACCCGCGGCGGCAAGCAACTCCTCGACGACCAGCCCATCCCCGTCACGTCTTCCGGCCAGCTCACCTGGCTGCCCGACGCGTGGTGGCAACCCGCCCAGGCCACCGGAAAGGCCCGTACGTGACCACACTCGCCGACCTGCAGCGCCAGCTCAAGGTCCTGGCCACCGATCTGCGCCAGCAGTCCGAGACCCTGCCGAAGCTCCAATCGTGGTTGGAGACGCAGTACAAGGCGGCGTACGGCAAGCGCACCGGCGCCACCTACGAGACCTGGCGCGAGGAACAGATCGACCAGGCATCGGTGGCGTGGCTGCTCGGCACCGTCTTCGTCCGCTTCTGCGAGGACAATGACCTCATCGACCGGCAGTTCATCGCCGGGCCCGGCCAGCGCACCGACGACGCCGTTGAAGCCGCCACCGAGTACTTCCTCGAACGTCCCACCGACAGCGACCGGGAGTGGCTCCGGCAGGCGTTCGGGCACCTCGCCAGCATGCGTGCCACTGCGGCCCTCTTCGACCAGCACAACCCCGTCTGGCATTGGGACCTCACCGCCGATGCCGCCGCCGGGCTGCTCGACTTCTGGCGGCGCGGCCCCGGCGTCCACGACTACACCGACCTGGACCTCAACACTCGATTCCTCGGCGACCTCTACGAGCAGCTGTCCCAAGACGCTCGCAAACGGTACGCGCTCCTGCAGACGCCGGACTTCGTCGAGGAGTTCATCCTCAAACTGACCCTTGACGAGTCCATCAAGGACTATGGCCTGGAAGACACCTCACTTATCGATCCCACCTGCGGCTCGGGCCACTTCCTGTTGGGCGCGTTCCATCGCCTGCTGCGGCTTTGGGAACGGCGCCATCCCGACCTCAACCGGCGGGACCGGGCACAGAAGGTCCTCGACCAGATCACCGGCGTCGACATCAACCCGTTCGCCGTCGCCATCGCGCGCTTCCGCCTCCTCGTCGAAGTCCTGCGGTATTGCGACGAGAAGCACCTAGCCGACGCACCCGGCTTCACGATGCGGCTGGCCGTCGGCGACTCACTGCTGCGCTGGGAAGACGAGGACTCCTCCCATCAGGGCGACATCCTTCACCTGCTGGAGACTGGAACGGCATACCCCTACTACACCGAGGACGCCCCAACGCTGAAGAAGCTGCTCAAGCGGGCGCAGTACACCGTCGTGGTCGGCAACCCGCCGTATATCGCCGTCAAGGACAAGTACCTTAACGACCTCTACCGGGGAATGTACGACTCCTGCGCGGGCAAGTACGCGCTGTCTGTGCCGTTCGTGGAGCGGTTCTTCGAGCTAGTTAGAGGCAGCGACGCGTCAGGGCGTGCCGGGATCGTCGGGCAGATCACCGCCAACTCGTTCATGAAACGGGAGTTCGGCAAGAAGCTCATCACCGACTTTTTCGCCGAGAAGGTTGAGCTGAGCCACATCATCGACACCTCGGGTGCTTACATCCCCGGCCACGGGACCCCGACCGTCATTCTCATCGGTTATCGTCGTCGACCGAAACGGCCATTGATTCGAGCGGTCCTCGGCGTGCAAGGTGAGCCTGGCGTTCCTGATAATCCCGCCGCCGGCCTCGTGTGGACCGCGATCGCCGCGCACTATGACAAGCCGGGCAGTGAGACGCATTACGTCACCGTGGTCGACGCTCCGGCGGACTCCTTTAAGAAGCACCCATGGAGCGTCGGTGGAGGTGGCGCCTCTGATGTCAAGGCAAGCATCGAGCAGGCGCGCGGGAGATTGGGTAACCTCGCGTCGAGAATCGGCGTGTTCGGCATGACCAACGCCGACGAAGTTATGATCACACCTCCGCAGGTGATACCTCGGCTCGGATTGGAAGAGGCGGGATACACACGACTCGTGATCGGCGACGAGATCCGCGATCACTCACAGCGCGACGGCTCGCAGGTCTTCTTTCCCTACGATGAGACGCTGACATTGAAAGAGCTGTCGGCCTTTCCCCGGGCGAGCCGTCGTCTTTGGCCGACCCGCACAACACTTGGCAACCGCGCCACGTTCGCCAAGCTCACATACTTCGAAGAGGGCCGTCCCTGGTACGAATGGCATCAGGTCACCGTTGACAAACCTCGGACGGACCTGACCATTGCGTGGGCAGAGGTATCCACGCACAACCACTTCGTGCTGGATCGGGGTGGGAAGGTATTCAAACAGACGGCGCCCGTCATCAAGTTGCCTGCCACCGCGACCGAGGACGACCATCTTGCGCTGCTGGGCCTGTTGAACTCCTCGACGGCGTGCTTCTGGCTCAAGCAGGTCAGCCACGACAAGGGCATCCGAGGTGAGGGCGGCGGCTTGACCAGCAGCGACTGGGAGCGGTTTTTCCAGTTCAACGCGACGAAGCTCAAGAGCTTCCCAGTCCCTGCGAGCACGCCGACGATGCGGGCGGCGGCGTTGGATCGGCTGGCTCAGGAGCTTGCCGCGGTACGGCCGGCTGCGGTCTGTGGGGACAGCGTCCCGACGCGGATGTCGCTCGACGCCGCGAAGGCCGTCTACGCCAGGATTCGGGGCCGCATGATCGCAGTGCAGGAGGAGCTGGACTGGGAGGTGTACCGGCTGTACGGCCTGCTCGACGAGGACCTGACCGTACCGGATGACGCCATCCCGGAGCTGCAGCTCGGACAGCGGGCCTTCGAGATCATCATGGCTCGCGGCATCGCTGAGGGGGAGCCGCTCCCGGAGTGGTTCGTCCGGCATCGGTCGCAGCCGACGACGACGCTGCCGGAGGAGTGGCCCAGCGCATACCGCGAGACGGTTCTGAAGCGGATGGCGGTCATCGAGTCGCGTCCGGACCTTGCGTTGATCGAGCGTCCGGAGTGTAAGCGGCGGTGGTCCTCGACGCCGTGGGAGGTCCAGGAGCAGCAGGCGCTGCGAGACTGGCTGCTCGACCGGCTCGAGGCGGAGGAGCTGTGGCGGGGTTCCGCCGGCGGCCGGCTCATGTCGGTAGGCGTACTAGCAGACCGGGTGGGCACCGACGCGGACTTCCGGTCGGTGCTGGCGCTGTACTGCGGGCACGACGCCTACGACCTCGCAAGCGAGTTGACGAAGCTGGTGGCGGACGAGACGGTGCCGTTCCTGGCCGCGCACCGGTACAAGCCGTCCGGGCTGGTCAAGCGCAAGCAATGGGAAGACGTCTGGGCCTTACAGCGGCGGGAGGACGCGGGGGAGCGGCTGTCGGCGCCGATTCCTGTGCCGCCGAAGTACGCCCAGGCCGACTTCGCGCGGACGTCGTACTGGCGTAACCGGGGCAAGCTCGATGTGCCGAAGGAGCGGTTCGTGCTGTACCCGAACGCCGGCCGGGACGCGTTGCCGGTGCTCGGGTGGGCGGGCTGGGATCATCTGGAGCAGGCGCAGGCCCTGGCGAACCTCTACATGGAGCGCAAGCAGCAGGACGGCTGGCCGAAGGAGCGGCTGCTGCCGCTGCTGGCGGGGCTGGCGGAGTTGGAGCCCTGGCTGCATCAGTGGCATTCTGATGATTTGCCGGAATACGGCGGTAGTCCGGCCGATTTCTATACGGCGTTCGTTGATGCAGAGTTGGCGGCGTTGGAGGCCGACCGGGCCGAGATCGCGTTGGGGGTGCTGGCGTGACCATGCTGCGTGAGGTCATCGCGATTCCGGAGCGGGTGACCGACTCGGACTACGTGATGCGGTTGGCGGAGGGTGTCAGCCATGCGCAGCAGACCCTCGCCGATTACGTGGTCACCGACAGCTTGAAGACGGAGTTTGTCAAGGCGCTCGGCCTGGTGGCGCAGGCGCTGGAGACGGGCCGGTCGCAGGCGGGGTTCCTGCACGGGTCGTTCGGCGCCGGGAAGAGCCACTTCATGGCGGTGCTGCACGAGATCCTGCGCCGCAACCCGGACGCCCTGGCCGTCGAAAACCTGTCGGAGCCGGTCGCGGACGCGGACAGGTGGCTGTCCGGCCGCAAGGTGCTGACGTTGACGTTCCACCTGCTGGGTGCCCGGTCGCTGGAGGCGGCGGTGCTTGGCGGGTACCGCCAGCAGGTGATGGCGTTGCACCCGGATGCGCCGCCGCCGGCGGTGCATCGGTCGGATGCGCTGCTGGTCAACGCCGCGGACTACCGGGCCGAGGTGGGCGACGAGCGGTTCTTCGCCCGGCTGAGCGAGGCCTCGGGCGGCGGGTCCGCCGGGTGGGGGCAGTGGCGCGGTGGTTGGGACGCCGCCCGGTACGACGCTGCCGCGGCGCAGCCGCCCGGCACGCCCGACCGGGACCGGCTGGTGTCCGACCTCACGGCGACGCTGTTCAAGGGGGCGGTGCACAGCGGCGAGTATCTGGACATCGACGAGGGCCTCGCGGTGATCACGCAGCACGCGAAGTCGCTGCAGTACGACGTGATCGTGCTGTTCCTCGACGAGCTGATCCTGTGGCTGTCGCAGCACCTGTCGAACCTGGAGTTCGTCAACCAGGAAGGTGGCAAACTCGCGAAGTTCGTCGAGTCGGCCGATCAGCACCGGCCCGTGCCGCTCGTGTCGTTCGTGGCCCGGCAGCGGGATCTGGTCGAGTTCCTCGGTCCCCATGTGCCGGGCGCGGAGCGGCAGGCGTTCTCCGACGTGTTCCGGCACGGCCGGGGCCGGTTCACCGAGATCGTGCTGCCGGACCGGAATCTGCCGCAGATCGCCGAGCGGCGGCTGCTGAAGAAGATCGGCGACGGCGAGCGGATCCTCCGGGAGGCGTTCGAGGCGGTGCAGCGCCGCCGTGACGTGTGGGACACGCTGATCGCCGGCAACCAGTACGGCGACGCCGGTGTCGGCTCCGACCCGGCGGTGTTCCGGCGGCTGTACCCGTTCAGCCCGGCGCTGGTGGCGACGCTGGTTGCGCTGTCGCAGGCATTGCAGCGGGAGCGGACCGCGTTGAAGGTAATGGCCCGGCTGCTCGTGGCGGGCCGTGAGCGGCTGCGGGTCAACGACGTCATCGGGGTCGCCGAACTCTTCGACGAACTGGTCGCCAAGGGGGAACTGCCGGACAACCCGAAGCTGAAGAAACAGTTCGAGACCGCCCGGGCGCTCTACGGCCGGCTGCGGCCGGTGCTCCTTGAGCAGCACCAGCAGACCGAGGCAGGCGTCGCCGCACTGCCGCCCAGCCATCAGTACAACGTCGACGACCGGTTGATCAAGACGCTGCTGCTTGCGGCGCTGGTGCCGGAGGTACCGGCGCTGGCGAACCTGACCGCGGTCCGGCTGCACGCGTTGAACTACGGCTCGATGGTCAGCCCGATCATCGGCTCGGAGCCGCCGATGGTGCTCAAACGGCTGCGGCACCTGTCGGTGTACATCCCGGAGATCCAGATCGGCGAGGGTACCGATCCGGTGATCCGGATGGAGCTGTCCGAGGTGGACGCGTCGGTCCTCCTCGAGCGGGTGCCGACCACGGAGGACACGCCAGGTGCCCGGCGTCGGCTGCTGCGTGATCTCGTCTGTGCCGAGTTGGGCATCACCCCGCCGGACGGCATGTTCGCCGCACAACAGCAGCCGCGGGACTGGCGGGGCCGCCGGCACCACATCGACGTCATCTTCGCCAACGTCCGGGACCCCAACGAACTGCCCGAGTCGGAAGTCGCGGCGGACGGCGGGCGCTGGCGGGTGGTCATCGACTACCCCTTCGACGACGAGACCCATACCCGGCGCAGCGACACCGCCCGCATCCAGGCGATCAACGCGCACTTGAACAGCAACACGCTGTTCTGGCTGCCGTACTTCCTCACCGAAGAACGGCTGGGTCTGGTCGGCACCCTAGTGAAGCTGAACTATCTGCTGGCGGGCAGCGGCGACGACCGGTTGCGCACTATAGCCTCCGACTTCTCCACAGACGAGCGGCTGCAGGCGAAGGCAATGCTGGAACAGCAGCAGCGCACCACTCGCGCCCGACTCGTCGACTGTCTCAAGCAGGCATACGGAGTGGTGGGTGCCCTGCCAGCCGACGTTGCCGACGATCCCGACCCAGTGCTGCAGACGATTGCACCTGGCTTTACTCCCGCAAAACCGATAGGTGGGACGCTACGCACCGCGTTCGACCACCTGACCGGGCAGATGCTCACCTGGATCTACCAGGGCAACCCGAACCTGCCCGAGAACGAGCCCCTGGTCACCGTCGCGCAGTTGCGCAAGGTACTTGAGTACGCCCAGCAGGCCATGGCCGATCCAGCTCGTCGAGTGTTGGTGGAGTCCGCCGATCGGCGGCATGTCCGCCGGATCGCGAACCAATTGAAGATCGGCGAGTGCACCGAGGAAGGTGTCTATACCCTCAACCCCACGTACCTGTGGTGGACCGGGCACTTCCTGCAGCAAGCCAAGGCGCTGGAAGGCGCGACGGGCCGGTTCTCTGTCTCGCTGCTGCGCCGGCTGACCGACGTGCCGCAGCCGCGTGGCCTGGACCGCCCCGTCCAACAACTGCTGATCGCGGTGTTCGCGCTCGACCAAGACCTGTCCTGGTACCGGGACGACCGGAAGATTCCCGCTCCTGTGCTCGACGGCATCGCCGACGACATGGAACTCCGGATGGATCGCCGCCCCGACGAGCAGCAGTGGAAAGCCGCGCTCGCCACCGTTAGCGGACTGACCCCGCTGCGGCTGCCACCGCGACTGTCCGCGGCGAACCTTGCCCGGTTCGGCGCGACAGTGCGCGAGCACCTCAAAGGCACCCTGCCTGCGGTCCGGCAACTGGTCGCCGCGCTGGAGCGGCACGCCGGACAGCTCGGCATCGATCTGGCCGCCACGACCGGGCGGCTGCACACCGCTCGCCGTCTGGTTGCCCTGCTCGACACTGTCGTGGACGAACTCGATGACGTCGTACTCGTAGACCTGGTGGCCGATCCCGACCTCGGCGGCGTCGAACCGGTCACCGCCAGCGTTTACCTCACCCGAGCTGCGGCGCTGACCGAGGCGCTGGCCCGCACTCCGTGGAACATGCTCAGCACTGTCGCCGGGCTGCAGGACGACCGCGCCGAAGCGGCGCGCCTGCTGCTGGAGAAGCTGGCCGATTCCGCGCGCCGCGAGCAGCTGCACGCCGACCTTGCCGAAGCGCTATCCACGGCGGCCCACGAAGCGACCGAGCTGCTTGCCCGGACGCCGCCGCCGGTCGTCGTCCCACCGCCGATCATCGAACCGCCGGTCGTCGTCACACCACCCGTTCCTACGCCGCCGGTGACCCCGCCGCTGGTCCGGACCGGTGGTGAGGCCAGCATCGCCGACGATGCCTCGTTCGAGGACGCGGTCGCGAAGCTGCGCCGCTTCCGGGCGGCGAACGCGGGCCGGCGGATCCGGGTGGAATGGTCGGTGGAGTGAGCACCACCGCCGCCGGTATCGCCGCGCCGAGTGCGACCGAGGCGCAGGTGCGGGCCATGGTCGCCGACTGGCTGCGCAGCGGCCGTCCGGAGCGCGCCCTTGCGCTGAAGGCCCGCCCGGAGTGGAGCGGCCCCCCAACGATCCAGGTCGGCGGCACCACGGTCCGGGTGGTGCCGGCCGTGTCGTCGCTGGCGATCCGGGCGGCGTTGGTCGAGCTGCCGGACGAGGAACGTCTGGTGGTCCTCACCGATCGCGATGACGACGACCTCGGCGCCGGGCTGCTGTCGCACTGCTCGACACACACCGTGATCAGTATCGACCCATGGGAGATTGTCCGGACGCATTTCGAAGCCGCCGCGCTCGACCCAGCGCTCGTGCGGCAGCGCCGCCAGCTCGCCGAAGCATTACTGGAGCACGCGCCGCCAGGCGGCTGGCCGCCGGTGCGCGGGGGAGTGGTGACCCGCGACGCCGCGATGCGGTTGCTGGTCGCCCGGCTGCTGGGCCTGGCTGTCGACGACCTCGACGCGACCGGGCTGCTGCAGTGGACCCTGCGCGGCACCGACGTCGTGCGGTACACCACTGTCGACGCCGACCTGCGAGCCATCGTCGCCGGCTGGCTCGCCGAGACCGCCGGCGCCACCGCACGGTGGGCCATCGCCGCCGTCGACAGCGGTCACGGCACCGACGCCATTCCCCTCGGGCTGGTCGCGGGGCTGCTGTGGGACGGCCGAGCGCCGAACGCGGACGTGGCCGCCGCCCGGGTGCGGTTCGAGCAGTACCTCGGCGGGGCCGCCCCGCGCGAGAGCGAAGCGGCGGAGTGGAGCACCACCGTCCTGGCCTGGGCCACCCGGGCGCTGGGCGGCGAGGATCGCGCGGAGGCGCAGCGACTGCTCGGCCGGGCCGAGGAACTCGCCCGGGGGCTCCAGGCGAGCCGGCTGATTGGTCGCTCGGACCTGCTGCCCGGCGGTCTCGACGCCCGGTTCGCGACGTTCGCCGATGAGTTGCGGCTGGCTCTGCGCAAGCCGACCAGTCGCACGCTCGAGGCGGCGGAGGCTGCCCTGCGGATGGTGGCGCGGCACCGGCTCGCAGCGGTCGGTGACCGGTACCCGACCGCGGTGTTGGCGATGCGCGCTCTGCGCTGGCTGACCACGCCGGACGACACGCCGATGACGTTGGCGGAGGCGGTACGCCGGCAGACCGCGACTGACGGATGGCTCGACCGGGCCCGGCTGCGGCTGTGGGTCGGCGTGAGCGATCCCGCGCTCGCCGCGGTGTACCGGGATCTGCACACCGCCGTCGCCGCGCGCCGCGACCGCCACGACGAGCAGTTCGCGGCGCTGCTCGCCGCGAACACCGCGGCCGACAGCGCACCCGGCAGCCTGCTGTACGTGGAGGACGTCGTCCGGAGGGTCGTCAAACCGGTCGTCGACGCGGGCCGGCCGGTGCTGCTGCTCGTCGTCGACGGGATGAGCGTGGCCGCCAGCACTGAACTGGTCGAGTCGGCGGTGGCCGCGGACTGGTGGGAACTCACCCCGGACGGTGGGCCGCGGGTCGGTGTGCTGGCCGCGCTGCCGTCGGTGACCGAGGTGAGCCGGACCAGCCTGTTCGCCGGCGAGCTCCGCCGGGGCGGGCAGGCCGACGAACGCGCCGGGCTCACCAAGCAGCTCGGCGCCGACGCCGTGCTGTTCCACAAGGGTGACCTGCTCGCTGGTGCCGGGCAGAGTCTGGCCCCGTCCGTCGTGGCGGCGCTGCACAACCCCGACGTCCGCACCGTCGCCGCGGTCGTCAACACCATCGACGACGCCCTCGACCGCAGTGACCCGGCCGCGACCGCCTGGACCTTGGAGACCGTACGGTTGGTCCGCCACCTCCTCGACGCCGCCCGCGGGAGGGTCGTGGTGCTGCTCTCCGACCACGGGCACGTCGTGGACCGCGGACCCGACGGCGACCTGCGCAGCGCAACCGGCGCCCTGTCCGCGCGGTGGCGGCCCGCTAGCGGCGACGCACCCGGCGACGGCGAAACCCGGATCACCGGGCGGCGTGTCCTCCTCGGCGACGGTGACGTGGTCCTGCCCTGGCGGGAGACGATCCGGTACACCGCCCGCAAGGCCGGTTACCACGGTGGCGCCAGCGCGGCCGAGGTCGTTATCCCGCTCGCCATGCTGACCTCCGCCGGGGAACCGTCGCCGGCCGGATGGTCGCCGGCGCCGGTGGCGTCGCCGCCGTGGTGGCGCGGGCCGGTCGAGCTGGCCAGCGCGGCCGTCACCCTGGCTGAGCCGACGCAGGAGGGCACCCTCTTCGACGTTGCGGCCCCGGTCGCGGCGCCGACCCCAGCGGGCGCGCTCGGCGTCACCCCGCCGTTCGTGACCGCGCTGCTGGCCAGTCCCCGGTACAAACAGAACCGGGCGCTGCGGCTGGCCGGCCGCCCGGTGCTGCCCGAGGAGCGGGTCACCGCCCTGCTCACCGCCCTGCACGAGGCGGACGGCCACCGGCTGCCGATGGAGGCCCTCGCGGCCCGCTCCGGCGTGCCCGCGCAGCGGATCGGCAATATCGTGACGATTTTGCGGCGAGTCCTCGCCGTGGAGGGCTACCAGGCCGTCGACGTCGAGGGGGAGATCGTCACGCTCGACGAACGCATGCTGCGCGAGCAGTTCGAGCTTGGGACCAGCCGTGACCGTTGATGTCAGCGCGCGCCGGCGCCGCGAGGTTATTGATGCGCTGCGCCGAGGCACGGTCCCCGGCAACGGGCTCGACCTGCTCGCCGTAGGGCTGGGCCGGTTCGAGGCCGCCATCGACGCCGAACTCGATACCGCGGCCGCCGGCGGTGCGGTGTTCAAGGCGGTCCGGGGCGAGTACGGCGCAGGCAAGACCTTCTTCACCCGCTGGCTCGCCGAACGCGCGAAACACCGCGGGATGGCCACCGCTGAGGTGCAGATCTCGGAGACCGAAACCCCGCTGCACAAGCTGGAAACCGTCTACCGGCGCATCTGCGACAACCTCACCACGGCCGAGTTCCCGCCGTCGGCGCTGCGGCCCGTCCTCGACGCCTGGATGTACACCCTCGAGGAAGACGTCCTGGCCACTGGCGACATCGCCGAGACCGACAGCGACGCCCTCGACGACGGCGTCGACCGGCTCCTCGACCGACGCCTCGGCGAGATCGCCCGCAGCGCACCTGCCTTCGCCGCGGCCCTGCGCGGCTACCGAACCGCCGCCGGCGCCGGTGACCAGGCCACCGCTGAAGGCCTCTCGGCCTGGCTCGGCGGCCAGCCCAATGTCGCCTCCACCGTCCGGCGGACCGCTGGACTGAAAGGCGAGCTCGACCACTTCGGCGCACTGGCGTTCCTGCAGGGGCTGCTGACCGTGCTCCGCGGCTGCGGGCATCCCGGGCTGCTCGTCGTCCTCGACGAGGTCGAAACCCTGCAACGCATGCGCTCCGACGTCCGTGACAAGGCCCTCAACGCGCTGCGACAGCTCATCGACGAGGTCGACAGCGGCCGGTTCCCCGGCCTCTACCTCGTCATCACCGGAACCCCGGCATTCTTCGACGGCGTGCAGGGCGCCCAACGACTGCCACCCCTCGCACAGCGGCTCGCCACCGACTTCACCGCCGACGCCCGCTTCGACAACCCGCGCGCCGTCCAACTCCGGCTGCCCGGCTTCACCACCGACGGCCTGCGCGAACTCGGCGGCCGAGTCCGCGATCTGTTCATCACCGGGCTGCCTGACCGGGACCGGGTCGCCGCCACCGTCGACGACGCCTATCTGGCCCTGCTCGCCGACACCGTCACCGGCCGGCTCGGCGGCAAGGTCGGCGTCGCACCCCGGGTCTTCCTGAAGAAGCTCGTCGCGGACGTCCTGGACCGCACCGAGCAGTTCCCGGACTTCGACCCACGCCGCGACTACCCGGTGACCGTGACCGCCGCCGAGCTCACTGACGTCGAACGCAACGCCGCCGGCCTCGCCGTCGAGTCCGTCGACGACATCGACCTCACCCTGCCGTGACCGCCGTCGACCGTCTCCACCCCGGCGTCGCCCACCACATCGTCAACACACTCGGCTGGCGCGCACTCCGCCCGCTGCAGGAAGCCGCCATCGAGCCCGTCCTCGCCGGCGACGACGCCCTGCTGCTCGCCCCGACCGCCGGCGGCAAGACCGAAGCCGCGGTGTTCCCTACCCTGACCGCCATGGCGGAGGGCGCCTGGACCGGCATCTCGGTGCTGTATTTGTGCCCGCTGCGCGCCCTGCTCAACAACCTTCACCCGCGGATCGCCGGCTACGCGAGCTGGCTCGGCCGTACAGCCGGCCTCTGGCACGGTGACACCTCTGCCACCCAGCGCCGCCGGCTGCGCCTGGAACGACCCGACATCCTGCTCACCACGCCTGAGTCCCTCGAGGCGATGCTCGTGTCCACGCTGACCGACCCCCGGCAGGTCTTCGCCGACCTGCGGATGGTCATCGTCGACGAGGTTCACGCCTTCGCCGGCGACGACCGCGGCTGGCACCTGCTCGCCGTCCTCGAACGGCTGTCCCGCATCGCCGGACGCCGGGTCCAGCGCATCGGCCTGTCCGCGACCGTCGGCAACCCTGGCGACCTCCTGCACTGGCTGCAGGGCGCCAACGCCACCTACCGGCCCGGCACCGTGGTCGCGCCGAGCGCACCGCCCGGCCCGGCCCCGGCCATCGACGTCACGCTCGACTTCGTCGGCGGCGTCGACAACGCCGCCACCGTCATCGCCGCCCTGCACCGCGGCGAGAAACGCCTCGCCTTCTGCGACAGCCGCGCTCAGGTCGAACAACTCGCCCTCGCCCTGCGGGCCAAGGGCGTCCGCACGTTCGTGTCCCACTCTTCCCTGGCCGCCGACGAACGCCGCCAGGCCGAGCAGGCATTCGCCGAGGCCCGCGACTGCGTCATCGTCGCCACCGCCACCCTGGAACTCGGCGTCGACGTCGGTGACCTCGACCGCGTCATCCAGCTCGACGCGCCTCGCACCGTCGCCTCTTTCCTGCAGCGCCTGGGCCGCACCGGCCGCCGGCCCGGCACCAACCGCAACACCCTCTTCCTCGCCACCAAGCACGACACGCTGCTCAAAGCCGCCGGACTGCTCAACCTATGGCGGGACGGATACGTTGAGCCGGTCGTGCCGCCGCCGCGACCCCGGCACATCGCTGCGCAACAGATTCTCGCGCTGTGCCTGCAGGAACACCGGATCGGCGGCGAGACGTGGCCGTCCTGGTACGGCGACCTGGCGATCTTCGACCAGACCACACCCGCGATCGTGGAATGGCTCGTCCAATCCGGGCACCTCGACCGCGACGCCGGCATGCTCGCCATCGGACCGCAGACCGAACGGCGGTACGGTCGGCGGCACTTCATGGAACTGCTGACCGTCTTCGCCGCCGCCCCCGAGTTCACCGTCCTGCATGGCCGCCGCGAAGTCGGCAGCACCGACGCGATCGTGCTCACCATGAAGATCGACGGCCCGCGCGTCATCGTCCTCGGCGGCCGGCCGTGGAAGGTCACCCACATCGACTGGAACCGGCAACGCTGCTACGTCGAACCCACCGACCTGCCCGGCCGCAGCCTCTGGCACGGTTTCCTGCCCCCGGAGTCCTGGAACCTCGCCCAAGCCCAGCGCCGGGTGCTCCTCGGAGCCGACCCGGACGTCACGTGGTCCAACCGTGCCGCGCAGACCCTTGCCGGAATCCGCAGGGCACGGTCCGAGCAGACCTGGGCCGGCGGTAGCGTCCTCGAGGCACGAGAGGACGAACATCGCTGGTGGACCTGGGCCGGTCGGCGCGCGAACGCGACCATCGCGGCGGCCCTGCCCAAGGCCGTCGTGGATGGCGCCCGCCTGGACGACCACATGGTGCGGCTGCGCGGGGACCTGACCGCCGGTGAGCTTCGGCACCTGGTCGACGCCATTGACGTCGAGCGGCTTGCGGCACCCGACATCGACGAGCGAGCCGTCGCCGGCCTCAAGTTCAGCGACGTGCTACCACCGCACCTGGCAGTCGTCACCCTCGCCGAGCGGGCCGCGGACCCCTTCGGCGCGGCGGAGATCCTGAGAGCACCCTTGCGCTGGGTCAACTCCCAGTAGGGTGCAGCTCGGCCGACTCGTAGTCCAGCTGGTACACCGTCACGGCCCCACGGCGCAGCCGGTACAACACGATCGTCGACAGCAGGCTTTCCTCGACGATGCGCGCGCGTTTGCGGTACCGCTCGCTGTCATCGATCCACGCCTCGACCCGGTCCGGCAACGTGAACGTCAGACGGTACGCGTCCGGACGCTCGCGGGGGAACAGTTCCCACTGGGTCACGTGCGAGTCGGACCGGCGCCGGCGCAGGCCGATCGAGTGCCGCTGCTTGTGTTGGGTGAACGTCAGGAAATGCTGCATCGTGTACGGCGGCTGCGCCGTCAACGTCAGCACGAACGGCGCCGGCGGGAAGCCGAGGAGCAGCTCGCCGCCCTGGGCCACCTGGAGCCCGTGGCCCATACCGGCGGTGATCTTCGCCAGTGTCTGCTCGATCGCGTCAGACCACCACGACGGCGTGGTGACCTGCGGCAACACCGAACCACCGGTCTCCAGGTGGCGGCGAACCGCTTCGCGTAGCTTCGCCCGTGGCACCGACGCTTGCACGGATGCTTCGAGCTCGCGTACCTGGTCTGCCGCGTCCGCGACCGCCGCTCGGAGCCACGCGAAGCTGTCGCCGGACAAGTCCACGAGCGAGATCTGATGCGCGATCGCGTACTCCTGAGCGGGCGCGGAAAAGCCTGAGGTGGAGAACAGCGTGTACACGTACCGGTAACGACGCCGTGGTCTCCGGCCCGGACCCAGCTGGATGTAGTTCTCGTTCACGTCGCTGATGACACCGAACGCATTTCGAACCTCATGGATGCCGGTGGTCCCGACGCGGAACTTCGCCTCCACGAACAACCGGATCGGCAGCGAGAACGGCGGCACGAACGCGAACTCGCCGAGCGTGTCCGCCTGGTGGTTCGCCCCACGTCCCACCACGGACAGGCCATTGCCGGCCCATTCGAGCGCGCCATCCGGGTCGTCGCCCACATCCGTCAGCAGACGGTATCCGCTCGCGCGGACCAGCCACGCGATGGCCTCCTCCAGGAGATACCCGCGTAGCGCCTCGACAGACGTCACTGCCGAACCATACCGGCCGCGTGCGACCTAGCATCGCGTGCGGTGTTCGGAGATGATCGGATGATCACCTACTACTCGGCGCACGGGCGTTGGGCCGCTGACTCGCAACCGAACTTGACCGTGGGTAATTTTGCCTCTAGCCGAAGCGCCCGCACGCTCCTCGGGCGGGCGCGGAGTGGCGGGGGAGTGGAGCATCAGCTTCGGCGGGTTCGCCAGTTGCGCCGTCTTGCATCCCCTGCACGAAGGACTGGACGCGAAGGCCGACGCTGAAACCGCCGCCACTTCCGATCTTTGCAGGTGGGAGCCGACATGGCCATGACCCATTCACTCGTAATGAATAGGTCGACGGTTCGATTCCGTCAGGCGGCTCTGCAGCCCTACCAGGGCGAACGCCCTCTGGGTGATGATCTTCAAGACCCGGATCATCGCCCATGGGCACACCATGGGAACACCGGCCGATCCTGAGGGCCTCGTTCCCGACCGCTCCACCCCTGATCAGGGGGCCAAGGGGCGGGTTCTGCTGTGCCTCTTGCGTGATCCCGGTCACACTGGCGTGTCGAGCGGCGCTTGGCGCTCCTCGCCTCTCCGGTGACACCCCCGCACACGCACCGACACCTGTTATCTGACCTTGCCGCCAGGCACGCTGAATGGCGTCGATACGGCATGATCCGGCTACTCGCGGAACCGCTGGCGAGCGTGTTGACGTTCCGGGCGCCGGAACACGCTCAGATCGACATGGCAGGGCGTACACGAGAGCGGGGGCGGGCATGCCAGAGGAAATCCGGTACTACGACATCCCAGAAGTCGCCAAGCTCATCCGAGTCTCCGCCCGGTGGCTGGCTGACGAATGCCGAGCGGGACGCGTCGAGCATGTTCACATCGCTCGCAAACGCCGGTTCACCGCCGCCCAGGTAGAAACGCTCATGGCCGCCAACACGGTAAAGGCAGCGCCTACGCCGGTAGAGACCGCACGGACCCGAGCGGAGAAGAATCTGCGCCGGAGGATGCTCCCGTAAGCCATTCTTGAGCGGGCGACCGAACCGTACCCTTCAGGCTTCAACGGTTATGAATAGGTCGTCAACGCCTGGCTGCCGGTCGGTGCGTGGCTGAGGCGGTCGCGAAGCACTCCATCACCCTACCCCGCTTAGCGCGCTTGGATAAGCCGGGCGAGGCCGAGTAGTTCACGGTCGTTGGCGTCCGGGGCCGGCCAGCCGGCAATGGGGCGGACTGTTCGGTTGCTCTACTCGGCGGGCCACAGTGTCGCGACCACGATTGTGCGGCGGTGACGAGCCGTCGCAGGTCCCAGCGAGAGGTTCAGTAGGGTGGTCGACATGCGTACTGTCCGCAGCCTTGCGCTTATGAAGGATTAAGGGAACGTGCATCGGCACGAGTGCTCACCATTCATGGCTGCGTCCATTATGAAATGCCGCCACCACGCCTAGCGCGCACACGGCAGCTCAGTTCTGGACCTCCGTCAGTCGCCACATCTTCGGATGCGACCCTTAACTGATTGTCGGCGGCGGTGAGCCGGGCGAGCGCGTCGGCGATCAGGAACCTGCGGTCGGCGGCGAGCGCGAGGACCAGGTGTAGGGAGTCGGTGCCCTGCAGGACGGGGATGAGGGCCGAGGAGCCGAACTCGCCGACACCGGCGACGGCCAGCAGCGCCAGTGCGGTGGGCCAGGGCGGGTTCGGTGGAGAAGTGCCAGAGGAAGACGGTCCCGGCTAGCAGGACGGTGGCCATGTCTAGGCCGAGCCGCAAGCGGCTCGATGACCACGCAGTGCGTGCCGGGAGGCCGAGTACAGCGGTGAGCGCGAAAGTCGCCATAAGCAGGTTGGCGAGCTGGACGACGGCCGCCGAGCTTGGGCCGTCGCCACCACCGGTGGTGTCGTGCCTACCCAGCGTCGCCGGGTTGCATAAAGTTAGTGCGTCGGGCGGTCGCGGAGGTACGACGGTGGGGATCGCAAGCGAGTCCGAGGTTCGTGATCAGGCCGAAGCGGTCCTCTGGGCTGCGCCGGCCGGACCGCTGCCCGAGCCACCAGTCGAGACCAACCTCCAGGTGCTGCCTCTCAGCCAGTTGACCTGGCCTGACGCCGAGAAGCTCTTCCTGCGTCTTCTGCAGACTGTTCGGCCGGTCACGTACGCGAAGTTGTTCGGCACGCCCGGCCAGGGACAGCAGGGCATCGACGCGTATGCACGCTTGCCCCTGGATCTGACAGCTGCCGACGCCACCGGCCGGGATTACATCACGCTTCAGTCGCGTCGGGTGCAGGCGTTGACCGCCGCCAAGATCAAGAAGGCGGTGGACGACTTCCTGAAGGGCGACTGGTCGGACAAGACCCGCATCTTTTACTACGCGACGTCATACGACCTGCAAGACACCAAGCTCGACGAAGAGCTCCGGACGCAAGGCGATCGTCTGGCCGGGCTCGGGGTGACGTTTGTCCCTTGGGGCGTGCAAGAGGTATCAGCGCTGCTGAAGGACCATCCGCGCATCGTCGATGACTTCTTCGGCAGGAGCTGGGTCGAGGCCTTCTGCGGTCCTGAAGCAGCCCGGGCGTTGGCGAATAACCTGCCCGCTTTGGAGAGCAGGGAGCTGCGCACGCGGTTGCGGCGGCTCTATCAGGCGGTGTTCTCCGCCCAAGGCGGCATACAGCAGACGGAGGACGCTGCCTCCGAGCAGCAGTTCGTAATTGTGCATGTTGACCCGCGGCCCCAACAGCGCGGCGTCGTGGACGTTGAGCAGCCGAACACCGAAAGCTCGATCAGATCGGAGCATCCGGAGGACGGCTTCACCTACGTCGCCTCGCGCCTGGGCGCTCGCCGCCAGTCGTTCCGGTCCGCCCAGCAGCTCATCGCCGCTGCCACGGCGGACGGGCCGAGTACGCAGGGTGCCATGCCGGCCGACGAATGGCTGGCCGCAGGCAGGTATCGGCTCGTCATCGGCGGCCCGGGCGTGGGCAAATCGAGCCTGCTGCGGTTCGCGGCGGCCGACCTACTCGCCGAACGGCCGCAGTCGATTACGCTGCAGCGCGAGCACGGCGGTGACCTTCCCGTCTGGCTTCCCTTCGGGTTCCTGTGCCGGCACCTCGACGCCTCGACGGAGAATTCGCTGGTCTCCGCCGTCGAAGCGTGGCTGTCGTCGCAAAGCGCCGCCGATCTCTGGCCGCTGGCCCAGCGGGCGCTGCACGACGACCGGCTGATGCTGTTCGTCGACGGCATCGACGAGTGGAGCGACGTCAGCTCAGCCGAACATGCCCTCGGCGTCCTCGAGGCGTTCCTAGGCCGCTCGAACGCCGCCGCGGTCCTCTCCACCCGCCCCTACGCCGTCGACCGGCTCAATTGGCAGCGTCCCTGGGCCCACGCCCAGATCACGCCGCTGACCGACGGGCAACGCCGCAGCATCGCTGCGGGGATTCTGCAGCGAGGCACTGCTTCTGATGTTGACCCAGAACCACGGCTGCACTGGGGCGCCGGCGTGGAGGCATTCCTAGCCCAGCTCGAAATTTCCGCCGACCTCGCTCAGCTGTCACGGTCGCCGCTGTTCCTCACGCTGCTCGCGACGACCTGGCAGGGCGAGCCGTTACCCCGCCAAAGATTCAAGATCTATACCCGTCTCGTCGAGCTGCTGATCGAGAAGCATCCACAGATGCGACAGCGGGCCTCGCACGCTCGCGGCGGCCCGCTCCCCGCCGCCGACGCCAGCACGCTGTTCGCCGCGGTCGCCTACCGGCTGCGCCTCAAGGACGCAGCCGGCGTCGCCACCAAACAGGACATGCGGAAGCTCATCGTCGAGTCGATGATCGATGACGAAGTCCTCGGATACCAGCCGGCCGAAGCCCGACGGCAGGCCGACGCGGTCCTCGCGATGGCCGAAGAAGAATTCGGCCTGATCGTCTCGCATGGCGCCGGCTCCTACGGATTCCTGCACCGCGTCGTGCTCGACCACCTGGCCGGCCAGCACTTGGCGATGCTGGCGCCTGACGAACAGCTCGACGCTGTCCGGCGGTTCGTTCACGATCCTGCCTGGCGCGACGTGTTGCTCGCCCTGCTCAGCGCTCAGGTCAGCCCGCACACCACCGAACCCTTGCTCGCGGCGGCACTGAACGTCGGTGATCACGTCTGGGCGGACCTCGATGGATACGAGCTGCTGGCCGCCGGCGTCAGACTCACCCCCCGCGTTCAGGCCGCCCACACCAAGGACCTCGTGGAGCGGGTGGAGAATCATCCCTACGCCCGGCACCGGGCCAACCTGATCATCGCGCTGGTCGCAACGCTCGCGAGCCCTACCGCCAGCAGCCAGCTGTTGCCCATCATGAAACGGTGGCTCACCGCGCCGCGTCCCGACCCATCCGCCACCATGTGGGCGCTGCGCGATCTACCCATAGCCGACGAAGAAGCCGCCAAACATCTTCTCTGGGGCTTACGGCATCCCAGCGACGAAGTGAAGATCAACGCGGCTGGAGCTCTCGCCCGACGGCTCAGTGGAACAGCCACACCTCGTCCCGCCGCTGGTAGCACTCACCGAGACCGGGCCCAGCTCGTCCACCCAGGCGGCCGCAATCCATGCTCTTGGCGAAGGATGGCCGGATGCTCCAGACACCGAGCGCCTGATCGACTGGGGCCGCCACCAACCGTCCACTGCACTGCGGCTCGTGGCGCTGAACCTGGTTTTCAAGGCCGCTGAGCCACGAGACAGCTCCGCGTTCCGGACGGAGGAACGTGACTGGCTGCTCTCCATGCTCTACCACGAGGCCTACAGTTCGGGGCCTTGGCCAGCCGCAGATCTGGTCGCCGCCTGCGCCGCTGGGAACACCGAGGCCGTCGACTTCGCGCTGGAAACCCTCAAGACTAATGGGCGGACCGGGGGTGATCGAGGTCTAGCGTGGCATCTGGCCTGCACGGTCTTCGCCGATGATGCCCGCTTCAAAGGCTGGGTGGCCGAACAGCTGGCCAGCGAGGACAAGCACAGCCTGATCCTCTACAACCTCGGCGCGATCCCCAAGCAGTGGCGTGACGACCCGGTCTTCGCCCAAGCCCTACATCCGCGCGTCCAAGACGATCTGGCGAAACTTGCTTCTTTCGGCAGCGCCGGTCTGGCCACCGCGCTTCCGCCCGAGCAGGCCACGGCGGTGCTGCTGCGAGGCTTGGATGGTCTGCGCCCGTACGGGGCAGCCCGCGTCTTGGCCGACAAGTACGGCGACGACGAGACCGTCCGCGAGGTGCTGACCGGTAGGCTACGCGGCCCCTACAAGCAGGCGGCGCCCCTGGCCGGCGTAGCCGTTGATGTGCTCGGCCCCGAAGAAGGATTCGCTGTCCTCGTCTCGCTGCTGCGCCAGTCGGCCGAGGACGGACGCCGCGAAGAACGCGTCGTGGTCGCCGAAGCCGTCGCCGAGGCATGGATCCGTCTGACGGCGGCCGAGGATGAACCCGGCTCCGGAGCGGCACCGCCTACCCTCGCCGACTACGACTCGGCCGAACTGGCCACCTTGTGCACAGCTGGCGAAGCCCACTCGCTGACGTGGCATGTTAACGCTGTTATCAACGCCTGGCCGTCCCAGCCCGCCGTACAGGACTTCGCCGAACAGCTCATCGCCGATATCCGAACGCTCACCTCCGGCATCCCGGACACCATCCCGGTCGCCATTCTCCGCAGCTACTGCACCAGAGACGACGCAAGGTCATGGGACCTCTGCGCCAAGGTATGGGCCCAGCTCGGGCACGTGGAACCGGAACTACGCGAAGTGCTGACGTTCGAGCTGACCCGCAGCGCGCTCACCCTTGACGAGCTCGTCGAGGTGCTATCCGAGTGGGAGAAGGAACCCGACTCCGAAGTCCGCCGCATTGCCTTCATCGGTCTGGTTCAAGCGATCAAGCGCCACCAAAAGGCGCACGACCAGACGGCCGGCCCGGACGTGATCACGGACCACATGCAGTGGTTGGTGCAGAAGATCAAAGATAACCTCTGCGCCTACGGCCCAGACCTCGACGACCTGCGGCAGCTGGCATGGACCGGCATGCTGATGCTCGGTGACATCACACTCATCGACGGCATCACCGAGTGGATCGGCGAATCCCGCCCGGTCGCCGTCACCCTCACCAAACTCCCTGAAGGCGCCATCGACCAGATCTTGGTCGACCTCATCGCCGACCATTGGGACCGTCTACGCGAGTACTTCGGCGACGACCTGTACCAACGCCTCGACCGAAGCTCCGGCGACCGCACCAGGAGCGTTGCGGACAGCCGGCACGACGTCATGGCGGCCTTGGCGACGACAGCTGCCCGGTTCCCGGTCATCGCCGAGATCCTGCGCCACGAGGCCGATACCGATCCGAAACTCCGTGAAGACCCGCACTTCCTGCTCTGGGCCAAGCAGGAGAATCGCGGCGACGAAACCGTTCTCCGCGCCCTAGCCGGCAAGCTTGGCGCCACCAGGCACAGCTGGGCGAACCAGGTCATTGAAGCGGTGCTCGACAGAGACAGCTGGGCCGTGCCCGACGACACCTTCAAAGCGGTGCTCACCGACGACGCGCACACCGACCCATCCGGCGCTCGGTGGTACAACGGGGCCAAGCTCGCCGCCTACGTGGAGCTCTTCCGGGACGACGCCGTATCCGGCACCGCATTCCGCAACCTCGAAGCATGGTTCCGGGACGACGAGGCCCACCGCGCGCCTCGAGAGTGGGACGACACGTTGGCGTTGGCGCTCGCGCTCGCTCCTTCGCAGGACCTTCCTGTGATCTTCCTCCGTGTTCATGAACGCTTCCGCCACTCAAGGATGACGCATCTCCTCCCCGCCCTGCTCAACCCTCTGATGCGGCGCCTGCGCCGGGACGCAATCGCAGTCGACGCCTTCAAGACCGCCGTCCGCGAACCGATGGGTATAGCGCAGCAAACTCCTCTGTTCGAGATCGAGGCGGATCCCATCGCCCAGCAATGGCCAGACATAGTGCCGGCGCAACGGGCCTATCTCTTCGCCCTCGCCCTACGGCAAGCAGGAGCGCTGCCACACCACGAAGCCGCCGCCGTGGTGCAAACTCTGACGTCCATCTCACCGGACTTCGTCGTGGACAATCCATTCACCGAATGGGAAGGGCCGCTGCGTCTGGCGGTCCTAGATCTTCTACACGGCTAGGGTCAGGTAAAACTCGGACCCTGGTTCAGTCAATACACTGCCGGGCGGGCTGCGGCGTGGCGGGACGGTGGCGGTGGCGTCGTCCGGCGCGGCGAGCTCTTCGTTGCTGTTGTTGTTGCTGGCGGCGGCGTCGCAGGTGGGAGCTTGGTGCGGTGTGGTGGGACTGCCGTCGTTGAATCCGGTGCTCGCGGCCGAGATGGGCGTGGTGTTAGACCGGTTGGCGCTGCTGCCCGATGTTGGTGCGGAGTGGACGTCGGCGGTGGCCGCGCTGCTGGACGGTCTGGATGTGGTGGTGGTCGCGACGAGTCAGGTGCCGTCGGCCGATTTGTGTGGCCGGTTGGCGGCGAGGGCGCGGCAGCGGGGATCGGTGTTGGTGCCGTTCGGTGGCTGGTCGCAGCCGGACGTGGTGTTGCACGCTGAGGCCGGCGTCTGGGAGGGCTGGAGCAGGGCCGCGGCCGGGTGCAGTGCCGTGAGGTATCGGTGGTGGCGAACGGGCGCGGTGGGGCGGCGCGCCCGCGGCGGGCAACGATGTGGTTGCCGCGACCCTCTGGTCTCTATGCACAGCTGCGGGCGGAGCGCGCTGCTGCGGCGGAACCGTTGCGGCGGCTGACTGTTGTGCAGCCGGCTGCGGATATAACGACGCCGGTGGCTGGTCGTCACGGTGGTGCGTGCTCGGGCGGCTGGACGGGTGCAGCGTCGTAGCCTCGCGTTGTTGCCATTGGCGACGCTCCATCGCGGTGGCAAGGGACCTGGCTCACGCTTGCGGCGGGCCGCGTCGGAGGTCGGGTCGGACCGGGTTGGAGCGAGCTTGGTGGCTTCGGCCAGCACGGTTAGGGCGTGGTCAGGACGGTCTAGCTGGGTCCGCGGACTCGGCCTGCCGCTTACGGACGGCCTCGGCGAGCAAGGCGGGCTGACACGTGGCGAGGTGGTCGCGGATCAGCAGATGGATGAAGCGGTACTGGCCGTCGATGATTTCCAGAAGGCTCCGGTCAACCGCAAGGCGGAGCACCGAGCGCCGGTATGGATAAGGTTCCCGGGCCATGTACATGGCGAGCCGGCTCGCTCTGACATGCAGGATCTCCGTGAACGGGATGAGCACAATCCCGACCAGGGCGCCTATCCACCACCCGGCGAATCCGATCCAGGGATCGAAATCCGGAAACCGGCCGGTGCCTGTGAAGAACCAGAATGGAACATATGAAAGTGACAGAGCGAACGGGAGACCGGCGATAGTGACGGCGAACTGCCAGCCGTTGAGCGTCTCCGTCTCCGTCTCCGTCTCGGTGGTTCGGATGTCCGGATCGTGGGGGTGCTCGGAGCAGAACCTCGCGACCGTGAGCACCAGCAACCCCGGCACGAACCCATTCGCGATGGCGGGGAACAACGCCGCTACGACAAAGGGAACCATGAACAGCAGGCTCAGCACGAGCGTTGTCCAGGCCCGGCCGGCCGGGCGCGATGATCGAAAGACGACCCACGAGCCGCGGGTGAGTACCAGGACAGACGCCGGGACAAGCGCCACGATGAACAGCAGAGACCACGTGATGGTCCTGAAGACCGGCGTCTGCGCGGTCAACTCGGCGGACGCCCACCGGACGCCGGCCATAAATCCGATCGCGGCACCAGCAACGAGTGTCAGCCACCCGATCAGCAGTCGGATCGAGCGCAATGCCGGCACGCCCCGGACTCGTGGAAACAGCCGCCATCGATTCAGCCCATTGGTCGAGTTGTGTGCCAGAAGAGTGATCAGCAACAGGACTGTGCCAGCGTACACCCCGGTCGCGGCGGTGTTTGTGAAGAGACCGGTCGAAATGCCCACAATGATGCAGCACAGCAGGACGCTCGGATGGGCCACCCAGCCTGTGTAGAGTTGCCGGACCGGCCAGCCGAACACCGTATGAATCTCGCGCGTGTCAACGGGCTCCAGCGTGACGCCGGTATCCATACGGGCCGCAGTCAATGCCAGGCCGCGAATCGCCCCGATGGCCTTGGCGACGTCGCGCCATGGACGGGATCGGCGACGGGCGAAGATCTCGACGATGTATGCGTCGAACAGCTCGATGCGTCGGGTGACAGCGTTGCCGGTGAAGAGTCGACCAGCGACGTCCCGGTCGCGGTAGGTCAGCGCCATGATGTTTAGCATGAGCGGCGATTGGAGCAGCTCCCACAAGGCGGGGTCAGTGTCGAGCGCATCGGCGATGCCGCGTAGGCGCGGGCTCACTCTGGCGAAGAAGTCGACGATCTGCTCCTCGCTGAGCGGCTGGATGACGACGGCACCCTGCAGCCGTAGGCGCGCGGTAAGCTCGTCGTACTCGGCGACTCGACTGGCCACGGCGATCCGGCTGAACCCGGCTCGGCGTTGCAGCTCGTTGAGCTGCGCAACACATCGCTGGCGGATCGGTTCAGCGACCTCATCGAGCCCGTCGAACAGCAGGATCAGACGGTCGTTCTCCAGCCAAGTGCGGCCCACGGCCTCGGGTATCCGATATCGCTCGCTCATCGCGACCGGAAGCCACTCTGCGAGGTCACCTGGGCCGGATGCGCGCCGGCTGACCGGTAACAGCGACTCCGTACCGGCACGTGACCAGTCGGCCAGGTCGATGAGGACGGGCAGCCGCTGATGCGGATCCTCGGCGGCCCGGTTCAGCAAGGCGGCGGCGAGTTCGAGCAGCAGCGTCGTCTTTCCCGCGCCCGGCGCACCCAGGATCAGCAGCGATTCGTCCATATCCTCGAACACGCCGGCGACCTCGACGCCGGATAATGAACGGTCGCCCTGGCCCGGCAGGCGTTGCACGAGATGGAACGGCTGCTCGACGGCGGCCGGGCGTTCGTCCAGCGACAATGCGACACGGAGTCGCTCCGGGAGTGAGCCGGCGAGTCGTGCATCGACGTAGCGGCGGACCTGCGCAATCGCAAGGGGCCGGTTGCGCGGGTCGTCGTGGGGAAACAGCGACGCCGGGCGGGCCGGTTCCGAGGACCGCCGCTCCCATAACTCCAATGCGATGATCGACGCAACGCACGCCGAGGCGATCCACCACAGCTGGCCGTCGAGCGGTCGTAGCCAGGCGGGTAGAGTTCCGCCGGTGCCCACGTTGATCGCCACTGGTACGACCACCAAACCGCCGACAGAGGTCAGCGTGGCCTGCAGCGACCGGATGACGAACTTGGGCATGCGCGACTCCGCAACGATGGGGTCAGCCGATTGTGCCAGAACGGCGCCGCCGTCGTATTCACAAGCCTGACGGTGACCAATGCACTGTGAGGTAAGCGAAATTGGGCGTGCGGCACCCGGCGGTGGATCCGTACGGAGGAGACCGTGCAGGTTACCGGGTGTGACGGCGGACGTAACGCGGTCGCGGAGGCGGTCGCGGCGGCCGGCGACGCCGACCGGGCCGAGACGATCGCCCGCACCATCACCAACCCGGGCCAGCAGGCACAGGCGCTGACCACCGTCGCCAAAGCGGTCGCCGAGGCCGGCGACGCCGACCGGGCTGTAATAATCGCCCGCACCATCACCAACCGGGACCAGCAGGCACAGGCGCTGACCACCGTCGCCAAGGCAGTCGCCGCGACCGGCGATGCCGACCGGGCCGTAATAATCGCCCACGCCATCACCGACCCGGACCGGCAGGTATGGACACTGACCGCGGTCGCTGGCTGTGTCGGCATGCCGAGAGCTCGTCATTTCCTGGGTCTGGCTTTATCGATGGGGTCCTGGCTGACTCCGCTGCCGATACTGGCGCAGATGCAGCCGCACATCGTTCTGCAGATCGCGGATGACGTAAAGGATTAACCTTGCCGTAGGAATTAGCCGCGCTTGTCCCTCGTCCTGGCCCGCGACAGGCTACGCGTCCGCGCTACCGCCACTCGTATCCTCGAAACCTCAAGACCGTCTCGCCCGGCGTATCGCAGGTCCGGCTCACCGCACCGACCGAACTCGTCCTCGACACCACTCGCGAAGGACTGAACCTGGCTGCGGAGAGTCGCCCAGTACGTCCGGCTCTGCATCCGCCACCTCGGCCCGTAGAACCATCGACCCCCAACGGAGCGGCGCGTCCAGGTTGGCCTGCGGACGGTTCGGTACATTATCGAACATGTGTGCCAATTAGTGGGTTTGTGTGGGTAGCGGGGTGGGGATGTCGCCGTGGCAGAGGTAGATCATTTCGATGAGGTTGTCGAGGTTGGCGTAGCCGTGGGCGCGGGCTTGGATGAGGCGGATGCCGGCGTTGAGGCCTTCGGTGAGTGAGTTGGACAGGCCGAGTTGGACGGCGTTGATGATGCCGTCGAAATTGCGGCCGACGCGTCTGGCGAGGCTGATGAATCCGTTGATGCGGCTGCGTTTCGCGGCGGTGATCCAGCGTTTCAGGTAGGCCGGGGCGTCGGCGGGTGTGATGGTGCGGTAGAGCTCGCGGAGTTGTTCTTTGAGCTGCCAGGCGCGCCAGAGTTTGCGGTGGCGCAGGCGGAGTTGCTCGACGATCGCGTGGCCGGTGTGGTCGAGGTTCTCGGCGGCTGCGCGCAGGGTCGCGCGGACTTTGCGCCAGGTCTGGGCTGGATCGAGGCCCGCGACGGCGATGGGCCGGACGGGTTTGGGCAGTGTTTTGTGGGCGGCGTCGAGGCTGTCACCGGCCCAGGTCACCGGCCCCTCCGCCATCGTGCCGGGCCAGCGTCCGGTGTGGGCGGCGGTGGGCATGGCGAGCCGGGAGACCAGCGCGGACAGCCCGTGCACGGCGCCGACCGTCTACACGGACCTGACCTGGATGCCTTTGCGGCTCTGGGTGTGGACCACGGTCCGTGACCGGCGGCAGCAGCCATGCCTGTGCGCACCGGGCCGGCCGCTCGACACCGCAACGCAGCACCGCATCCGCCGGCTCCGACCAGCCATCACCCGATGACCGTCTAGCACCACATCCGCCCCACACGGGCCTGGCCTGGCCGCCCGCATCAGCGTGTGACTGCCGTTCGTGCTCGACCAGCCGCGGGAGACCATCGATGACGCCGCAACCCGACCAAGACCCGACTCGGGCGCACTCGCTGTCGGGGCCACACATCGCGGTCGGACGTGACCAACGCGCAGGCACGCCCCGTGGATCAGCGGGCGCCGCCGGCGCCGGTGCGGGTGGGGTGGTGCCGGCCGGCACCGGCGGGTGGCGCAATGCGCAGCTGCAGCAGCTGCAGGATCAGGTCCTGGCCATGCTGCCAGGACCTGATCAGCCGCCCGCCTCGACCACCGACCTCGCCCGCGCGTTGCGTCTCACCCCGTACGAGCAGAGCGTGCGGCTGTGGCCCGTCCTGGACCGGCTCGTCAAAGACGGGATCGCCGAGCGAATCGTCCGCGACGGGCAGAAGGTCAGGTTCTGGCGCCGTGCCGCCGCGGTGGGCGAGCCGGACGCTGCGACCGTCGCGGATACCGGCGTCGGCCTGCCGCCCGCGTCGACCACGCCGACGCTCGATACGGCGTAACCACCTGCGCCCGAAGACACGACTCGCCAGCGGCACCGAGCCAGAATGGAGGAAGGCCGCATGTTCACCGCACCGCTGAGCAGCACGCTGCGTACACTGCCCGGCCTGGGCGGACGCGCGTCCGTGTTGATCCTGCCGCTGCATGACCCGTTCCTCGACCGGTGCCTGACGGCACTGGCGGCCCGCGCGGTCAAGATCGCCCGCCATAGTGGCCGGGATCGTCTGACTCTGGCTGTGTGCGGCGCCTGCACCGGATGCGACACCTATGCCGCCACGGTGCGCATCGCGGCGGGGACGGCCGGCACGGACCTGACGATCTTCCTGCCCATCGGCACCGCGCCGGACACCGCAAGCCGGCTCCCACCGTCCGGCGCGGCCCACCTGGCGCCCGGCCCCATCCCGGACCGGCCGGCCATCCTGGCGTTCCCCGAGTCAGGCGAGACGATCGTCGCGGCGACATACGCCGACGCGGTCGCGGAGAGTAAACACCACGCCGCACGAGCCGGCGCCGTCGACGCCACCCCACCCGGCCCGTACGGCAACCACGGCCACTTCGCCGTCGCGACGCTGCTCATCGAGGTTCTAGGCATCCTGTCCGGTCCACCGGCACAGCTGTGGACACCCGTCGACGACCTGTGCGTCAGCATCGACACGGCGCTGCGCCTGCTGGGCTGGCCTACCACCCTGACGGCCGTCGCCGGCTCGCCGACCAACCGATGGCCGACCAACCCCGGTACCGGCCGGAGCCCCGAACCCGGCTCGACCACCAGCGGCACACTGCCCGACCCAGCCGCCGTGTTCCCGGATGTGGCCCTGCCCGCGGCCGCCGTCCTACCTCGCGGTCACCGCCACGTCGTGCGCGCCGGCACGGCACAGATCGACCAGGCCCGCCGGCAGCTTGCCGCCCTCGGCGTCACCGTCACCACCCACGCCGCCCTCGGCCTCGCCGGACTCCTGCACCACAACCCCACCCCCGCCGGCACCGCACACCCGCCGGCCATCCCAGACGGCGGTCGCGTCGTGCTCATCGCGCCGTCACTCACACCCCGACGAGACCAACCCCGCTGACCACGCCACACCGAAACACCCGATCCCGCCGGCCGACCGCCCCCCACCAACCGCATCCGCTCTCCAGACCCCCGAGGAACAACGATGTCCGTCAAGATCGCCGACCAGGTCGACGGCGAACACCGCGAGACCGCCTGGACGCTGTACAGCGAAGCGTTCGCCGAACTCAACGCGCTGGCCGTGCAGCGCCACCTCATGTATCGCCACGAGTTCGACGACGTGATGGCCGACCCGAGGATCGCGAAGTACCTGTGCCTGGACGACGGCGACACCATCCGAGGGATGTCGATCTACACCAATGACCTGGACGCGGTGCCACTCATCTCACCGCCGTACTTCGCCCGGCGCTGGCCGCAGCACTACGCCGAGCGGCGCATCTGGTACTGCGGGTTCGTCGCCACCCAGGCCGACGCCCGGGCGGCCGCCGCCTTCGGTGAGCTCGTCACCGCGATGTACCACGCCGCCGCCACGCAGGGCGGGCTCATCGCGCTGGACTTCTGCAGCCGCACCGACGAGGTCCGGCATATGAGCCGCGTGGCTGCACCGCCTCTCCGGCGACGTGCGCGCGCAGCGGATCGACGAACAGCAGTACTGGCTCTACGAGTTCCCCTCCAACGCGGGGATAGCCGGACGAAACCCTCGATAACTGGACCTACCGTGGGCTCTGCCGCACCTGGGCCTATACGCCGCCCCGACCGACACGGACCGCCCGCAACGGCCAGTGCCCGGCGCGCCTAGCACCCGCCGCCGACGACCGCGCACCAGCCGAGACGAGCGCGCCGCCATGCCCCCGGACGATCGACGTACGGCCGGACACAGGATCACTTCTTGCGCACGCTGCGTCACGTGCGGCAGCGGTGCGGCTGCCGCAGCTGTCGTTGACGGGCTCGCTGACGACCGGATGGACCCGGCGGGTGCGCGCCGCACGACCAGCCACCGACCGTGGCCGCCGCCATCCACCCTGGCGCGGTCGCCCCAAAGCCCCATCGTGACAAACCCAGCCGCAGGAGAGCCACCCATGACGCTGCACCCCCACCAAGCCTCGGCCGAGGCGCGACCCCACTCGAGGCCGCACCTGAGGGTCGTACACGACCAACACGGCAGCGCCCCACGGCGGACCGGTCCGGCACAGCGGATGGTCGACCGGCACACCACCCTGGCTCGCCAGGGCAGCCAGCGTCGCGCCGAGCAGACCGCCGCGGTGGTCGAGCGCTACGTCGAGGGCGGGCAGCCCATCCGGGCAATCGCCGCGGACCTCGGCATGTCCTACGGCAAGGTTCACGCGCTGCTCGTCGAGTCCGCAACGCCGCGACGGCCGGTCGGCGGCGCCCGCACCCGTGTCCAGCAGGCGACGGCAGGGGCGTCACCCCGGCCGACCGCCGCCCCGTCCGTGCGACCCAGGGTGTCGGCATGCTGACCGGTCGTGCCCACCGGGTGGAGCGGCAGGGCTGGCCTGCCGCTCGGGCCCTGCGCCGGGCTCAGCAGCTGGGCCCTGGCTACGGCGAGCGGTCGCCCGCATCGGATGAAACCCGCCGACCGGCCGGTCCACGCGCATCAGCCGTCCGGCAACGGCGCGCGCTTCGCACGTCCACGCCGTTCCCACACGATCGGCTCGCGGGCCCAGCTGGGCCGAACGCCGTCAGTCCCATCGTCTCGAAGGAGCCCTGCCGCTCATGACCGTGTCCCGCGTACACCGATGGCTCGCCCCGGCTGCGGCTGCTGCGCTCGTCATCGTGCTCCTCGCCGCCGGGTTCGGCCTGCGCTGGCACGCCGGCGACACCGGCCCCGCACGGAAGGCGGACGGCTGGCCCCGGCCGGCCGGGACACCGGCGTCGAGTCTGCCGGCGGGCTCCGCCAGCCCGTCAGCGATGGCGCCGGTCGGAGACCCGCGAGGCTTCTTGACCGGATGGGCCGGTCGGCTCCAGGCTGCGGCCACCGACGGGCAGCACGGCGCCTACGAATACATCGCCACCCGTTCCGCCGAGCGTGACGGCGAGCTCACCCCGACCGGGCCTGCCGGCCAGCTCGCTTACCGGCTGCTGACCACGTGGACGAAGCAGGGCGGCGGCCGGGCGACGCTTCACACGCTTGCCGCTACCGAGCCGGCCTGCCCCGCCTTGTCCGACCAGACGTGGGACGAACCCGGCCGGTGGGACGGCCCGCTCGGCACCGACCCGGCGGCGGAGCTGCACCGCCTCACCGGCACGGGCACGGGCACAACGCTGGCCACCCGCACCGACCCCTACGGCATCGACCTGTTCGGCCAGATCGGCGAGGAGGCCACCAACCGGATCCTCTCCCGCGCTGCACGCGCCGCGCTGCTGCGAATGCTCGCCGACCAGCCTGACATCGAGGTTCGTACCGGCGTCCGCGACCGGCTCGGTCGGCCCGGCATCGCGGTCAGCACCGTCCTGCTCACCCCGCTCGGCCCGAACCTGCTACGCCGCACCCTCATCTTCGCCCCCGACACCGGCGAACTCCTCGCCACACAACGGCAGTTCCAGACCGCCACCGGCGCCCCGGGCGTGCCGACGTCAGACCCGACAGCCGCACCCGACGAAGGACTACTGTTCCTCGCTCGGGCCTACACCGCCGACACACGCACCCCCGCACCGCCGTGCACCGCCCCGGCCTAGCCGGCATTGGCCCGCTGCTGCCGCACGCACCCCGGCGGCATCATCCGTCCCGGAGGCATCGGCGCGCCGCACAACACCGGCCGCCGCGTACCTGGCCGGCTGCCCGCCGCGACCGGGCCTGCTGGACCGCGGTCACGCTGCCGTCGGCTTGGGGCCGCCCGCCGTCGCCGACCACAGCCACGCGAATCCTCCCGCCGGTACGCAACCGGCTCGGCCCGTCCCGATAACCGACGCGCGAAAGGGCAGACGCATGAGCCCAACGACCATCCTCGCCGCCGCCCGGTCGGTGTTTGCCAACCAGTTCAGCGTTCGCGTCGCACGGATGCGATGCCCGGCGCCGTCAGCGGCAGTCGGCGACGACGACCTGGGCGAGGTCGTCGCCGCATACACCGCCGCCTGTGTCGACGAAGCTATGCAGCTGCTGCGGCTCGATCCCGCCACGGCAGCTGACGATGCACAGGTCGTCCGCTTGGCGGTGCGGCTTGGCCGCGCCTACCTGGTCGGCGTGTACGGCACGGCCGCCGGCCCGGCTGACCTGGACCGAGTCCTGGCCTGGGCCGGCTGGGCCGTCGCTGCGAGCGAACGGCTGTACGGGCCCGGCAGCACCGCCGCGCTCGACGCGGCGCGCATCCTCGTGCGGCTGCTGCGCCGCGGCCGCCGGGTCGCTGAGGCTGCCGATTTGCAGCGGGGCATCGCAGCAAGCACGCTCGCCCGCGCCGGCTTCCGCATTGCCGGATCGGACCTGCTCGCCTACGCGGACCTGCTCCAAGACGCCCGACAATGCGCCGAGGCCGCTGACCAACTGGACCGCTACGCGCGCCGATGGCAGCGGCAATGGCGCACACGCCGTGCCGACCGATTGCACGTCGCCATGTCGCTGGCCGTCCGCCACGCCGTGTGCGGCCGCGCCGACACCGCCCGACATCACCTCGCCGCCGCAACGCCCTACAGGCCCAGGAACCGCGACCGTGACTACGTCGAAGTCCAGGTGTACTACGGCGTGCTCTTCGCCGACCGCCGGAGAGCGCATCGCACCGACTGCACCTGGCCCACTCCCGATCACAACTTCGACTTCAACACCGCGATGCGCCGATGAGCCGGCCGCAACGACCGCAGCGCGGCCCGGCGCTGCGGGAATGGGTGCCGGACGGCATCGACGTCACCACACCCACCGTCGCCCGCGTCTACGACTACGCTCTCGGCGGATTCCACAACTTCGTCGTGGACCGGGAACTCGCCGAACAGGCCGGCCGAATCTGGCCGGATTTCACCCAGGCGGCGCATGAGCACCGGGCCTTTCTCGGACGGGTCGTGCAGTGGCTGCTCGGCCGCGGCATACGCCAGTTCCTCGACATCGGCTCTGGGCTGCCGGGCCTGGGCGGGGTCCGCGAACTGCTGCAGCTCACCGCCCACAGGACCCGGGCCGTCCACGTCGACCTGGACCCGGTGGTGGTCGCGCACAGCCAGCTGGTACATGGCATGCCGGGGGTCCGGGTCATTCGTGGGGATCTTCGCGATCCGCAGACGATTCTGTGTCATCCGGCCGTGGCCGAGGTGCTCGACTTTGCCAGTCCGGTCGCGGTCGTGGTCACCGGCGTGCTGCACTTCGTCGCCGACGAAGACGATCCCGCCGGGATCCTCCAGCAGTTCGCCGACGCCACCGTCACCGGCAGCTACTTCGTGCTGTCCCACGCAGCCGCCCTTGCCGGCGACGCCGCCCGGCTGGAACTGGTCCGGCAACTTTTCGACCGCACTCCGACCCCGATGCACTGCCGCACCCCCGAGCAGATCGCCCGGTTCCTCGATGGCTGGGACCTGCTCGATCCTGGCCTGGTGCCGGTCACCGCCTGGCACCCCGATCCGGACGACGAAGACGTGCCGGCCCAACCCGCCCTGCTCGCCGCCGTCGCCCGCAAGCCGCCGCTTCGGCCCGGCGGACGCCACGGCGACGGACCTGGCGAAGGACTGCGCGGTGAAGGCCGATCCAGACCGCGGCTCGTAAGGGGCCCGCGGGATAGAGTCCGGGCTGCAGGGCGAGACCGACGGCCCGATGCCGCGATTCTCCCCGCTGACGGCCAGCAGACCTCTGCGCTGGTGTACCGCGATCAACGAGTCATCGGAGTGCTCGACCGGCCTTGAACAGGCGCGTACCCAAGCCGGACTGCGTTCGTACCGAGAGCTATTCGGATCGACGTTGCGCGCTTCTGCGAGTCCGGGTGATCCCGTCCGGTCCCGGCAGAACTTGATCAACACTTAGCGAAGGACCGCGGTTAGCGGCCGAGCTGCGGGGTCCACGACTTCTGCACCCGGTCGACGTATGCTGCCGCCGCTGCTTCGGGTGCTTTGATCAGGCCGGCGGTGACGAAGGTGGCGATGATCGCTCGCAACCCCGGTGTCGCAGTGCTCTCGGATGTGATGTCCGGCAGCGCCGCGGTAGGCAACTGCTGAGTGGAACGTGCTGCCGCACGTCGAACTTCGGTGTTGTCCGGGAGTAGGGCTGCTAGCCGGCGGATCACCGCGCTGGCCGCGTCGGCTGTCAGGTCGAGGTCAGCGGCGATGCGGGCGGCGAGGTCCGGCCCGTACACGTGGTGCAGCGCGTCCGGGTCGACCGTCATGAGCTTGCCCGCGAGCCGCTTGTCGAGCACGCCGTGGCGGGCGAAGTGAAGCAACGAGCTGCGGATGGCGGCGGCGTCGCCCTGCCGGCGCCGCCGGTGTCCGTATGCGGTCAGCAGTGCCACGAGCACGTCCACCAGCGCAGGCGGCGAACCTCCACGACCAGCGCCGATCTCATCGGCGGCGCGGCCGGTGAACGGTTCGCCGTGTTCGACGGCTCGGAGGGCGTCGCGAACAGTCGGGTTGTCCGTCACCCAGGCATGGAATGCCGGGCCGGTGTCCGGGATGCCGCAATGTTGTGCCAGCTGCCGCCACGGCGGGATGACGGTGAGGTACCACCGGATGAGGGCCAGGTACCGGCCCGCAGCCCGCCGGTCGTCGAGCCCTTGTCGGCTCGTTGTGGCGCGGACGCAGGCGCCGACCTGCGTCTCCCACGTGCCCCAGAGCTCATGCAGCCGCAGTGGACCCTCCGCGTCACGCTGGACCAATTGGTCCGCCCGTATACCGGAGGTGCCGTACTCGCCGAGCAGTCGAGCACCCTCGGAGAGGTAGTTGTTCGGGTCTTCGATCTCGCGCAGCGGGACCGGCGGCCTGGCGTCGGCCTCCTCCATCGCACGCGCGATCGCGGCGTGATGGAGGACTGCCGCCCAAGTGTCATCGGACAGTTCCACAGCGGTGTTGAACCCGGGAGGCATCGGTCCGCCCGTGGCGGAGCGGGCCTGGTCTGCGATCACGCGCCACATGGCCAGCGCCTGCCGACGGGACCGTTCCGCAGCGCGTTCGGCGAGGATCTTTATTGCGGCCGACGTGCCGGTGCTGTTCAGCAACGGCTCGCCGCGGAGCACCCGGGCGTGTATCTCGGCCGCCTCGACTGTCGCCAGCTCACCAACGGGTACGTGCTCGTGCAGCGGCGTGATCAAGGGTTGGAGCTTCGCGGCGGTCAGCTCAGCCAGCCAGGCGCGCATCGGCTCCGACGTCGGGTTGCTGAAGTGACCGGCAAGGCGGGCAGCCAAGGGCAGGGTGGTGGCGCCGACGTAGCGACCTCTGCGGGTCCGAGGATCCTTCAGCAGGTAGACGGTGCCGGTAGTCGCTGCGATGGCAACCTTCGCCACGAGTGCCTCCTGTCGAACCCGTTCCGGACATCCTGTGGACAGGATGCCCGATGGGTACGACAGTTTTTCGGCTAGAAGGCGGTGCCGCAGCGCGGCAGGCAGCCGGATGGCCACATTTCGTCGGGCGCACGGCGACGAACCCGCCGGCGCCAGCGGCCACCACGGCATCGCCGTCGACATCGACACCGACGCGATCGACCACACGAACCTGTGGACCTACCGCTGAGTTGCCTCCGACGATTCAAGGTGACGGCGGGCCGCCGCGCTGGCTCATGATCCTCTTCACGCGTCGGCAGCCATTGGCGTGCCCGCGGCCACCTCTCGACTGAGTTGGTCTACGCGGCCCTGATTGAGCAGCAGCGTGACCAGCCTGACGGCTGCAGAGCGTTCGCCGGTGTCGGCGAGGGCTCGCAATACCGAAACGCTATTCGTCGCGGCCGCATCCCAGAGCCTCGTCACGCAGACGTTCCAAGACTTGAATGTTGTGGATCATGATGGCGCGATCGTGCGTGTGTGTCGCCTTCAGCCTCGACTGTCGATCGAGCACCTCCTCATCGGTCAGCTGGGCGAGCCATGCCGCGATCTGCTTGTGGCTCGGGGAGCCCTCTATCTGACCAATGATGTCGACCAAACGGCTCCGCGCTAATGCGGCGGTTAGGCGCTGCGTATGGCGACTTGCGGCCGACGTCGTCGAACCCATTGATATCGCGCGGCGTTCGTCCTGGTGACCTACGGCGATCTCGTAGCGCGTCGGCAGCGCTGGATCGAGCTGCTCCATGCCCGTGAGGAGACGCTGCACCGCCTGAGTGCGAACCCAGTATGAGATCTCATCGAGCTCCTGCATCAGCACCGGCCACCGATCCGTGCCCGGCCGATTGATCCCGATGGTCGGAAACAGGGTGACCTCGACTCTTGTGCCCATCGGCGTCTCTGCAATGACGTCGCCAACGCGCAGCGGCTCTTCGGGCCGTGGCTGCAGGTCGCTCAACGAGCGGGGTATCTGGTCGTCCTGATACATGGCAGCTAAACGGACCGCTGTGATCGCGGGCGTCCTGTGCTTAGCGTGGTTCGTAAGGAGCACCAGGCGAGCCAGGGGGTGCATCTGGGGGTTGCTTCGCAGATGGAACGGCTGCAAGCGATCGATGCGCCGCACGAGCTCGCTGCCATCTCGCAGTGACGGTGGCCGGTCGCGGATTCCCTTCCTCTTCCATTCTTCAAACTTCTCGTATGTGTTCGACGCGGGCATCTCGACGAGTCTGGCCGCCCTCTCATCGAGCGGCGCACCGTCCAGGAACTCGACCTCGGTGAACAATGCGTGCTCGAGCGCCGCGCGCAGCGCCACCAACGCATCTGCCACGAGGAGCGGCACCTTGCGTGGGATCGGAGCCACACGCTCCACGACGGTACGACTGAACGACCCGGCCGGAACCTCGCACAAGCCGAACACGCCATCGGGCTGCGTCTGGTAGGCGAGGAGCAGATCGCTGACTTGACCGATCAACTCGTCCGCGTGCGACAGCGTCGCGGCGGCGCCGAGATGGCGCTCTGGGAGCCAATGGGACGCCGTATCCGTCACACCGTGATGTTACTCGGCATCCACCTCGCATGATCTTGGCACGGCGCTGATCGATCTTCCGTCCTGGTCGGCGTTTAGAGACGTCTCGCTCGGTCGGAGGCTAACCGGGAACCGGGAGGCGCGGCCCTGCCACCTCGCGGGACCGCGGGACCCGGACACATGGCGTTACCCGGCGGGGGAGCGAATCGGGAGGCGGTGCGGTCAAGCGCAGAGAACGTAAAGAGAGAAGGCAATCAGAACATCGGTTCGCTGCTGTGCTCGGGTTGCCGTTGCTGGGTCTCGGCGCGCAGCGTGATTCCTTCGTACCGGCGTATGCCCTTGGCCCCGCGGCCGGACGTGACACCGAGCCGGTGCAGTCGCTGGGTGAACACCTTCGGGGTGACCGGCGCGTCGTCGTTCTCCGCGCACCACAGCTCATATGCACTGCGCAGCGTGCCGGTGGCCACCTGCACGGCAGGCTGGTCTACGGCCAGTGTGCAGCAGTCGGCGACGAACCCTGCGACGCTGTCCTGCTCTCTGGCGTAGGCGGCGGTCGCGGCCCGGACCGTGTCCGGCTCACCGGTCCCGTCACGAAGGTACGCGACCGCACCCTGCACGACCCACGCCAGGACGGCCGGTGCTTCCTGCTGCAGTCGCTCGGGCAGATGAGGGTCCTGACGGTCCTCTGGCACAGACCGGGAGAACGGCACCAACCGCAGTCGCCGCCAGAACGCGGGCCCGCCGGCGCTGGCCGCGGGCCGGTGATTGCCAAGCAGGAATATGGAGTGGGAGGGCCGGAACGAGAACCAGTTGCCGTGCATGAACCGCGCCGGGATGATGTCGGGGCTGGTGAGCAGTTTGACTCGGGCTTCGGCGAAGCGCTGCCCCTCGTCGAGTTCGGAGCACACGACGAGTCGTGCACCGGCCAGTTGCGCCAGCTCCGTGGGGTGGTCGGCGTGCTGGCGTTGGAGCAGCAGATCCGAGGATGCCGCGATCGCGTACCCGCTCTTGTCGATGCCGAGGGCGTGCATGATTGCGCCGAACAGGGTCGACTTGCCGTCGGCGCCGTCGCCGAGTGCGAACGGCAGGATCTGCTCCAGCACGCTTCCGATCGCTGCGGCACCGACCAGCCGCTGCACATACGTGCGCAGGCCGATGTCGTCGCCGAAGGTGTCGTCAAGGAACCGATCGAACACCTCACCGCGGCGGTCGAAGTCCGGACCGACCGTCGTGCTGCGCGTGTGCAGGTGCGTGCGATCCGCTGGGTGGAGAAGGCCGGTGCGCAAGTCGACGATCCCGGTCGGCGTGTTCAGCTCGTACGGGTGCGCGTCGAGCTCGTCGAGGCATACCGTGACGGCGGGGGAGGTGCGGGCGAGCCGGGTGACGCCAGCGACACCAGCCGCCGAGAGCGCCTTGGCGTGGAACCGGCGCCAGCGGCCGGTCTTCGGCAACTGCCTGGCCAGCTTCAGCACGTACTGCCAGTGCAAGTCCGCCTCGTCCCACACCCACCGGTACTGCCCCCACCGTAACCAGCGACCGGCGGACGGGCAGTACCGCAGTTCACTGCCGTGGTGAGCTAGGAATGCCTGGGCCAGCCCGTCCTCGGTTGGTCCCCAGCTGGCCGGCGCGATGCCCGTGCTTGTGCCTTCGTCGCCATCTGGCAACGTGGTGCTCCTCCCCGTGGTCCGCAGCCGCCCGACCGCGATGCCGCGCCGGAGCACGGGGTTACGTATGACCGGCTGATCCGGGGCCGGTCCGGGCGCGCGGGACGTGCCTGAACGGCCAGCGCCCCCGAATGCGGGTGCTGGTGATCGCCGTTCAGGTCAACACCGTACGAGCGCGCTGCCGCGGCCGGGAGGCTCTGGCGCAAGCCCACACCTGGTGACACGCCTGCCAGGAGGACACGCCCTGATGCTTGGGCTGTGTTGCCGTGCAGGATTAGGCGACACCGAGGTATGTGATCAGGGCGTAGGCGGGGGCCCGGTCGAGGCGGACACCACCGTGGTCGTAGCGCCGGACTGTCCGACCGTCGGCATGACCAAGCTGATCCTGGATGTCCTCCAACGCCACACCCGCCGCACGCGCAAGCGTGGAGCAGGTGTGCCGCAACACGTGCGGCCCCAGCCAGGCCTCGACACCGATCCCGGGAGCAAACCGGCACAGCAGCCGAGCCACTGCCCCACGATCGAGCCGTCCGCCGGACGCCGTGACGAACAGCGGCCGGCGGCCGCGGGTACCGCCACGCCCGACCTGTCCGGCCCGCACCGGCAGCCGTGAGAGCTGTACATCTGAACGCTGCCGCAGGTACCGCTCAAGACGGACCCATACCGGATCGGGGATCACGACCATGGCGTCGACGTCGCCCTTGAGGACCAGCCGCAGGACCCGGTGACCGTCGTGGGTGCCCAGGCCCTCGACGTCGGCAGCGATCAGCTCGCTGACCCTGATCCCGGTAATGACCAGCAGCCAGACGATCGCTGCGGTCCGCGCTGCCTGCCGCTCGTGATCGCGGTCCGCCGCAGCGAGCAGCTGCACGGTCTGCTCACGGGACAACGAGAACGTCGACTCACTGCGGGAAACGCGCGGCTTGCGGTTGCGCTCCACAGCGACCGGGTTCGCCCGTGTGTAGTACCCCATGCTGGTGAGCCACTCGTAAAACGACTTCACCGCCGCCAACCGCCGCGCCCGCGTGGCTTTCGCCTCCCGCTGCAACTCCAGCGTCCGCAGCCAGCCGAAGGCATGCTTGCGCTCCACGCCGTCCAGCGGATGGACACCGCTGGCGGCCAGAAACTGCAGCCAATGATCGGTGTCGAGGCGATACGCGGCCCGAGTGTTGGCCGAGCCGTACTCCAGCAGTCCCTCATCGCGCAACGCCATGAAACGCGACCCGCCGGCCGCCAAGGCGGCCGAGTCCCTGGCGAGCACGATCTGGCCGGTCAGAGATGCCGTCACAGCGCACAACCTGGCGACGATCCCTGGTACGCATTCACAACGCGGCCACGATCGGCCACAACAATCCAGTGCACGACGCCCTCCCCGGCGACGATCACGCTGCGATCAGTGCACACCGGACCCTACGCGCGAGGTATGACAATTTGTTGCCATTGACCGCACGGCGATACGTCTTGGATCCGTCCAGCCAACCCGGAAGGCGTCCTCCGCGAGGGCGGACGCGTCGCGATCCACGCCGCAGCCAGCCCGTACGACCACCAGGTCGAGGGCCTGCCTATCCTGCTGCGCCCTGACGGCCACGCCAACTGCGTGGTCGTGCTCGCGAGTGTGTCTGGTGCCGATGACCGATCCGGCTCCAGGCGCCGGCCGCAGTCGGCCTACCGCGAACTGCGCAGGTCCGGCACGGTCTCGGATAATGACCTGATGACTGCGGCGCGAGGCACGGGTAGGACGATGATCGAGCACGCCCGGCCGACCGACGGCACGGTGCGCCAGTTGTACGGGACTGCGGTGTCCTGCGCGAAACCGGCGTGCAGTGCGCCCTTGTACCGGCTGAACGAGCAGTCGGGCGAACGGGTGCTGAACAGCCACGTCGCCCACATTCACGCGCGCAGCGAGGGCGGCCCACGGTGGGACCCGTCGATGCGTGAGGACGACAACCGCGCGCCTGCCAACCTGCTGCTGCTGTGCTTTCCCCACGCTTGGGAGATCGACAACCTCGTCGATCTGTACCCGGCCGACCTGCTCCAGGAGTGGAAGAAGCAACAAATCGCGACCGCCGACCACGCCCACGCGACGGTGGCCATGAGCAGTGCGGACCTCGAGGCGGCTCTCGCCCCTGTGGACCTAGAGGCGTGCATCAAAGCGCTCGCCGCCGTCGTGCCGTTCCACGCTGGCCTGCGCACCGAAGTGCAGGCGTGGCAACACGCGATCCGCAAGGCCATGGGATGGCGCATGGCCCGGCTCAAGCCGATGGTCGCGCCGGAGGACCGCGAGACGGTCATGACCTGGATGGCCGCGACGGAACTGCCAACGGTTGCCGTTCCCCCTGGCCAGGTCCGGGTACTGACCGGCGCCATGGGCGCCGGCAAGACCGACCAGGCGATCCGCTGGTGGGAGGAGGGACTCCAGGAGGCCATCTCCACCGGTACCGCGGAGATCGGAGCGTTCTTCACGCCCCGCAACGCGATCGTGATGCTCGAGTCAGCGGTCATCGCTGAGCTTGGCCATGAGCCGACCCGTCCGTGCCGGATCGTCATCGACGACCTCGACAGTGTGTCCCGACGGGACGCGTCGAGGCTGCTGGCCGAGGCTCGCGTGCTGGTCCATACCTGGCCGAACGTCAGCGTGCTCGCCACCGCCCGGCACGATGCGGTGGCTCTTGCCGATGAGGAACGCATCGTGGCGGACCCTTGGCCGGTCGATCGCGGGTTCTCGCTGCTCCGGGCCGTCCTGGGCCAGGACTTCTATTGGCCACACTGGAACAGCGAGACGCTGGACCTGCTCACGAGTCCGCTGACCACGCTGGGCCTCGTCCGGCGCCTGAAAGCCGGACGTCATACCAAGATCTCGCGCTCCGGGTTGCTCGCCGAGCTCGCGTCGATGGCTGTCGAGCATAGTCAACGCGAGATTACTGACGAGACGTGGCAGGACCTCGGCCACCTTGCTGTGGCGATCCTTGACCGGGCGGCGCCCGTACCGGCTGACTCGTTCGCGTCCCCGCCGCGGGTTCGAGCACTGCTGAGCACGGATCTCGTGGTCCGGGAGGACGGAACGCTCCGGTTCGCCCTGCCGGTGTTCGAGCAATACTTCGGCTCCGCCGCGATCCGGGCGGGACTGGTTGCGATGGAACGGACAGCGTCGAAAGATGCGTTCCCGTTGTGGCGGTACGCGCTGGCGTTCGCTGTCTCGACCGCGGAACCACCGCGACAGGAGGAGCTGCTGCTGAGCCTCGCTCGCCTCAATCCCACCGCGGTATTCTGGATCATCGACGAAATCGGCCAGGAGGAGGGTACCGCCCCCCACCAAGCACCGGAGACCTCCATGATCGAAGCCTTGATCGCTAAACGGGACTGCACCGGCATGCCCGCCGAGGCGACATTGCCGCTCCGCGCCGGTCTATGGCTCCGCGAGGCAGAAGAGGCGCTGATGGAGGGCCTGGGCTTGCTCGGCGAGCGGCTACGCCGGCGCGGTGGAAAACTCACGCAGTGGGGAGTCCAGCTGGAGCACGGCAGCGTGGCACTTGCCCGCGCACGCTTGCGAGAGTCACCCCCCGTGATCGAGCTTTCGGAGATGCATCCAGAAATCGGGCTGGCAACCGGCTGGGATAGTTGGACCGTCTTTCCGTTTCCGACCACGGCGTTCGGACGCTGGACCCTCGCACAAAAGCATTTCCAACCCAGGCTCAGTACGCTGATCCAGCGGCGTACGTTGGACACGCCACTCGACAGCATGCTCGCCAAGGAACGAGCTTACTACCTCGCCAGGTTCGTGACCGACTGGGGTATTCCACATCAACGCACGCCCATCAATCTCCATGAGCTGCGGACAAGATTGGCAGACTGGGTCGAGCGTGCGAACACTTCAGAATGGTCGACGTGGCAGAGTGAGGTCGACTCGGCTGACGTCTGGTGGCTTGACGCCTACCTCGCCCGCGAAACCGGCGACGTACTCCAGCGGCCGTGGCCGGTCGGCGACCAACCACACGTCGGCCGATGGTTCTGGGAGACGTACTCCAAGGCTCTCACGGAAACGCTCGCACGCGACATCATCGTGGAGGCGATCAACGGCTACCGGCACCTTGTCGAGACGAACTTCCCGCAGTTCGGTGATGCGCTCGGCCTCTATGGGATGCTGCCGCTGCACATCGAAGGTTTCATCGACCGGCCAGAGCCCGGCAGTCAAATCCCCTCCGTGCAGGCAACCCTCATGCTGCATCGCCTGGCCGGCGCCAGGAAAGATGCCGAGTCGACAATAACGATGGCTTTCGTCGGCGAAGATGGAACACCGGACCCCTGGGATCGCGGGGCCGAACATTACCGGCGCGCGACGCCAGCCCGATTCGAGCCAAGTCCGGTCCAGCCCGTTACATTGCCACTCCATACCGCTCGGCCGGCGACAAACCTCGCCTACCAATGGTTGGCCGCCGACCTCGCAGCACTTCGTTGGCTCGACCAGACGATCGACCACTTCGACTGACCAGATCTGCGATCGGCTGAGCGGTGCCCCGTATCTGTCGATTTTCGGTCAATGTGTACTAAGCGCAGTCGCACAACCCCATTTAGCACATTGTGTGAATGTGCACGAAACGCGCTCCCAGTGGCCAGGCTGGCTAGCGGAGTTTTGAGTTCGCCTATCCGTTCGATGCTGGCGCCCATCGAGTGGGGCGGGCGTCGGGGCTGCTTTTGTTGGTCCTGGGTTGGAGTGTTGAACCGGAAGTGGGGCAACCGGTTTGAGCGCTGGCCGATGTTCGCGTGACTGAGGGTAACGTGACGCAGATCACTTAAGCCATGATCGTTTGTGATCCCCTGGGATCACGGCTGTGGCTGAAGGGGGCACTAGTTGGTATTCGATGAAGCTCATTGCATGTCGCGATCAGCGCGTTTACTATCAGCGCAGGTCAACACCTTGCGCCTTAGGGGTTCGAGTCCCCTCAACCAGGGCGCCGTTCCGCCCCTGGTTGGGGCCGCGTGTGATGACTGACGGTAGCTTCTGTTGGAGCGGATGCGGTTCGCCGGTGAGTGCAGCTGTCGCTGCAGCGACCTCGTGGACGTCCGCGCGGACGTACGTGGCGGTCGGGCCGGCATCGTTGCGGCCGGTGTGGCCTGCGAACGCGCGAGCAACGGCGTAGCTGAAGTTCCGTTCGACCCAGGTCAGGGTCGTGTGCCGCAGCCAGTGCGTGCTGATCTGCTGCGTGGCGACCCAGGGAAGGTGCCGGCCGATGCGCTGCCAGATGTAGTCGTACCGCCGGCGGGTGATCAATCGACCGTTGCGGTAGCGCAGCAGCTGCTCTCGCGTTCCGGCGCCGGCACCGCGCTGTTCGGCGTGCGCCAGGAGGTGCTGCATGAGTGAGGGCGAGACCGGCTGCCAGCGAACAGTCTCACCTTTCTCCCGAAGCCGTACGAGGCACTGCTCGACGTCCAGGTCAATGTGGCGCAACGCGAGCGCGCCGCCGCGGCGGCATGCCGTCTCCACGTGCAGCCTGAGCAGGAGTGTGTCCAGCTCCGGATCGTTGCCGGTCGTCGAGGCCGCCGCGAACACCTGCGTCAGCTGCCCGTCGGTCAATGCGTGCCGTGTGCTGGCCAGCCGCCGCGGCTTCGCGACACGGACCGCCGGATTCGCCGCCTCCGACAGCAGCCCATCCGCCACCGCATGCTGATACAGGCACCGCAACGCCGAGATCATGTGCTCCGCGGCGCTGCGCCCACCTCGCGAGTTGCTGCGCACCACAGCCGTCCGCTTCGCGGACTCGGCGAGCTGCTTGATCTCGGAAGCGGTCGGCTCGTCGAGTCGCCGATGACCCCAGACTTCCCGAATGCGCCGCCAATATGTGGCATAGGCTCGCTGGCTGCCCGGCGAGACTGCGTCGGCGATCCGGTCGAGGTACTCATCGAACGTCGGTACGGTGCGTGGTGCCGTGTTGGCGACGAGGTCGTCGGTGGAGACGCCGAGGCGGTCCAGCAACAGCCGGACCGTCTGGAGATCAACCACTCCGGATCGGTCCTCGGCCGCGGTCACCGTGAGGGACCGTTCAGTGGCCGGAGCAGTTCCGCGAGGACCGGCATCGAATAGATCATCACGGTGTCGAGAGCCGGTCGTGCCACGGCCAGGACGCGGTCGCCCTGGACCAGCCCGATGGCATGCCGGATCTCCGACGGCAGCCGAAGGTACCCCTGCTTCGTGAGAGCCAGGGCGCTGTCCTGCGCCGTGGCCAGCTGGACCACACCTGCCGTGACGACGATGGTGAGCAGCTGACCCGGCGACCACCCGAGCACGCGAGCCGGCGAACCATCCGCCAGCCGCCCACGCGCGTCAACCGTCGTCGCCACGCAGTACACCTCCTCGACCGCCCGGGGCGGCCGTAGGGCCGGCATTGGCAACCCGGCGCGGTTCTGTGGCACGGCGATTTCGGGAAGGAACGTCACCCTTGTCAGGGTGGTGCACCCGCGGCGTGGCCGGCACGTGTCATCGGGTGCGACCACGTGCCGGCCAACGGTCCCGCTACACCAACGGATGCGGCTCGCCGGTCAACGCAGCCACGGCCGCGGCGAGCTCCTCGATGGTGGCCTTGACATACGTGGCGGTGCTGCCGACGTCGCTGCCGCGGTCGGTGTGCCCGGCGTAGCCGCGGGCGATCGCGTACCCGAAGTTCCGTTCCACCCAGGTCAGGGTTGTGTGCCGCAGCCAGTGCGTGCTGATCTGCTGCGTCGCCACCCACGGCAGCGCCTCGCCGATCCGGCCCCACAGCGTGTCGTAGCGGCGGTGGGTGATCGGTCGGCTGTTGCGGTACCGCAGCAACTGCCCGTCCGGCGGTGACTGCCGCTGTTCGGCGTGCAGCAGCAGGTGGCGCATCAGGGTGGGGGAGACCGGCTGCCACCGGACCATGTCTCCTTTCTCCTGCAGCCGGATCAGGCACTGCGTTGGGTCGAGATCCATCGGCCGCAGCGCAAGCGCGCCGCCGCGGCGGCATGCGGTCTCGGTGTGCAGCCGCAGCAGCAGACTGTCGAGATCCGGATCCTCGCTCGTGCGCGCCGCGGCAGCATTGATCTCCGCCAAACGGGTATCCGGCACCGCCCGCCGCGTGGACGGCATCCGCCGCGGCTTGCTGACCTTCAACGCCGGATTCTCGCCCTCCGACAGCAGCCCGTCGGCGACGGCCAGCCGGTACAGGCACCGCAGCGCGGCGATCAGATTCTCCGCCGACCCGTGCCCACCGCGAGCGTTGCGACGCTGCACCCGGTTCGCCTTGACGTGCTCGGCCAATCGCTCGATATCCGACGCCCGGACCTCATCGATCCGCCGCTGCGACCAATGCTCAAGGACCCGGTTCCAGTACGTGTTGTATGCCTTGCGACTGCCGTCACTGACCGCCTCCCGCACGACCGGGATGTACTCGGCGAACGTCGGCGCCGTCGGCCGCCCGGCGCCGACGAGATCAGCGGGGGAGATACCCATCCGCGCCAGCAGTAGCCGAGCGGCTTCCAACTCTGCTGGTCCTACTGCGGCGGTCACGACGCGTCTCCGAGACGGATCGCGTGCAGTTGCTCGACCATCGCGTCGATGGCCTCCGGCGGGTGCACGACAATCATGTTCCGGTCCTGGTCACCGGCGAGCAGGACCCTGTCACCGGGCGTTAGCCCTGCCCACCGCCGCACCGCCACCGGGATCAGCAGATGCCCGGTCCGGCTGATCTGGAACACGCCCTGCTCGTCCAGGATGGCAACGATCAGGCGACCCTGCTCGCGGACGTGCAGCCGGGTGCCGGCGACCCACCCGAGCGCCCGGACGACCGACGTTTCGGCGACCCGGCCGCGGTTGTCGATCGTGGAGACGGCGTAGTGCCACGCACGAGACCTTCCCTCCGCCGGCGCGGCGAGGGGGAGTGGCGGCCGGGCGAGCGGACGCTGCGGCTCAGCACCGCCGGATGACAGGATGAGTGGAGCGATCGGGCGCGTCATGACGCACCCTCACGGTTGTGCAGAGATGCGTATGGCGAGTGTCCAGAACCACTTGAACACTCGCCACCAAAGTAGGGCAGGTATGCCACAAAAGTGTGTCGAAGGGGGGACTTGAACCCCCACGCCCTATACGGGCACTAGCACCTCAAGCTAGCGCGTCTGCCATTCCGCCACTTCGACCGGCTGAACCATTGTACGTGGTGTCTTGCGACCCCGCCTCAACGGCCCTGCGATAGGTTACACGGTCTAGGGCGATCTTGACGAATCGGGGGGTCCGACACGCGGCGGCCCCCGGCGCGCGGGGCGTCGGGGGCCTGGTGCCGCGGGCGGCCGGCGGGGGCGGCCGGTCACCCGCGTGGTTTACACGTTGAAGATGCTGACGCCACCCGGGCCGATCAGCAGTGCCACGACGATGAGGATGATCCCCCACAGAATCTGCCGCCGCAGAAGTGCGACGACGCCGGCGATGCCGATCAGCACCGCAATGATCCACAGGATGGTTGCCATGTTGGTCTAGTACCTCCTTTTGCCGATCGACAAACATGAGCCTGTTCAGAGGTCTTCTTCCCAGGTCGTACGGCGGGAGAGCGCGTCCATCACCTTGTCCACGACGCCGAGGGCCGGATCGACGACCTTGTTCAGCGGCGGGGTCGACGGCGTGCCCGGGTGCGGGCGGGTGGGGGCGGCGCTGCGGGCGATCTCGACGCGGTTGCCCAGCCGGACGAGCTCGCCGTCGGTGCAGCGCTCGCGCAGGGCGGGGAAGAGCTCGGTCGCGGTGCGGTGTGTGTGCTGGCGGACGTGGTCGGCGACGGATCGCAGGGCGTCGGTGTCGGCCTGGGTGTGCAGCCGGCGCAGGGCGAGGATCAGCTCCGCGTCGGCGGCGAGCTCCCGTTCGGCGATGGCGGCGCCTTCCGGCAGTACTGAATGGATTGCCGGATAGAGGTATTGCTCCTCCGCCGACAGGTGGCGCGCGAGCGTCGCCACCAGCACGTCGGACGCGGCGGGCTCGGTGGCCGCGCGGGAGCAGAGCCGGCGCAGCGCCGCGTGGTCCTCCTCGAGCAGCTCGAGCATGCTGCGGCCGGCCGGTTCGTACTCGTCGTCGGGCACGCCCGGGACCGGGGGCAGTGGGGGCAGGTGGGCCTCACTCATGCCGCGCGGGGTACCCGAGCGCCAAATTCTCGAAACCGCAGGCTGCCGGCCAGTGCCGGTGACCTGGCGAGGAGCCGCCTCCATGGGCGACTCGATCTTGAGTCGATCCGTCAGTGCGGGACGGCGGCGGCGTGGGCAGCCACTACCCGCGGATAAGGTCCGGCTTTGGTTGGTGAATCTCAGGGTGATCCGGCGGGCACGCATGGTAGTTGCCGCCGGACCACCCGGGAAACTGTCGGACCCGCCTGATATGACTTCTCCATGGACGCCACCGACGAGGTCATCGACATCTGCCGCGACCTGCTCCGCATCGACACGACGAACACCGGCGATCTCGACACCAGCGCCGGGGAGCGGGTCGCCGCGGAATACGTGGCGGAGAAGCTCGCCGAGGTCGGCCTCCAGCCCGAGATCGTCGAGAGCGAGCCGGGCCGGGCGAGCGTGCTGGCCCGGTTCGAGGGCGCCGACCCGTCCCGCGACGCGCTGCTGATCCACGGCCACCTCGACGTGGTGCCCGCCGACGCGTCGGAGTGGTCCGTGCACCCGTTCGCCGGCGAGCTCAAGGACGGCTACCTGTGGGGGCGCGGGGCCGTCGACATGAAGGACTTCGACGCCATGGTGCTGGCGTTGGTACGGCAGATGAAGCGCGAAGGCCGCAAGCCCCCGCGCGACGTGGTGCTGGCCTTCGTCGCCGACGAGGAGGCGGGCAGCACCTACGGCGCACAGCACCTCGTCGAGCACCACCGCGAGCACTTCGACGGCGTGACCGAGGCGATCGGCGAGGTCGGTGGCTTCTCCGTCAGCGTCGGCGGCGACCAGCGCCTCTACCTGATCGAGACCGCCCAGAAGGGCATCGACTGGCTGCGCCTGCACGCCAAGGGCCGCCCCGGCCACGGCTCGATGATCAACGACGACAACGCGGTCACCGCGCTGGCCGAGGCGGTCGCGCGGGTCGGCCGGCACCGGTTCCCGGTCGTGCTCACCCCGACCGTGCGCGCGTTCCTGGAGCAGGTATCGCAGGTCCTCGGCATCGAGCTGGACGTCGACGACCCCGAGGTCGCGGTCAGCAAGATCGGGCCGATCGCGATGATCATCGGCGCCACGCTGCGCAACACCGCGAACCCGACCCGGCTCGCCGCGGGGTACAAGGACAACGTGATCCCCGGCCGGGCCTCCGCCACGATCGACTGCCGGACGCTGCCGGGGCAGTCCGAGCTGTTCGAGGAGGAGCTGCGGCGCATCGTCGGGCCGGACATCGAGCTGGAGTACATCCACCGCCAACCGGCCCTGGAGACCACCTTCGACGGAGACCTGGTCGCGGCGATGTCGGCGGCGCTGCGGGCCGAGGACCCGGGGGCAGTCCCGGTGCCGTACATGCTCAGCGGCGGCACCGACGCCAAGCAGTTCGCCCGGCTCGGTATCCGGTGCTTCGGGTTCTCTCCGGTGCGCCTGCCGGCCGACCTGAACTTCGGCGCGTTGTTCCATGGCATTGACGAGCGCATTCCCGTCGAGGGACTACAGTTCGGCGTGCGAGTGCTCGACAGGTTCCTGCAGCAGTCCTAACGCTTCAACGATCTCAGGGGGAGTCCCATCATGACCGACCGGCACGCGGAGCTCGAAACCGCGCTCGAGCGCGTGATCGCGGCGGCCCGCGAGCATCTGGCCGCGGTCAAGGCCGCCAACGGGCGGGCCGACGACGACGAGGTGTGGCGCGCCTACGTGGAGCTCAACAACGCCTCCAACAGCTACGACGAGCTGCTGCTCGACGAGTTCGGCGAGGTCACCCCGTGGGACGTCGAGGCCATCGACCCGGAGGAGGCCGACCGCCAGCTCGGCGTGGGCATCGGCGGCGTCGACGGCACCGAGGCCGAGGACCCGCACCCGCAGGTCATCTCGGTCCGCCAGCGCCGCGACTACCGTGTCCCGAGCGTCGCCGCGCTGCTCCGCCTGGCCGAGGCCGCCCGCCGCGCCAACCCGGGCGACGGCGACGGCTCCCCGGTCGAGACCGTCGGCGAGGCCATCCTGGAGCTGATGCAGGCCGGCGACGGCTCGCTCGGCGCCCTGGACATCCCGGAGCTCGAGTCCCTCGACGGCGTCGTCATCGTCGCCGAGGTGGGCACCCCGCTCGACCCCGAGACCTACGAGGACAACGACGGCGCCGGCCCCTTCTCCCTGAACGAGGGCGACCGCGTCGTCGACCGCCTCGACGAGCACGCCTTCATCGACCTCGACGACGAACTGGCCGAGGACGAGGCCACCGAGCCGACCGACGAGCCCGCCGACCGCCGCTGACGCCGGCCCTCGGGCCCGAGACCGCGACCCGGGCCGCGGCGACCGATCCCAACCGATCGCCGCCGCGGCCCGCCGCACCTGCCACACCCGCCGCACCTGCCACACCCGCCGCTCCGAGCCCTACCCGCCGCTCCGAGCCGAGCCCCTCTCCGCTCCGAACCGAGCCCCTCTCCGCTCCGCGTCCGCCGTGCCCCGCGCCGTGTTGCTCTTAGAGCCGCGCCCGCCCGCCGCACCGATCTCCGCGCTCGCGCGCACCGATCTCCGCGCCAGCCGCACCGATCTCCGCCGCAGCCGCGCTCCACGCCTGCCGCGCATCGCGCCGAGGTGATCCGCCGCATCACCGGCGGCATCTGCCGGGAGACCGTCGCCGCATCGGTTCGAGCAGGCTGCTACGTGTCGCTTCGAGCCGCCGGAAGGCGGGCTCGCCGATCACCGCGAACCAGCCGCGCCGCGGTTGTGCCGCCAGGAGACCGTTGGCCGATGTGCGGATGTCGGCAAGGCGTCGTCGCTTCGGCTGAGCGACTCCGACAGCCACACCCGAGCTCCCGGGCGCCGTCAGCGGTCCACGCGCCCGGCAGCAGCACCGCGGCGGAAGGTCCGGCCACGATCGCAATCACGCATGACAGCCGAGGGCGGACGGTGTCAGCCGAGGGAGCGGAACCAGGACAGGGCCGCGGTCGTCCCGGCGAGTGCAGCCTCGGCCACCAGCCGCCCACCGGTCGCCCGTACGAGCAGCCGTGGTGAGTTCGAGCCCAGGTTGGGGCCACCACGCGATGTAGCCGACGTCGGACCGCGTGGGCACCGAACCGGACAGCAGGGCCGGAACCGGGAGTCGGCGCCGCGCTGTACCGATGGCGGGGCGACCCCACCGGGCGCGTGATGGCTATTGGCCCGATGGAACGGGTATGGGGAGGGCGAAAGGAGAACCCTCATGACGCGATTCATCATGCTCGGGCTGATCCTGATCGGCGTGGCGGCCTGCTCCGAGGCGGGCACCTCCACCACCGCAGGCGCATCTCCGGTCACCTCCGGGGCCGCTTCCGAGCCGGCCGCGGGACAGCCTTCGAACGGCGAGAGCGGCAGCGGGCGCTGCCATACCGGGGAGCTCAAGGTGGCCGCGCAGGCGGCGCCCGGCGGTGGGGCGGCCGGCAACGTCTACACGTGGCTCGTCTTCGCCAACGCATCCGCGCGGGCCTGCACGCTGTACGGCTACCCGGGCGTCTCCTGGGTCACGGGCGCCGACGGCCAGCAGGTCAACCAGCCCGCCGAGCGGGACCCGTCGGGCAAGCCGGCGATGGTCACCCTCCAGCCGGGCGGGACCGCGCACGCCCAGGTGCACGCCGGACATCCCGACATGTTCCCCGACACCTGCAAGCCGGTGCCGGTCGCGGGCTACCGGGTGTACCCGCCGGACGAGACCGAAGCCCTGTTCGTCCCGGTGGCCGACAAGCAGTGCTCCGCCGATGGCGTCAACCGGGCCGTCGTCGAGCCGATCACGACGGCGGGGAGCTGAGGCAGAGGTGAACTACGTACTGAGGCCGGGGAGTGTCTCGCTGGTCACCCGGCGGCGGAGCATCACCTGGCGGGAACCGTCCGGGTAGAGCCGCACCCGGGCGAGCTCCCAGCCGCCGTACTCGGCCTGGATCGTCAGCTGCGCGTTGGCGGTCATCCGGTCGACATTCGACGGCAACCGCAACGGCACGTATTCGTAGTCCATGGACCGATAGTGCTACGCCGGTATCCGCTGCACCAGCCCTTCCGGGGCGGTTGCGCCCGACCCGGCGACGGCGAGTGTCCCAGTTCGCGGGTCCACCGCGACCGCCAGCGGGAGTCGTACGGTGGCGTGCCGGGCCACCTCGCGGGGCGTGCCGCCGGTCACGTCGTAGCCGGCGACCTCGTTGCGCTGCGTGACGGTGACCCACAGGACGTCGCGCCCGGAGTCGTACGCGAGGGCCCAGGGGCCGCCCGGCACCGGGTAGCGCTGGCGCAGCAGCAGGGGGCCGGTCTCGAACACCAGCAGTTCCCCGTCGCGCGCGTCGACGACGGCGAACCGGCCGTTCCCGGCGGCGGCGACCGCGGCCGCGCCGTCGCCGGCTCGCAGTGCCTCCTGCCGCGCGCCGGTCGCCGCGTCGTACACGGTGAGCGACGACTCGGCGAAGTCCAGCACGGCGATGCGCTCCTCGTCGGCGGCGAGCGCGCTCGGGCGGCCGCCGGTGTGGATCGTGCGGGTCGCGGCGCCCGTGGCGGAGAGAATGATCACGTCGCCGGTGGCGGGGAGGGCCACGGCGGTCCAGTCGCCGGCCGGCGGGACGGCGATCGCGCCGCCCTCGGCCGGCAGGGGCCAGGCCGCGCCCTTCGTGCCGTCGGCCGCCACGGTGACCACGCTCGCGCCGACGACCATCCGGTAACCGTCGCTCCCGGTGACCACCGCGCTGGGCGACCCGTCGACCGTGACGCTGGTGACGTCGGTCGCGGGCTCATGCCGTACGAACGCGGCGTCTTTGGCAATCACCGCCAGGCCGTCGCCCTTGACCGCCAGTCCGGTGGGGCCGGACGGGACCCGGGTCGTCGTGCCGGCCGGGGTGTGCGAGGGCGCGGGGGCCCAGGTGGGCGTGGGGACGGTCGCGTCGGGGTGGTTGCTGGACGGAGCCCCGGCGTCACAGGCGGTGAGCAGCAGCAGGGTTGTCAGGGGCAGCAGGCGGCGCATCATGATCGGCCAAGGTTACGTCTGGCGCTCCGGATAGCCGGAGGTGGGCGCCGAGACGTCGTCGAGGGCGGAGCGGATCTCCCGGGGCAGCACGATCTCCTCGGTCTGCAGCGCGCCGAGCAGCTGCCCGACCGTGCGGGCGCCGAGCACCGGGGCGATGACGCCGGGCCGGTCGCGGACCCACGCGAGGGCCACCTCCAGCGGCGACACGCCGAGGCCGCCGGCCGCCGTGGCCACCGCCTCGACGATCCCGGCGCAGCGGTCGTCGAGGTAGGGGGCGACGAACCGCTCGAAATGGGGCGAGGCCGCCCGCGAGTCGGCCGGGACCCCGGTGCGGTACTTCCCGGTGAGCACCCCCCGCCCCAGCGGCGACCAGGGCAGGATGCCGATGCCCAGGGCCGAGCAGGCGGGCACGACCTCGCGCTCGATGCCCCGCTCGAGCAGCGAGTACTCCACCTGCGTCGAGACCAGCGGGGCCCGCCCGGGCCAGGCCGCCTGCCAGGTGGCGGCCCGCGCGGTCTGCCAGCCGGAGAAGTTCGACACGCCGGCGTAGCGGGCCTTGCCGCTGCTCACCGCCGTGTCGATGGCGGAGAGCGTCTCCTCCAGCGGCGTGTCAGGGTCGTAGCCGTGCACCTGCCACAGGTCCACGTAGTCGGTCCCGAGCCGCTGCAGGGACGTGTCGAGGGCGCGCAGGAGGTGGCCGCGGGAGCCGTCGCGGCGGCGGGTCATGCCCGGGCGCAGGCCCGCCTTCGTGGCGATGACCAGCTCGTCGCGGGGTACCAGGCGGCCCACCAGGGCGCCGATGACGGACTCCGCCTCGCCGTCGGCGTAGACGTCCGCGGTGTCCAGCAGGGTGCCGCCCGCGTCGCGGAACGTCTTGAGCTGGGCCGCCGCGTCGTCGGCGTCGGTGTCACGGCCCCAGGTCATGGTTCCGAGGGCCAGCCGGGATACCGCCAGCCCGCTACGGCCGAGCGGTCGCTGTTGCATGCATGGAACGATACGGCCGGACGGCGCCTTCGTACGGTAGGCGGGCCTCGGGCTACCCTGGTGCCGCCCGTGCAGGGTCGCGCGGGGGAGTTCCTGGGAGGCAGATGTGCGACTTGCGTTGAACCTCGGTTACCTGTCGTCATGGAACGACCCGCAAGGTCACCTCGCCGTCGCGCAGGAGGCCGACCGGCTCGGTTTCTCCTGCGTATGGGTGGCGGAGGCGTACGGATCGGACGCACCCTCGATGCTCGCCTGGATCGCCGGGCAGACCGAGCGGATCGAGCTGGGTGCCGCCGTCTTCCAGATCCCGGCCCGCACGCCCGCCATGACGGCCATGACCGCGTCCACGATCGACAAGCTCTCCGGCGGCCGGTTCCGGCTCGGTCTCGGCGTGTCGGGCCCGCAGGTGTCCGAGGGCTGGCACGGGGTGCGCTTCGCCAAGCCGCTGCAGCGCACCCGGGAGTACGTCGACATCGTGAACCTGGCGCTGACGCGCAAGGTCGTGCAGTACGACGGGCAGCACTACCAGCTGCCCCTGCCCGACGGCCCCGGCAAGGCCCTGAAGCTCATCCTGCACCCCGAGCGCGACCACGTCCCGGTGTACCTCGCCGCGGTCGGGCCCAAGAACCTCGAGCTGGCCGGCGAGATCGCCGACGGCTGGCTGGCCATCTTCTTCGCCCCCGAGTTCGCGAGCGAGTCCCTCGCCTCCATCGCCGCGGGCCGGGCCAAGGCCGGCAAGACGCTCGAGGGCTTCGAGGTGACCGCGGGGGTACCGGTGGTCTTCGGCGACGACGTCGCGATGTGCGCGGAGCTGGTGCGCCACTACGCGGCCCTCTACGTCGGCGGCATGGGCTCGCGGGAGCAGAACTTCTACAACGCCCTGGCCACGCGGATGGGCTACGGCGACGCGGCCCGCGAGGTGCAGGACCTCTACCTGGCCAAGCGTCCCCGGGACGCGGCCGCGGCGGTGCCGCTGGAGTTCATCGACCGCACCTCGCTGCTCGGCCCGGTCGAGCGGGTGGCGGAGCGGCTGCAGGCGTACAAGGAGGCCGGGGTGACCGAGATCTCCACCATCGTGTTCGGCGATGCCGACAACTCGATCGCCACGCTGCGCCAGCTGGCCGACGCGTGGGAGAAGGCGGGCCTGTAACCAGTGACCACTGTTCTTCTGCTGCGCCACGGGCGCACCACCACCAACGCCACCGGGGTCCTCGCCGGGCACCAGCCGGTCGCCCTCGACGAGGTCGGCCGGGCCCAGGCCACCGCCGTCGGGGAGCGGCTGGCCGCGGCCAAGCTCCCGCTGGCCGCCGTGGTCAGCAGCCCGCTGCCGCGCTGCCTCGAGACCCTGTCCCTGGCCCTGCCCGACGTCCTCGACGTGGTCGAGGACGAGGGGATCATCGAGTGCCGGTACGGCGACTGGACCGGCCGCCCGCTCAAGGAGCTGGCCAAGGAGCCGCTCTGGTCGACCGTCCAGGCGCACCCGTCGGCCGCGGTGTTCCCCGGCCCGGACGGCGAGTCGATGGCCGCGATGTCGGCCCGGGCGATCGACGCGGTCCGCGGCTGGGACGCGCGCATCGCGGCCGAGCACGGGCCGGAGGCGGTCTGGCTGGCCTGCAGCCACGGCGACATCATCAAGGCGATCGTGGCCGACGCCCTCGGCATGCACCTCGACCTGTTCCAGCGCATCGCGGTGGAGCCGGCGTCGGTGACCGTGGTCCGGTACACCCCGCTGCGCTCGTTCGTCCTGCGCCTCAACGACACGGGCGGCGACCTCTCGGGCTTCCTGCCGCCGGAGAAGACGGAAGGCGAACCGTCCTCGGATGCCGCCGTCGGGGGCGGATCGGGCGGTTCCGTGTGATCTTGTGCCCGGCTGCGGCATCCGACCGCCGGAGTGGATAGAGTTCTGAGCATGAGCCACCACGTGTACGCATTCGAGCCGCCGGAGCGGTTCGTTGCCGGCACCGTAGGTGCGCCGGGGGAGCGGACCTTCTTCTTGCAGGCGCGCGGCGGCGGCCGGCTGATCAGCGTCGCCCTGGAAAAGGTGCAGGTCTCCCTGCTGGCCGAGAAGCTCGAGGAACTGCTGCAGGAGGCCCACCGCCGCTTCGGGGTCGACCTCGCCGCCGAGCCGGCCGCGGAGACCGCCGACAACGAGCCCCTCGACACGCCGCTCGACGAGGAGTTCCGGGTCGGCACCCTCGGGCTGCAGTTCGACGTCGACACCGCCACGGTCGTCATCGAGGCGATCGCGGTCGGCGAGGAGGAGGCCGAGGAGCCGGAGGAGGACGAGGACGACGAGCTCGCCACGGCCGACCGGGACCGCCTGCGGGTCCGGCTGACCCCGGCCGCCACCCGCGCGTTCATCGAGCGGGCCAAGCGCGTCGTTGCCTCCGGCCGCCCGCCGTGCCCGCTGTGCGGGCAGCCGCTCGACGCCCGCGGGCACCTCTGCCCGCGCCACAACGGCTACCGGCGGTAGCCCCGCGTGCCGGCCCTGCCCGAGGACGAGGCGCTGGAGCTGCTGCGTCACGGCACCATGGAGATCGAGGGCCGGCTCATGGACGCCTCGAACGCCACCCTCCGTTGCGTGATCACCCACGCCGGCACCGAGGCCCGGTGCGTCTACAAGCCGGTGAGCGGCGAGCGTCCGCTGTGGGACTTCCCCGACGGCACCCTCGCCGGGCGCGAGTACTCCGCCTGGCTGCTCTCCGAGGCCACCGGCTGGGGCATCGTCCCGCCGACCGTGTTGCGCGACGGGCCGCTCGGCACCGGCATGGTCCAGCTGTGGATCGACGAGGAGTTGCAGAGCGACGAGCTGCTGCTGGGCTTCGTCCCGGCCGGCAAGGTGCCGAAGGGCTGGCGCCGCATCCTCTCGGCCCGCGACGAGCACGGCCGTCCGTTCGTCCTCGCCCACGCCGACGATCCCCGCCTGGCCCACCTCGCCCTCTTCGACGTCGTGGCCAACAACGCCGACCGCAAGGGCGGCCACGTGATCGACACCGTGGACGGCGGCGTCCACGGCGTCGACCACGGCATCTGCTTCCACACCGAGGACAAGCTGCGCACCATCATCTGGGGGTGGGCCGGCGAGCCCATCCCCGACGAGGGGCTCGAGGTGCTGGAGAAGCTCCGCGCGCAGTACTCCGCCGGGCTGGCCGAGTCGCTCTCGGACCATCTGACGCCGGCCGAGGTGGCGATGGTCTCGGTGCGCATCGGCGCGCTGCTGCGGTCACGGACCTTCCCGTCGCCCGACGAGGACCGCCACGCGATCCCCTGGCCGCCAATCTAGCTAGCTGCCGGCCCCGGCCCCGATGTCGAACAGGTTGCCCTCGGGGTCGGTGAGTGTGGTCCACACGGCGCCGTACTCGTCGAAGTCCTTGACGTGCTTGGCCCCGAGCCCGACGGCCCGCTCGACCTCGGCCGGCACGTCCGCGGCGTGCAGGTCGACGTGCACGCTGTTCTTGCCGGGGGTGCGGTCCGGCACGCGGATGAACATGAGCGTCACTGACCCGGCGCGGCGGCCGACGGTGGCGAAGTACGGCGACGCTCCCTCGTCGACCTCGGTGCGCAGCAGTTCGGCGTAGAACCCGGCCAGCGCCGAGGCGTCCCCGCTGCAGTCGATCGTGATGTTCGCGATCTTCAAATCGGACATTGTGCTCGTTCCCCTCTTGTTACGAAAAGTCGGGCGCTGGCGCGCCACGACTTTTCGGATTTATAACCCGACAGGCGAAATGTCCGAAATATCTGGCGCGCCAGCGCCGGATATTTCGTTTGAACTATTCGTTCTGAACTATTCGACTGGCCAGCACACCTCTGTGCGGTATCGCTCAGGGTCGTCCGTGTGCTGCGGCCCCACCAGGTACAGCTCGACGATCGGCTCGGGCAGCGCCGCGTCGCGGGCCGCCACGTGCGCACCCAGTGCCCCGTAGGTCAGGTCGCAGTCGGCGAACGGGCCCGCGTGCACCGCCACCGCGTACCGCCGCCCCGGCAGCGTGAGCGTCGGCGGTACCTCCGGCGGCACCGGCACGAAGGCCACCACCTCGCCCTCGTCCTGCTCGAAGAACTCCGAGGAGTACGTCGCGCCGGCCGCCCCCGCCGGGTCCAGCCCCCGCTCCAGGAGCCCGCCGAACAGTCCCGTATAGCTCACCGCGAACCAGCCGGCCACCTCGTCGCGGCGCACCCGGCCGGCGACGTGCAGGACGGGCAGCGGGGGCTGGCGGCGGTACAGCACGGTCACCGGCGGCGCCGCGTCCAGCAGCCGGCGCAGCGAGGCGACCACGTCGCGGGTCCGGGCGAGCTCGGCCTCCATCCGGTCGAGGTGCCGGGCCAGCGCCGTGGCCCGCTCGGCCTCGCCCGGCTCGGCCAGCACCTGCCGGATCTCGGCCAGGGGCATCTCGAGGCCGCGCAGCCGCCGGATGAGGTGCGCGTCGCCGACCTGGCCGGGGTGGTAGCGCCGGTGGCCGCTGGCCGCGTCCACGTCGGCCGGGACCAGCAGCTCGATGTCGTGGTAGTACCGCAGCGTCTTGGCCGAGAGGTGACACAGCCGCGAGAACTCCCCGATCGGCACGCCCGTCGTCATGGCAGTCAGTCAAACCCTTCCAGCTACTGGAACTGCAAGCGGCAGAGGCGGGGATCATCACATGCTCCGAACCCTGCGCGCACAGATACGCTGTTGGTCATGGAGTCCTGGACCGCACCGGCGCTGCCCACGCTGCCCCGCCCCGGGGCGGCAGACGCCCCGCTCGCCCTCTTCGACTCGGCGCGGCGGGAGATCGCGCCGTTCGAGATCGCCGGGCGGCCCGCCACCATGTACGTCTGCGGCATCACCCCGTACGATGCCACCCACCTCGGCCACGCCGCCACGATGATCGCGTTCGACCTGGCCAACCGGGTGTGGCGGGACGCCGGCCTCGAGGTCGACTACGTCCAGAACGTGACCGACGTCGACGACCCGCTGCTGGAGCGGGCCGCCCGCGACGGCGAGGACTGGGTGGTGCTCGCGATGCGCGAGACCGCGCTGTTCCGCGAGGACATGGAGGCGCTGCGGATCATCCCGCCGAAGCGGTACGTCGGCGCGGTCGAGTCGATCCCGCAGATCGCCCGCAAGGTCTCGGCGCTGCTCGCCTCCGGCCACGCGTACACGCTGCAGGACGGCACCGACGACGTGTACTTCTCCGTCGCCTCGGCGCCCCGCTTCGGCACCGAGTCCAACCTGTCGCGCACCGAGATGCTGCGCCTGGCCGCCGAGCGCGGCGGCGACCCGCAGCGCCCCGGCAAGCGCGACCCGCTCGACCCGCTGCTGTGGCGCGGCCTGCGCGAGGGCGAGCCGGCCTGGGACGGCGGCGACCTCGGCCCCGGCCGCCCCGGCTGGCACATCGAGTGCGCGGTCATCGCCCAGAGCCTGCTCGGCGACACGATCGACGTGCAGGGCGGCGGCAACGACCTGCTGTTCCCGCACCACGAGTGCTCCGCCGCGCACGCCGAGGCGCTGTCGGGCAAGGCGCCGTTCGCCACGCACTACGTGCACGCCGGCATGATCGGCCTCGACGGCGAGAAGATGTCCAAGAGCAAGGGCAACCTCGTGTTCGTGTCGCGGCTGCGCGGCGACGGCGTCGACCCGACGGCGGTGCGCCTGGGCCTGCTCGCCGACCACTACCGCAACGACCGGCAGTGGAACGACGACGTGCTCAAGACCGGCCAGCAGCGGCTGAGCCGCTGGCGGGCGGCGGCCCGGGCCGGCATCGGCCCGTCGGGGGCCGAGCTGATCGCCCAGCTGCGTGAGCGGCTCGCCGACGACCTCGACTCGCCCGGCGCCCTCGCCGCCGTCGACGCCTGGGTCGACGCGACCCTCGCCGACGCGGGCGACGACCGCGAGGCCCCGGCCCTGATGACCGCCGCGGTCGACGCCCTGCTCGGGATCAAGCTCTAAGCCTGACCGGCCCTTCGTCGCCGGCCGCCTGTCGGACGGTGGCCGGCGGCGGGGCCGGTCCCGCCGCCGCGCGACGTCAGGTACTGCATCAGCCTGGCCGTCGCCGGCGGATCCGGCGGGTCCCCGTAGACGGCCGCGCTCACCCGGCGCTCGCCGCCCTCCAGCACCCGGGTCCCCACGGCGGGGGAGCGGTGCGCCCGCAGCGCCAGGTCCGGCAGGATGGTGACCCCCAGGCCCGCCGCGACCAGCGCCTGCACGGCGACGTAGTCGTCGGTGGTGAACGCGATGTCGGGCGTGAACCCCGCCTCCCCGCACCGCCGGACCAGGCTCTCCCGGCAGCGCGCGCAGCCCGCGATCCATCGCGCCCGCCGGAACGCGGAGAGTTCCTCGCCCTCCTCGCCGGGGCGGGTGACCAGGTGCAGCGGCTCCTCGAACAGCGGGGTCAGCCGCGCCCCGGCGGAGCCGTCCTGGCTGTAGTCGAACACCACGGCCAGGTCCGCCTCGCCCGCGCGCAGCAGGCGCAGCGCCTCCGGGGGCTCGGCCTCCACGAACTCCAGGGCCACGTCCGGATGGGCCGCGGCGAACCCGGCGGCGGCGAGCGGGACGAACGAGCCCAGCGCCGACGGGAACGCGGCCAGGCGGACCCGGCCCGCGCGCAGGCCGCTGTGCTCGGCCAGTTCCGCCTCGGCGGCGTCGAGGCGGCCCAGGATCTCCTCGGCCCGCTCGGCCAGCAGCAGGCCCGCCGGCGTGAGCCGCACCCCGCGGCCCACCCGCTGCAGCAGCTGCGCCCCGGTCTCGGCCTCCAGCCGGGCGAGGTGGTGGCTCACCGAGGGCTGCGCATAGTGCAGCGCCTCGGCCGCCGCGGTCACCGACCCGTGCCTGGCCACCGCCACGAGCACCCGCAGCCGCGTCACGTCCAGCATTCATCAATCGTGCCTATGCTTTTCCGCCTTCACAAGCATTGGATTTATCATTCGTACCGCGGGAAGCTCATCCCATGCTCACGATGCGCGATGTCCTGCGGGCCCGCCGGCTCATCCGGGACCACCTGCCGCCCACCCCGTCCTGGTCGTATCCGCTGCTCGACGAGGCCGCCGGGCGCCACCTCGTGGTCAAGCACGAGAACGCCCAGCCCACCGGCGCGTTCAAGGTCCGCGGGGCGCTCAACCTGCTGGCCGGGCTGGACGAGCCCGTGGTCACCTACTCCACCGGCAACCACGCCCGCGCCATCGCGTACGCGGCCCGCGCGTTCGGCCGCCACGCCACCGTCGTCATGCCGGAGCACGCCGCCGAGCTCAAGGTCCGCGCGGTCGAGGCGCTGGGCGCGGCGGTCGTGCGGCACGGGGCGAACATGGGCGACGCCGAGGCGCACGCGCAGACGCTGCCCGGCCGGCTGGTCAGCCCGGGCGACGAGCCGGCACTGATCGCCGGGGTGGCCACCGCCTACCTGGAGCTGTTCGAGCGCCATCCCGGCCTCGACACCGTGGTCGTCCCGGTCGGCTCGGGCACCGGCGCGGCCGCCGCCGGCCTGGTCGCGGCTGCGGTCGCGCCCGGCTGCCGGGTCATCGGCGTGCAGTCGGCGGCCGCGCCGGCCGCGCACGACTCGTGGCGGGCGGGCCACTGCGTGCGCCGCGAGAACCGCACCCGCGTCGACGGGCTGGCCACCGGGCGCGGCTTCGAGGGGCCGCAGGCGCTGCTGCGCGCCCACCTGGCGGACTTCGTGCTGGTGGGCGACGACGAGATCGACGCGGCCCGGCGGCTGCTGGCCCGGCGGGCCGGCACCCAGGCCGAGGGGGCCGGCGCGGCGGCGCTGGCCGCGGTGCTCGCCCGGCCCGACCTCATGGGCCGCGCCGTCGGGGTGGTCGTCACGGGGGCCAACGCCACCGAATTGGAGCTTGCCCGTTAGGCGCTTTGTTCCTACCGCTCGCCGATTCGCCGTCCGGCCCCGCTCGACCCTCGCCATGGATCAGGTTACGTCGATCAATAAGGCCTGCCGCCCAGGCCGACCCCCGTCGAAAAGAGGTCGCCGTGACCGGACCCGAAGAGCGCACCACGCCGAGGGCGGGTGACCGCAGCCCGTGGAACTGGCTGCTGTTCATCCCGATCGTCGTGCCGCTGCTCACTTTCCTGTTCAACGCCGACGGACCCCGCCTGCTCGGCTTCCCGCGGTTCTACTGGCTCCAGCTGGCCTTCATCGTGCTCGGCGTGGGCACCACCACGCTCGTCTACCAGATGACGAAGCGGCGGTGAGCGGGCATGTGGCGCGACCATGAGCTCGAGATCGCCATCTTCGTCATCCTGTTCCTCGCCGTCAGTGCGGTCGGCTTCGTCGCCGCCCGCTGGCGCCGCCCGGACACCCTGGCCCACCTCGACGAGTGGGGCCTGGGCGGGCGCAGCTTCGGCGGCTGGGTCACCTGGTTCCTGGTGGGCGGTGACCTCTACACGGCGTACACGTTCGTCGCCGTGCCAGCCCTGCTGTTCGCCTCCGGCGCGGCCGGGTTCTTCGCCGTGCCGTACACCGTCATCATCTATCCGCTGGTCTTCCTGGTGCTGGTGCGCATGTGGTCGGTGTCGCACCGGCACGGGTTCGTGACGCCGGCGGACTTCGTGCGGGCCCGGTTCCAGTCGCCGACGCTCGCGCTGCTGATCGCCATCACGGGGATCGTGGCCACCATGCCGTACATCGCGCTGCAGCTCGTCGGCATCGAGTCCGTGCTCAAGACGATGGGCCTCACCGGCTCCGGCACCCTGGCCCGGCACCTGCCGATCATCATCGCGTTCGCGATCCTGGCCGCCTACACGTACTCCAGCGGCCTGCGGGCGCCCGCGCTCATCGCCTTCGTCAAGGACATCCTCATCTACGTGGTGATCCTGGTCGCCGTGTTCTACCTGCCGGCCAAGCTCGGCGGCTGGGGCGCGATCTTCGACGCCGCCGACGCGAAGTTCGCCAAGACCGCCTCGCCGGCCGACGGCATCCTGCTCAACGCCAACAATCAGGTGCAGTACTTCACGCTGGCCCTGGGCTCGGCGCTGGCGCTGTTCCTGTACCCGCACAGCCTGACCGGCGTCCTGGCCAGCAAGAACCGCGACACCATCAAGCGCAACATGTCGGCCCTTCCGGCGTACTCGTTCCTGCTCGGCCTCATCGCCCTGCTCGGCTTCGCCGCGATCGCCGCCGGCGTGGTGCCGCTGAAGAACCCCAACGGCACCCCGGACAACAACACCGTGGTGCCGCTGCTGTTCGACAAGCTGTTCCCGGACTGGTTCGCGGGCGTCGCCTACGCCGCGGTCGGCATCGGCGCGCTGGTCCCGGCGGCCATCATGTCCATCGCCGCGGCCAACCTGTTCACCCGCAACATCTACCGCGAGTACCTCAAGCGCGATGCCACCCCGGCCCAGGAGGCCCAGGCCTCGAAGATCATGTCGCTGCTGGTGAAGTTCGGCGCCCTGGTCTTCGTGGTCTTCGTCGACCCGCAGTTCTCCATCGACCTGCAGCTCATCGGCGGGGTCATCATCCTGCAGACGCTGCCGGCGGTGGGCCTGGGCCTGTTCACCCGCTGGTTCCACCGCGGCGCCCTGGCGGCCGGCTGGGCCGCCGGCATGGGCCTCGGCCTGTGGATGCTCTACCTGGTGAAGAACCCGACGACGGGCCGGCACTTCGCCGGCTCCGCCTTCCCGCTCAGCGAGTGGGGCCTGGACACGAAGAAGACCATCTACGTCGGCTTCGTGGCGGTCGTGGCGAACCTGCTGGTCGCCGTCGTCGTGACGCTGATCCTGCGGGCCACCTCGGTTGCCGACGGCGGCGACGACACGCAGCCGGCGGACTACTTCGCCGACGAGGGCGACCCGCGCCTGACCGACACGCCGACGTCCCCGGCACCGGCGGCCGCGGCGCCGGACCCGATCACCTGACCGCCCGCCCGGGCGGCGGCGCGCGCCGCCGCCCGGGCCGGGGCGTGCGCGACGACGTCAGCCACCTGCAGCAGCTCGGCCTGATCGGATAGGCGCGCCCGGCCTCAGCCCAGGGCCAGGCCCGGCTCGTCGTCGGGCAGGTCCGGGCGGGGCGCCGGGATGCGGTACTCCTCGGTGAGCGTCGTCATCGGCCCCGGCCAGGTCGCCTGGGCCACCTCGATCGGCTTGTGGTCCTCGTCGAAGGCCACGTGCAGCAGCACCAGCACCGGCGTGTCCGGCCGGATCTGCAGCAGCTCGGCCTCCTCGCGCGTGGGCAGCCGGGCGCTGACCTGGTCGCGGGCGCTGGCGTAGCGGCGGCCCAGCTCCTCCTCGACCTCCTGGTACAGCGGCCGGTCGAACACGTCGGGCCGCTCGATCGACGTCCCGCGCACGTCGTTCGGCCTGAACCAGGAAGCCCCGACCTCGACCGGCGCGTCCCCGGTGCGCACGAGGTGGCGCCGCACCAGCAGCGGCGCTCCCGCGTCGAGCCCGAACGCCTCGGCCACCTCGGCCGGCGCCGGCATCTGCGCCACGATCATGAGATGCTGCCGGTACCGCGCCGCGAGCTCCGCGTGGTAGCCGCGCTGGGCGCCGTACCGTCCGCGCGAGAGCCGGTTCATGCGCCGCTTCGTGCCGCGCACGAACGTCCCCGAACCCGGCCGCGTGATGAGCAGCCCCTCGATCCGCAGCTGGTCGATCGTGCGCTGCACGGTCTGCTTCGCCACCCCGAACTGCGCCGCGAGCGCCGGGATGGACGGCAGCCGCTCGCCGGGCCCCCAGTCCCCGCGCTGGATCTGCGCCCGCAGCTGCGCGCCGATCTGCCGATGCGGGAACTCCGCGGCCCCGGGATTGATGGTCATGCCCACCAAACTAGCCTCCTAGGATGCCCCACGCAACGCAATCGGCAACATAAGGTGCACCGATGACGAACCGGCAGCGGGTGACCATCGTGACCGGCGCCAGCCGGAGGATCGCCATAGGCGCCGCGGTGGTACGGCGAATAGCCGCCGACGGCGCGGCCGTCCTCGTCCACTCCTGGGAGCCGCACGACCGCGAGCAGGAGTGGGGCGCCGACCCGGGCGGGGCGGAGGCGCTGGTCGCCGAGGTGCGGCGGGCCGGCGGCCGGGCCGAGCACGTCGCCGCCGACCTCGCCGACCCGGGCGCTCCCCGCCGCCTGGTCGAGGCGGCCCGGGACGCGTTCGGGGCGGTGGACGCGATCGTGGCCAACCACGCCCGCTCCAGCGGCCAGGCCCTCGAGGACCTCACGGCGGCCGAGCTCGACCTCAGCTACGCGGTGAACACACGGGCCACGCTGCTGCTGGTCCAGGCGTTCGCGGCCCAGCACGACCCGGCCCGCGGCGGCGGGCGGGTGGTGCTGTTCACCTCGGGCCAGTATCACGGGGCGATGCCGGGGGAGCTGCCGTACATCGCGTCGAAGGCGGCGCTGCACGAGGTGACGCGGAGCCTCGCCGTACACCTGATGCCGAGGAACATCACCGTGAACTGCGTCAACCCGGGTCCCAACGACACCGGCTACGCCACCGAGGAGGTCCGCGCCGACGTGGCCGCGCGCAACCCGGGCGGCCGCTGGAGCACCCCGGCCGACACCGCGGCCCTGGTGGCCTGGCTGCTCAGCGACGCCGCCGCCTGGGTCACCGGCCAGACCATCGCCTCCGACGGCGGATGGTCCTCCCGCTAAGACCCCGGCCGCTGTCCCTAGCCGACCAGCTTGCGCAGGTAGTCGACGTCGACGTCGAGCAGGGAGCCGATCAGGGTCACGCCCTCGGGGTCGAGCTCGACCTCGCACGGCACGGCCAGGACCGCGCAGCCGGCGGCGCGGGCGCTGCGGATGCCGTTGGGGGAGTCCTCGACCGCCACGCAGCGCGTCGCGTCGGCGCCGAGCAGGCGGGCCGCGGTCAGGTACGGCATCGGGTGCGGCTTGGTCTCGTCCACCTCGTCGCCGGCCACGACGGCGTCGAAGTTGGCGGCGCCGATGGTCAGCAGGGCGACGTCGACGAGGTGCCGATGGGTGGCGGTGACGAGGGCCAGCGGTACGCCCTCGGCCCGCAGGGCGGCGAGCAGCTCCTTGGCGCCGGGCCGCCACGGCACGCCCTCGCGCAGCAGCTCCTTGACCCGCTCCTCCAGCCACACGACGCTCTCGTCCATCGCCGCGCGGGTCGCCGGCAGGCCGAGGTCGTCGTGCAGGATGCGCATGGAGTCGGACATGTTGGTGCCGACCATCGCCCGGCGGGCCCGGGCCGACAGCGTGCGGTCGTAGTGGGCGGAGAGCTCGTTCAGCCCGACCTCCCAGACCTTCTCGCTGTCCACGAGGGTCCCGTCCATGTCGAAGAGCACCGCCTGCATCGCCACGGCACCGATCCTGCCAAGCGCGGGTTCCGGATCGGGTGCACCGAGGGTGTACCGTGCGCTAACTCACGCCGAGCGGAGCCGGGCCAGGAACTCGTCCGGGGTCAGGGAGCCGGGGCCGGTGCCCGCGTGCGCGGCCGCCAGGACCAGCCGGCGGGCCGTCTCGTTGGCCGGGGTCGGCACCCCGTGCAGGCGGCCGAGCAGCACGATCTCGCCGTTGAGGTAGTCGGCCTCGACGCTGCCGGTGCGGCGGGCCAGGCTCTGCCAGGTCGAGCCGCCGCCGCGCTCCTCGCCGCCGACGAGGCGCAGCTGCAGGATGTCGCCGCGGCGCTCGGCGTCCTCCTCGGCGGAGGCGAAGTCGATGCCGGCGGCGCGCAGGACCGCCTCGCCCTCGGCGCGCACCGGGGCCGTGGCCTCGTCGAGGCCGTCGACCCGGCCGCACAGGGCCTCGACGGCGTTGCCGAGGTTCATGAGCAGCTTGGTGTACTTGCGGCGCATGATGTCGGGCCGCGGCTCGGCGTGGAAGCCGGCCTTCACGAGCCGGGCCGCGATCTCGGTGGCGAGGCCGTCGGTGCCGGCCGGGTACCGGCCGATGTCGAGGATGCCGGGGACCGGGGCGCACTGGGCGACGACGACGCCCGGCGACAGGTGCGCCGAGGGGAGCATGACGCACACGCCGTACACCTCGGCGTTGCGCCGCAGCGCGGACCGCTCGTTGGCGACGCCGTTCTGCAGGCAGACCACGGGCAGGTCGCGCGGTAGCTGTTCGAGGACGCCGACCGTGTCGTAGCTCTTCACGGCGAGGACCGCGACGTCGTCCGGGCGCCAGCCGGCCTCGGCCGGGGTGGCGAACGCCGGGATGCGGTGCACGGAGTCGCCCGACGCTTCGCGCAGCAGCAGGCCGTCGCGGCGGATCGCCTCGAGGTGGGGGCCGCGGGCCACCACCGCCACGTCGGTGCCGGAGCCGGCGAGCCGCCCAGCGACGACCCCACCGACCGCACCCGCCCCGATGATCACGAATCGCACATCGTCGACCGTACCGTGCGCGGCCCGGCGGGCGTCGGGAGCCACATGGTGGGAAGTGGTTACCGGAGATAGGGACACCGGCCCGTAATGTGCCTGGCATGCAGGTGACTCAGTCCGCGAAGCTGGCCAACGTCTGTTACGACATCCGCGGACCGGTGATGGCCGCCGCCAAGCGCATGGAGGCCGACGGCCACCACATCCTGAAGCTCAACATCGGCAACCCGGCGCCGTTCGGCTTCGACGCGCCGGAGGAGATTCTGCAGGACGTCATCCTCAACCTGCCGGCCGCGCACGGCTACGGCGACTCGAAGGGCCTGCTGTCGGCCCGGCGGGCCGTGGTGCAGTACTACCAGCAGAAGGGCGTCTACGGCGTCGACATCGAGGACGTGTACCTCGGCAACGGCGTCTCCGAGCTCATCGTCATGTCGCTGCAGGCGCTGCTGGACAACGGCGACGAGGTGCTGATCCCGTCGCCGGACTACCCGCTGTGGACGGCGTCGGTGTCGCTGTGCGGCGGGCGGCCCGTGCACTACCTGTGCGACGAGAGCAACGAGTGGATGCCCGACGTGGAGGACATCGCCGCGAAGGTGACGCCGCGGACGAAGGCCATCGTCGTGATCAACCCGAACAACCCGACCGGCGCCGTGTACTCCACCGAGCTGCTCGAGCGCATCGCCGAGGTGGCCCGCCGGCACAACCTGCTGATCTTCTCCGACGAGATCTACGACAAGATCCTCTACGACGACGCCGAGCACACCTCGACCGCCGCGCTCGCCCCCGACCTGCTCACGATCACGTTCAACGGCCTGTCCAAGGCCTACCGGGTGGCCGGGTTCCGCACCGGCTGGATGGTGCTGGCCGGCCCGAAGGGGCACGCCACCAGCTACATCGAGGGCCTGGACATCCTGGCCAACATGCGGCTGTGCCCGAACGTGCCGACGCAGTACGCGGTGCAGACGGCCCTGGGCGGCTACCAGAGCATCAACGACCTGATCCTGCCGGGCGGGCGGCTGCTGGAGCAGCGGGACGTGGCCTGGAAGATGCTCAACGAGATCCCGGGCGTGTCGTGCGTGAAGCCGCAGGGGGCGCTGTACATGTTCCCGCGCCTCGACCCGGACGTGCACCCGATCAAGGACGACCTGCGCTTCGCCCTCGACCTGCTCAAGGCGGAGAAGGTGCTGATCGTGCAGGGGACGGGCTTCAACTGGCACCACCCGGACCACTTCCGGATCGTGACGCTGCCGAGGGTCACCGACCTGGAGGACGCGGTGACCCGCCTGGGCCGGTTCCTGAGTACCTACGTCCAGGACTAAATGTCCGTTTTTGCAGATCATGGCTCCGGTCCGTGCAACTTGCGACCGTTGCTCCCGTCAGTGACCGGGAGGCCCTGGGGGGCCTCCCTGCCAGCTCCGCTGTGCCAAGACCTGCGGCTACCAGGCACCCGTCGCCGAGGGGCCGGCCTGGCCGCCCCGCCGCCGCAGGTACTTCTCGAACTCCTGCGCGATCTCGTCGCCCGACAGCGGCTGCAGCCCCGCGTCGCCGGCGCGTTCCTCCAGCTCGCGCACGTATTCGGCCAGCTCCGCGTCCTGCTCGGCGGCCTGCTTGAGCCGCTCCTCCCACTCCGCCGACTGCTTGGCCAGGTCGCCGGTCGGCACCGGGAGGTCGAGGATCTCCTCGACCCGGTGCAGCAGCGCCAGGGTCGCCTTCGGGCAGGGCGGGTTGTTCGCGTAGTGCGGCACGTGCACCCAGAACGACACGGCCTCCAGGTCGGCCCGTGCGCAGGCGTCGTGCAGGACGCCGACGATGCCGGTCGGGCCCTCGTAGCGGGTCGGGATCAGGCCCAGCCGCTCGGCCGCCTCCGCCGACGCGCTGGCCGGGGCCGAGCCGCTGACCGGCAGCGCCCGGGTGTACGGCACGTCGGCCAGCAGCGCCCCCAGCAGCACGATCCGGTTCACCTCGAGGCTGTGGCACACCTCGAGGACCTCGTCGCAGAAGGTGCGCCAGCGCATGCTGGGCTCGATGCCACGGATGAGCACGATGTCGCGGGCCGAGTCCGGGGGGCTGGCTACGGAGAAGCGGGTCGTCGGCCACTCGATGCGCCGGGTCTCGCCGTCCGACATCATCACGGTCGGCCGGTTGACCTGGAAGTCGTAGAAGTCCTCCGGGTCGAGCGAGGCGATCGTCTCCGCGCCCCACTCCTGCTCGAGATGCTCGACGACAGCGGTCGACGCGTCGGCAGCGTCGTTCCACCCTTCGAACGCGGCAATCGCGACAGGGGAGCGCAACACGGGCAGGCCGTCGAACTCGGTCACGGACCCAGCCTACGTTGAGCGCCGCGAGATGGCTTGCCGGCCGCGCGGGTAACCGACCAGATGGGGGTGAATACTCTAGGCGGCGGATGGCGGGTGATGTGCCACGCCCCATAGCGGCAGGCTCATGATCTCTCGGTAGCATCCTGGAATGCGAAACGGACGTAGGTCCTGGCTCGTGGCTTTCACGGCTTTCTTCCTGGTCTTTGGGGCGTGGTGTTTCGCCGCTCCGTTCGATGGCCCGGCGGACGAGGTCCAGCACACCATCCGGGCAGCGGGCGTCGCCTCGTTCGACCCAGGGCAGATCTTCGCCCGGCCGGCCGTGGTCCCCGACGCGTTCGGGCGCCCGGGCATGGGGGCCTACCAGCGGGTGCCGGTCGGCATGGACGCCCACGCGTTCTGCTTCGGCAACAACCAGCGGCAGTCCGCCGACTGCGCCGAGGGCCTGCAGGGCGGGCCGATCGGCGAGGTCAGCACCAGCGCCGGCCGCTACAACCCCCTGTACTACTTCTTCGTCGGCCCGCCGCTGCGCTGGTTCCCGAACTGGGGCGGCCTGCTCGCGGCCCGGCTGATCAGCTCGGCGCTGTGCGCCGCCCTGCTCGCCTCGGCGTTCGTCTCGCTGCTGCGCTGGTCGCGCTACGGGCTCACCGCCGCAGCGCTACTGTGCGTAGCCACCCCGATGCTGGCGCACCTCGCCGGTGGCGTGAACCCCAACTCGGTCGAGATCGCGGCCGGCATCGCGTTCTTCTCCGCCGGCATACCCCTGCTGCTGGAGCCGCCCGACCCCGTGCGCAAGCGCAACCTCGTCACGCTGCTGGGCATCAGCGCGGTGCTGCTGCTGACCCTACGCTCGGCCGGCCCGGCGTGGTTCGCGTTTGCCTTTTTTGCCCTCGCGGTGCCGGTGCGCTGGAAGTGGCTGAAGGAGTACTGGAAGGCGCTGCGGCGGGTGCGGTACTGGACCGGCGGTGTGATCCTCGCCGGCGTGCTGTCCGCCGCCTGGATCGTCGGCATGAAGACCGGCGAGCTGGTGCCGCCGCCGCCCGGGCTGTGGCACTGGCGCTTCGGCGAGGCGGTCGCGCTCTACATCGACAGCTGGTCGATCTACCTCGAGGGCATGATCGGCGTCGCCGGCTGGTTCGACGTGAGCATGTGGAAGCCGTTCTACATGGTCTGGACCATGCTCGTGGGCGGGGTCGTGTTCTTCGGCGGCATCTTCGGCAACTGGACGCTGCGGTGGCGGTACCTCGTCATCCTGCTCGGCGGCATCGTGCTGCCCGGCTTCCTGCAGGTCAGCCAGGCCAACCAGACCGGCTTCATCACCGCCGGCCGCTACATGCTGCCGCTGCTGGCCGGCCTGCCGCTGCTGGGCGCCTGGACGCTGGAGCAGCGGCTGCTCGACGCCGACAAGGTCCGCTCGCTGGCCCGCACGTTCGTGGTCACGTTGCTGCCGATCCACATGGTGCTGCTGGTGTGGGCGATGGTGCGCTGGCAGCGCGGCCTGCCGCTGCGGGCCGGGGTGGGCTACTTCAACCCCCTCGCCGGCAACTGGCACCCGCCGACCACCTCCTTCCCGCCGCTGGTGCTCATGACGATCGGCCTGCTCTACGTCGGCTGGGTGTTCTGGCGGGTGCCGCACGCGGGCGCCCCGGTGGCCCCGGTCCTCGTCGCCGAGGAGGTATCGGCCGTCCAGCCGGCCGGCAAAAGCGCCGAGGTGACGGAGGTCGCGCCGGAGGCATCGGAGGATGCCGAGGTACCGGTGGCGGCGGGCGACGTTCCCATCCAGCGGGAGATCCGTTCCGATACGTGGCGGGAATCGCGCGTGCCAGGTGCTGAAGCCGCACCCGGCTCCCGTTAACCTTCGGGGTATGGCGGAACTGCTGAAGACGCTCGCGGAGCGGGTGCTCCTCGCCGACGGCGCGATGGGCACCATGCTCCAGGCGGCCGAGCTCACCCTCGACGACTTCGAGGGCCACGAGGGCTGCAACGAGGTGCTCAACGTGACCCGCCCGGACGTGGTCCGGGGCGTGCACGAGGAGTACTTCGCGGCAGGTTCCGACGCCGTGGAGACCAATACCTTCGGCGCGAACCTGGCCAACCTGGGCGAGTACGGCATCGAGTCGCGCATCCGCGAGCTGTCGCAGGCGGGTGCGCGGCTGGCCCGGGAGGCCGCCGACGCGCACAGCACCCCTGACCGGCCGCGGTTCGTGCTCGGCTCCATCGGGCCGGGCACGAAGCTGCCGACGCTGGGCCACGCGCCGTTCGCGGCCCTGCGCGACGCCTACTTCGAAAACGCCGCCGGCCTACTCGACGGGGGCGCCGACGCGCTCATCATCGAGACCTGCCAGGACCTGCTGCAGACGAAGTCGGCCATCATCGGCGCCCAGCGCGCGATGTCCGCCGCCGGCCGGATCGTCCCGATCATCACGCACGTCACGGTCGAGACCACCGGCACCATGCTGCTCGGCTCGGAGATCGGGGCCGCGCTCACCGCGCTGGAGCCCCTCGGGATCGACCTCATCGGCCTCAACTGTGCCACCGGGCCGGCGGAGATGAGCGAGCACCTGCGGTATCTCGCCCAGCACGCCAAGGTGCCGGTGTCGGTCATGCCGAACGCGGGCCTGCCCCAGCTGACGGCGAACGGCGCCTACTACCCGCTGACCCCGGACGAGCTGGCCGAGGCGCTGCAGCGCTTCGTGCTCGAGTACGGCGCGGGGCTCGTCGGGGGCTGCTGCGGTACGACTCCGGCCCACATCCGCGCCGTCGCGCAGAAGCTCGGCAACCAGGCCCCGGTGGCCCGCCGGCCGCAGGTCGAGCCCGGCGTCGCCAGCATCTACCACCACGTGCCGTTCCACCAGGACGCCAGCGTGCTCATGGTCGGCGAGCGGACCAACGCCAACGGCTCGAAGGCCTTCCGCGAGGCGATGCTCGCCGGTGAGTACCAGACCTGCCTGGAGATCGCCCGGCAGCAGGCCCGCGACGGCTCCCACATGCTCGACCTCAACGTCGACTACGTCGGCCGCGACGGCGCCCAGGACATGCGCGAGCTGGCCGGCCGCTTCGCCACCGCCTCCACCCTGCCGATCATGCTCGACTCGACCGAGCCCGAGGTCATCGCGGCCGGCCTGGAGATGCTCGGCGGGCGCTGCATCGTCAACTCGGTCAACTTCGAGGACGGCGACGGCCCCACCTCCCGCTACGCGCGCATGATGCCGCTGGTTCAGGAGCACGGCGCGGCCGTCGTGGCGCTGACCATCGACGAGGAGGGGCAGGCCCGCACCGCCGAGTGGAAGGTGCGCATCGCCGCCCGCCTCATCGAGGACCTGACCACGCGGTGGGGCATGGCCGTCGAGGACATCCTGGTCGACTGCCTGACCTTCCCGATCACGACCGGGCAGGAGGAGGTCCGCCGGGACGGCATCGAGACGATCGAGGCGATCCGGGAGATCTCCCGGCGGTACCCGGGGATCAACTTCACCCTGGGCATCTCCAACGTCTCGTTCGGCATCAACCCCGCCGCCCGCCAGGTGCTTAACTCGGTCTTCCTGCACGAGTGCCAGCAGGCCGGCCTGACCAGCGCGATCGTGCACGCCTCGAAGATCCTGCCGATGAGCCGCATCCCGGACGAGCAGCGCGAGGTGGCCCTCGACCTGGTGTACGACCGCCGCCGCGAGGGCTACGACCCGCTGCAGAAGTTCATTGAGCTGTTCGAGGGGGTCGACGTCGCCTCGGCCAAGGCGTCGCGGGCCGAGGAGCTGGCCGCGCTGCCCCTGGACGAGCGGCTCAAGCGGCGCATCATCGACGGCGAGCGCAACGGCCTCGAGGCCGACCTCGACGCGGCGCTGGCCGTCCGGCCCGCCCTGGAGATCATCAACGACGTGCTCCTCGACGGCATGAAGACCGTCGGCGAACTCTTCGGCTCCGGCCAGATGCAGCTGCCGTTCGTGCTGCAGTCCGCCGAGGTGATGAAGTCCGCCGTCGCCTACCTCGAGCCGCACATGGAGAAGTCCGAGGACGACGCCGGCAAGGGCCGCATCGTGCTGGCCACGGTCAAGGGCGACGTACACGACATCGGCAAGAACCTCGTCGACATCATCCTGTCCAACAACGGCTACGAGGTCGTCAACATCGGCATCAAGCAGCCGATCTCCGCCATCATCGAGGCCGCCGAGACCCGCCAGGCCGACGCGATCGGCATGTCCGGCCTGCTCGTCAAGTCCACGGTGATCATGAAGGAGAACCTGGAGGAGATGAACGCCCGCGGCGTGGCCGAGCGCTGGCCGGTGCTGCTCGGCGGCGCCGCCCTGACCCGCGCCTACGTCGAGGACGACCTGCGGGCCCTGTACAACGGCGACGTGCACTACGCCCGCGACGCCTTCGAGGGCCTCGCCCTCATGGACCGCGTCATGACCGCCAAGCGCGGCGGCGCCCCCGTCATCGACGCCGAGCGCGAGGCCGCCCTGGCCGCCCGCCGCGAGCGCCGGGCCCGCACGGTCGAGGTCCGCGAGGACCTGCCGTCGCTGGACGACACCTCGGTGCGCTCCGACATCGACTACACCGCCCCTGTCCCCGCCGCGCCGTTCTTCGGCACCCGGGTCGTCAAGGGCATCCCGCTGGCCGACTACGCCGCCCTGCTCGACGAGCGTGCCACCTTCCTCGGCCAGTGGGGCCTGCGCGGCGCCCGCGGCGGCACCGGCCCCACCTACGAGGAGCTGGTGGAGACCGAGGGCCGCCCGCGGCTGCGGTACTGGATGGACCGCCTCGCCTCCGACCGGGTCCTCGAGGCCGCCGTCGTCTACGGCTACTTCCCCTGCTACTCCGAGGGCAACGACCTCGTCGTCCTCGACGAGAACGGCCACAGCGAGCGGGCGAGGTTCTCCTTCCCGCGCCAGCGCCGCGACCGCCGCCTGTGCATCGCCGACTTCTTCAAGCCCCGCGACTCCGGCGAGCTCGACGTCATCGGCATGCAGCTCGTCACCGTCGGCCAGCCCGTCTCCGACTACACCGCCAAGCTCTTCGCCGAGAACGCCTACCGCGACTACCTCGAGGTCCACGGCCTGTCGGTGCAGCTGACCGAGGCCCTGGCGGAGTACTGGCACAGGCGCGTCCGCGAGGAGCTCGTCCTCCCCGACGGCCGCCCCATGTCCGCCGAGGACCCCGAGGACCTCGACGGCCTGCTGCGCACCGACTTCCGCGGCTGCCGCTACAGCTTCGGCTACCCGGCCTGCCCCGACCTGGAGGACCGCGCCAAGACCGTCGCCCTGCTGCGCCCGGACCGCATCGGTGTCGCCCTGTCCGAGGAGTTCCAGCTCGTCCCCGAGCAGGCCACCGACGCCATCATCGTCCACCACCCCGACGCCTCGTACTTCAACGCCAAGTAGCGCGCGCCGATAGGTCTCCGGAGACGGCCTGAGATCGACATCAGGCCGTCTCCAGGCCGTTACCCCGGGTCAGCGGTGGGCACGCCGAACATCGAGGTGTCGACGATGACGTCGGCGCGGTTGCGGGTGTCGTCGGCGGCGAAGAAGGTGTCCTCCTCGCGCATCCACCGCCGCCACAGTTCCTCCTTGCCGGGGAAGGTCGTGTCCCTCGCCATCCCGCGGGCCAGCCGCAGCTGCGCGGGCGCCTCCACCCAGACGGCGTAGGCGAGGCGGTCGATCGTGTCGCTGCGGGTGCACGTGACACCCTCCAGGACGATTGCGGGCGACCACGGCTGAGTCTTCCACGCGCCCAGTGTGGAGCCGTACCAGTCATTCCAGTCCCTGGCCTGGTAAACGGCGTCTCGACCGGCCAGCAGCGGGGTGAGCACCTGCGCGTCGAAGCGCGGCCACCAGCCTGCGAAGCAGTCCCACGATACGAAGTCATCGATCTCGATAATGGGCGCGGCGAGGAGTTGCGAAACCTGAGCGGCAAGAAAGCTCTTGCCGGACCCGCTGGGGCCGTCGATGCCGACGATGCGAATACCCTCCACCGGGTCCCGCCGGGCAACGTCGGCGGCGATCGTCTGCGCCACATCGATAGCCATGTTCGAGCCTTCCGTACGCCGACCGACGCATTACCGTAGCCGACCGGATCGAAGCGTGCCGGGCCTTCGTCTTGCTTCGCGGTGGTGCCAGAACAAGGTGCTGGTAGCTGGCAGGTCGGCACCGCCGGAGTGATCCACCACCGAGAGTCGGGTCAGGACTGGAAGCGCCAGGTCTGGTTGGACTGGGCGTTGCCGCAGCCCCAGATGATCAACTGGGTGGCGTTCGCGGTGCCCCAGCCGTTCGCGTCCAGGCACTTGCCCGAGTTGGGGTTGGTAGGTAGCCGTATTCGAAGTTGGTGAGGCTCAACGTCGCCGAATAGATCGCGGGCGCCCGCGGCCGGATCGGCCGCAGGCGCCCGCTTCTTTCCCCCAGGTAACGCTCAGTCGTGCGCGATCGCCTGCAGGACGTTGACCCGGGCCGCCCGGATCGAGGGCAGCACCGCGGCGATGACCCCGATGAGCGCCGCCAGCACCAGGTACGTCGCCATCTGCGACCAGGGGAACGCCATCTTCGAGAAGCCCTCGTTCTTGAGCGCCTGGACCACCGACGCGCCCAGGCCGGTGCCCACGGCGAGGCCGAGCATCGCGCCGAAGACCGAGATGACGACCGCCTCCACGGTGACCATCCGCATCGTCTGGGCCCGGCGCATGCCGATCGCCCGCAGTAGGCCCAGCTCGCGGGTCCGCTCCAGCACCGACAGGGCCAGGGTGTTGATGATGCCGAGGACCGCGATGAGGATCGCCAGCGCCAGCAGGATCTGGATCATGTTCAGCAGCTGGTCGAACTGGGCCGACTGGGCCGCCACGAACTGGGCCCGATTGGCCACCGAGACCTCGGGGTTGTCCTTGAGCAGGGTGTCGACCTGCGACTGGACCGCGTCGACCGAGGTGCCGGGGGCGACCTTCACGAAGCCGAAGGACGGCTGCTGGGTGCGGAAGTCGGAGATCATGTCGGGGGAGACCTCGAAGCCGCCCACCACGTCGCTCTTGCCGTAGATGCCGACCAGCGTCACGTGGTGCACGTCGCCCCGGCCGAACTGCATGTCGATCGTCTGGCCGACGGTGTAGTGGTGCTCCTTGGCGGTGTCCACGTCGACCACCGCCTGGTCCTTGCCGGTCCACTGCAACACGCCCTGCTCGGTCTTGACCTTGAACATGTCGGCCCAGGCGACCACGTCCGGGGTCGCCGACACGCCGCGCTGCATGTCGCCGATCTGGCCGAAGCCGACGTACTCGCTGGCCACCGACGACACCCCGGTAATCTTCGCGGCGGACGTCATGACCGCCGGGTCGAACGTGGCCGGGCCGTTCTGGTCGCCGTCGCCGGAGATGATGAGGTCGACGGTGACGTCCTTGTCGGCCTGCTGCGACAGGCTCTGCTTGGCCGAGGCCAGGATGACGTTCACGCCGGTGATGAGGGCCAGGCCGACCATGAGCGCGGCCGCGGTGATCGCCGTGCGACGCGGGTTGCGGCCCGAGTTGAGCCGGCCCAGCTTGCCCGGGACCGACCAGGAGAACAGGCGGCCGAGCAGGTTCACCACCGGGCGGGCCAGCAGCGGGGTCAGCAGCGCCACGCCGATGAACGTGACGAGCACGCCGGACAGGATCAGCCACAGCGGGGTGTTGCCGCTGCCCTTGCCGGCCAGGCCCAGGCCCAGCAGGGTGCCGCCGGCCGCGCCGACGAGCGCGCCGCTGACCGTGAGCTTGGTGAGCGGCCGGTCCGGGGTGGCGACCTCCTGCAGCGCGGCGATCGGCGGGATGCGGCTGGCCCGCAGGGCCGGCAGCACCGCGGCCACCACCGTGACCACCAGGCCGACGACGAACGCGCTGATCACCGCGGTCGCGGGCACCCCGACGGAGGCCAGGGCCACGCCGCTGACGTTGCCGAACACCCAGGCCAGCAGCGCGCCGACGCCGATGCCGGCGGCCAGGCCGAGGAACGAGGCGATGAGGCCGATGGCAACCGCCTCGATGAGCACCGAGCCGAGGGTCTGGCCGCGGCTGCCGCCCAGCGCCCGCATGAGGGCGAGCTCCCGGGTCCGCTGGGCCACGATGATCGAGAACGTGTTGAGGATGAGGAACGTGCCGACGAACAGCGCCACGCCGGCGAAGCCGATGAGGATGTTGTTGAAGAAGCCGAGGCCCTTCTTGAACTCCGCGCTCGTCGCCGCCTGCATCTGGGCGTTGGTCTGCACCTTGTAGCCATCGCCGACGGCCGCGGCGATGCGGTCGCGGACCTGCTCGTGGGTGACGCCCGGCTCGGTCTTGACGTCGATGCTGCTGAAGACGCCCTTCTCGCCCAGCATCAGCTCCTGGGCCACCGGCGTGGTGAACGCGACCTCGAGGGCGCCGCCCAGCGAGTCGCGGTTGCCGCTGTACCCGAAGATGCCCACCAGCTTGAAGGTCTTCTTCGGCTGCAGGGTGAGCACGCCGACCTCGTCGCCGACCTTGACCCCGGCGTTCTTGGCCGTGAGCGCGTTCATCGCGATCTCGTTGTCGGCCGTGGGGCCGCGGCCCTCGCGCAGCTGCAGGAAGTCGTTGGTGCCGGTCCAGTTCTCGCCGAGGCGGGGCGGGCCGACCGTGGTGAGGACCTTGCCGTTCTTGCCGACCACCCGGGCGCCGTCGGAGGCGGCCTGCGCGGTCACGCTCGCCACGCCGGGCACGGCCTTGACCTTGTCGACGGTCGTGGCCGGGATGTTGGCCGGCGTCGAGGGGCTGTCGACCTCGCCGCCGCCGACCTTCGGCTTCTGGGTGACCTGCACGTCGGTGCCGGCGTAGACGGAGGCGAACAGGCTGTCGAACGAGCGGCCCAGCGTGTCGGTGAGCACGAAGGCGCCCGACACGAACATCACGCCGAGCACGACCGCCAGCCCGGACAGGACGAGCCGTAGCTTGCGCGACAGCAGGCTCTTCAGGGTTGCCTTCAGCATCGGGGTCAGGCCACCTTGTCGAGGCGCTTGAGCCGGTCCAGCACGGCGTCGGCGGTCGGGGCGTAGAGCTCGTCGCGGATCTGGCCGTCGGCGAGGAACACAACCCGATCGGCGTACGACGCGGCGTTCGGGTCGTGGGTGACCATGACGATCGTCTGGCCGAAGTCGCGGACCGAGTTGCGCAGGAAGGACAGCACCTCGGCGCCGGAGCGCGAGTCGAGGTTGCCGGTGGGCTCGTCGGCGAAGATGACCTCGGGCCGGGAGACCAGGGCGCGGGCGCACGCGACGCGCTGCTGCTGGCCGCCGGACAGCTGGCTGGGCCGATGCCCGAGCCGGTCGCGCAGGCCGACCGTGTCGATGACGGTGTTGTACCAGGCCGGGTCCGCCTTGCGCCCGCCGATGGACAGCGGCAGCAGGATGTTCTCCTCGGCGGTCAGCGTCGGCAGCAGGTTGAACTGCTGGAAGATGAACCCGACCTTGGCCCGGCGCAGGTTGGTCAGTCCCCGGTCCGACAGGCCGGTGATCTTCGTGTCCCCGACGTACACCTGCCCGCGCGTCACGGCGTCCAGCCCGGCGAGGCAGTGCATGAGCGTCGACTTGCCCGAGCCGGACGGGCCCATGATGGCCGTGAAGCGGCCCTTCTCCAGCTCCACCGACACGCCGGCGAGGGCGTTGACCTGCGCCTCGCCCGAGCCGTAGACCTTCCACACGTCGACCGCTCGCGCGGCCACCTCGGTGCGCGTCGCAACCGATGCAGTCATTGTTCCCCCTGGTGAATGATGTGCACTCATCGTCGTGGCGGCCGGGCGCCGAAACCTCCACCCGCGGGGGTAGCCGGCCACGGATATTGCGGTGGGGGAGGGTCCCCTAGCCCGGCTCAGGGTCAACCCCGACCCGGGCGGCACAGCTTTCTCAGACAGGTCCCATGAGCAGGGCCGCGGCCACCCGGAGGCGGCCGCGGCCCAATGTGCGCGTCTGCGTGGTGCTACTCGTAGGCGATGGCGCCGAGCACGTTGAGGCGCACGGCCCGCACCGAGGGGATGAGCCCGGCCACGCCACCGACGAAGACGGAGGCGACGAAGTACAGGGTCATCAGCCCCCACGGCAGGGTGACCGCGCCGAAGCCCAGCACGTCCTTGAGCGCGGTGACGATCGCGGCGCCCAGGCCCACGCCGACCACGAGGCCGAGCAGGGTGCCGAACACCGTGATCACGATCGACTCCGTGGTCACCATGAGCCAGGTCTGGCCCCGGCGCAGCCCGACCGCCCGCAGCATGCCCAGCTCCCGGGTCCGCTCGATGACCGACAGCAGCAGGGTGTTGATGACGCCGAGGACCGAGATGGCCAGCGCGATCAGCAGCAGCACCTGCACGATCACCAGGGCGACGGTGAAGCCCTGCTGGTTGGTCTTGACGTACTCGTCCTTGGTGTACGCCTGGACCTGCGGGTTGTCCTTGAGGATGTCGTTGACCGCGGCCTTGGCCTGCTCGGGCGACGAGCCGTCCTTCAGCGACAGGAACACCTGCCACGGATCGGAGAACGCGAAGCCCTCCTTGGCGTCGGCGTAGCTGAGCACGATGCCGTTGCCGATGGCCGAGTCACTGGTGATCCCGGTGAGCTTGAGGGTCTTCTGCTGGCCCTTGGAGAAGGTCACCTGGATGGTGTCTCCGAGCTTGAGCTTGCGGTTCTCGGCGGTCTTCTTGTCAGTCATGAACTCGCCCGCGTCGAGCTTGTCGATGCGGCCCTGGTCGGCCGTGACCTTGAGGGTTGCCGTGCCGGCGGCCGGGTCGAGGTAGGACAGGACGTACGCCTGCTCGCCGTTGATCTTCACCACGTCGGCGGTGATCGCGGCGACCGTCTTGGCCTGCGGCAGCGCCTCGATCTTGGCCAGCTCCTGCGGGGTGACGACCGGCGGCACCTCGTTGGTCTGCTGGCCCAGCACCACGACGTCGGCCTGCAGGTCCTTGGAGACCGTGTCGCCCAGCGCCGTGGACAGCGAGGTGAAGATCGTGCTGATCGCCGTGACGATCGCGATGCCGATCATGACCGCGCCGGCCGTGATCGCGGTGCGGCGCGGGTTGCGCGCGGAGTTGCGCCGCCCGAGCTTGCCCGGCACCGACCACGACAGCACCGCGCCGAGCGCCGCGACCAGCGGCTTGCTGATCACCGGGGTCAGCAGCGCGACGCCGATGAGCAGGCCGAGCACCCCGCCGAAGACCAGCGCCAGGGTGCCGCCGCCGGCCCCGGCCAGGCCCCAGGCCAGCGCGCCGGCCGACAGCGCGGTGACGATCGCCCCGCTGATGGTGAGCTTGGTGAGCGGCCGGTCCGGGGCAGCGGACTCGCGCATCGCCGCGATGGGGGCGACCCGGGAGGCCTTCACCGCCGGCATCAGCGCGGCGATGGTCGTGACGCCGATGCCGATCACGAACGACGCGATGATCGCCGAGATCGGGAACCCGAGGCCGGCGACCTGGGCCCCGTCGGCGAGGCCGACGAACAGGTAGGCGCCGAGCGCGCCGAGGCCGAGGCCGACGAGGAAGCCGAAGATCGAGCCGACGATGCCGATGATGAGGGCTTCCAGCAGTACCGAACGCAGCACCTGCCCCCGGGCGGCACCCATCGCCCGCAGCAGCGCCAGCTCCCGCGTGCGCTGGGCGACGATGATCGAGAACGTGTTGAGGATCAGGAATACGCCCACGAGCAGCGCCACGGCGCCGAAGCCGAGCAGGACGTAGTTGAAGTACTTGAGGATGTTCTTGATCGCCTGGGAGGACTCGTCGGAGAGCTCCTTGCCGGTCTTCACCACGAACCCGTCGCCGAGCTCGGCCCGGACGGTGTCGCGCAGCTTCTCGTCGCTGACCCCGGGCGCGGCCCTGACGTCGATGACGTTGTAGGCGCCCTCGGTGCCGAGCATCGCCGTCTGCGCCTTGGCCGTGGTGAAGAAGACCGTGCTCTCCCCGGCCATCGAGTTGCGCCCGCCGGTGTACTGCATGAAGCCGACGATCTTGTAGGACGCCCGTTGGTGGTCGCGGGTGATGACGTCCATCGAGTCGCCGACCTTGACGTTGGCCGCCTCGGCCAGCCCCTTGTTGACGACGATCTCGTCGTCGGTCTGCGGCGCGTGTCCCTCGGCGAGCTTCACCAGCTCGTCCTCGCCGGTCCAGTTGGCGCCGAACTGCTGCCCCGTCTGGTTGACCACGACCTTGTTGTTGTGCCCGATCGGCATGGCGCCGTTGAGGAACACCTGGCCGGTGGCCTTGGCCACGCCGTCGAGCTTGGCCACCCGGTCCACGGTCGAGGCCGGGAACGGCGTGCTGTTCTGGCTGCCGCCGCCGCCCTGCTGATCGATCGGGGACTTCGCCCAGGCCTGCACGTCGGTGTACGTGTAGATGTTGGCGAACAGGTTGTCGAACGTGCGCCCGAGCGTGTCGGTGAGCACGAGCGAGCCGGACACGAACATGACCGACAGCACGACCGCGAGGGTCGACAGCGTCAGCCGTAGCTTGCGCGCCAGCAGGCTCTTCAGGGTTGCCCTCAGCATGGCGCTCAGGCCACCCCGCCGGCGAGCCGGCCCGCCGCGTTGTCCAGGCCCTTGAGCTTGTCCAGCACCGCCTCGGCGGTCGGCTCGCGCAGCTCGTCGACGATCTGGCCGTCGGCCAGGAAGATGACCCGGTCGGCGTAGGAGGCCGCGTTCGGGTCGTGGGTGACCATGACGATCGTCTGGCCGAACTCCCGCACCGAGTTGCGCAGGAACGACAGCACCTCGGCGCCGGAACGCGAGTCGAGGTTGCCGGTGGGCTCGTCGGCGAAGATGACCTCGGGCCGCGACACCAGGGCCCGCGCGCACGCGACGCGCTGCTGCTGGCCGCCGGAGAGCTGACTGGGCCGGTGCCCGAGCCGGTCGGCGAGCCCGACCGTCTTGATCACGGTGTCGTACCACGCCGGGTCCGCCTTGCGCCCGGCGATCGACAGCGGCAGGAGGATGTTCTCCTCCGCGGTCAGGGTCGGCAGCAGGTTGAACTGCTGGAAGATGAACCCGACCTTGGTCCGGCGCAGGTTGGTCAGCTCGCCGTCGGACATACCGGTCAGCCGCGTGTCCCCGATGAAAATTTCTCCACGGTTGACGGAGTCCAGGCCCGCGAGCGTGTGCATCAGCGTCGACTTGCCGGAGCCGGACGGCCCCATGATCGCGGTGAAGTGCCCGCGCTCGAGCTCGACGCTCACCCCGTGCAGCGCGATGACCTGAGCCTCGCCACTGCCGTACACCTTCCACACGTCGACCGCGCGGGCGGCGACGCCCCCCGTCGTGACTGTCGTGGTCACGCTCAGCTCCCCCTTGAAGTGGTCCGCATGACTTGTCCACTTCACGCTAAGGGCGCCCCGCACCCCGGCCGTCGTCCCCGAGTAGGAGGTCAGGACCCGGGGCGGACCAGTCCGGTCTCGTACGCGAGGACGACGGCCTGCACCCGGTCGCGCAGCCCGAGCTTCGTCAGCACGTGCCCCACATGGGTCTTGACGGTCGTCTCGCTCACGGAGAGTGCGCGGGCGATCTCAGCGTTGGACAGTCCCTTGGCCAATTGGACCAGAACCTCGCGCTCCCGGTCGGTCAGAACGCGCAGGTCGCGCGGCGGCGCGGCGTCGGGGTCGGGCAGCGTCCCGGCGAACTTGTCCAGCAGCCGCTTGAGGATCCGCGGCGCCACCACCGCCTCGCCGGCCGCCACCGTGCGGATCGCGATGACCAGGTCGTCGGCCGGCACGTCCTTGGCCAGGAACCCGCTGGCCCCGGCCCGCAGCGCGCCGACCACGTACTCGTCCAGGTCGAACGTGGTCAGGATAAGCACCCGCACGGGCAGCTTCGCCTCGACAATGGCCCGCGTCGCCGCCACCCCGTCCATCCGCGGCATCCGGATGTCCATGAGCACCACGTCGGGCAGCAGCCGCCGGGCCAGCTCGATCGCCTCGACGCCGTCGCCGGCCTCGGCCACGATGTCCAGGTCGGGCTCGCCGCCCAGCACCATCCGGAAACCGGTGCGCAGCAGGGGCTGGTCGTCGACGAGCAGCAGCCGGATGGGACGCGCCTCGCTCAACTCGCCAACTGCCTTTCTACGGGGGCCTCGATCGGAATTCTCGCGTGCACACGGTATCCGCCGCCGGGCCGCGGCCCGGTGCGCAGGGTCCCGCCGTAGAGCATGACCCGCTCGCGCATGCCGAGCAGCCCGTGCCCGACCGCCGCGCTGCCCAGCTGCGGTCCCCGTCCCGTGTCGCAGATCTCGACGGTCACGTCGGCCGGCCGGAACCCGAGCCGCACCTCCACGGTGGCCGTGCCCGCGTGCTTCAGCGCGTTCGTCAGCGCCTCTTGGACGATGCGGTACAGCGTGAGGCTCACGCCGGGGTCCAGCGGGCCGGGTTCGCCCTCGACCCGCAGTACCGCCGGAAGCCCAGCCTCCTGGATCTGCTCCACGAGCCCCTCGATCCCCGCCAGCCCCGGCTGCGGCGCCAGCTCTCCGGCGGGCTCGGCCTCGGTGCGCAGCACGCTGAGCAGGCGCCGCATCTCCCGCAGGGCCGTCCGTCCGGTCTCCTCGATGGTCGCCAGGGCCTCGTCGGCGGCGGCGGGGTCCCGCCCGAGCATCCGCCGCGACCCGGTGGCGAGCACCCCCATGACGCTCACGTGGTGCGCCACGACGTCGTGCAGCTCCCGCGCGATGCGCCGCCGCTCCTCGGCCACCGCCTTCTCGGTGAGCGCCCGCTGGCTGGTCTCGGCCGTGCGGGCCCGGTCCTCCAGCGCCGCGATGTACGCCCGCCGGGTCGCCACGGTCCGCCCGACGGTGAAGCAGACCAGGGCGCTCATCGCGTTGAAGGCCAGGAACAGCGTCGCGTCCGGGTACAGCGCGCTGGCCCCGGTCCGCCCGAGCAGCGCCGGCAGCCCCATGCCCGGCACCCAGATCAGCGCCGCCGCCCCCAGCGCGGGGCGCATCGACAGGTAGGCCGCCGCCGTGTACGTCATGACGAGGATCCCGATGCCGCCCTCGACGAGCTTCAGCCCCGTCGCGAACGGCAGCACGACGTGCAGCGACGTCAACGCGACGGCGATCCACAGCCACTGCCGCCGCACGGCGATCACGGCCAGCCCCATGGTGTCGTACACCAGCTGCAGCGGCAGGTCCCGGACCCCGAACGCCTTGTGCGCGAGCAGCTCCAGTGCGGCGTTGACCGCGATCAGCAGCAGCGCGAACGCACCGTCGTGGGCGGCGGGCGACCCGCGCCGCCCGAACCGCTCCCGGATCCCGCGCACGCTTCGACGGTATCGGCCGCCACCGCCCCGCCGTTCATCGCCGCGCCCGAGGCGCTCTCCTCCTCAGGGATGAGGCTGGCGCCCAGGGGGAGGAGCCCGTCAGGCCGCAGCGTCGCCGTCTCCTCTGGTTTGCTGCTTTTCTGGCTATCGCTCGACCGCGTAGTGCAGGTGGGTCACGCCGGGCGCGGCCACCGCCTCGACGAGCCGCAGCCGCACGGGCTCCGGCAGCTCCTGGAAGAACGGCCGCCCGCCCCCGAGCAGGATCGGCACCTGGTGGAGCACGATCTCGTCGACGAGCCCGGCCCGCAGCGCCGCGGCCAGCACACCCCCGCCCATGAGGCCGACGTCCCGCTGCCCGGCCTCGCGCCGCGCGGCCGCGATCGCGTCCTCGATCCCGGTGGTCACGAGCGTCTGCCGCTCCCCGACCTCCGGCGCCCCGGGATGCCCGACCACGAACAGCCGCGCGTCGGGGTGCGGGCTGCCCCCGCCGAATTGCTCGGAGTCCTCGTACGTGTTCCGCCCGGCCACGACGGCCCCGATCCGCCCGGCCAGCTCGTCGAACACCCGGGCGCTCTGCTCGCTGAGCCGGAACCCGTCGAACACCCGGCTGGGCGTGTCGCCTCCGAAGTACCAGTCGAAGAGCATCCCGCCGTCCCCGAGCCCGTGCCCCGGCCCGGCACCCCGCCCGGTGATGTACCCGTCGACCGACACCGCGTGCGCACTGAAGACCTTGCCCATTGCACCTCTCCCGTTCGCCTTGGGGTTCCTTCAAGAGACTCCACGACCGTATCAGCCCGAGTTCCGTAAGGGAACCCTGGTCGCTAGGATGGGTCGCATGCAGCGCACGAACTTCGGCGAGATGGCGTGCTCGATCGCCCGCACCCTGGATGTCATCGGCGAACCGTGGTCCCCGCTGATCCTGCGCGACATCTGGGTGGGCCTGACCCGGTTCGACCAGCTCCAGGAGGATCTGGGCATCTCGCGCAAGGTCCTGACCGAGCGCCTGGGCTACCTGGTCGACCGCGGCGTGCTGACCCGCCGCCCGTACGACCGCCGCCCGCGCTACGAGTACGTCCTGACCCCCAAGGGCGAGGAACTGGTGGACCTGCTGATGGTCATGGTCGCGTGGGGCGACAAGTGGCTGGCCGGCGAGGCGGGCCCCCCGGTCCTGCTGCGCCACCACGCCTGCGGCGAGATCTCCCACGTGGAGCTGCACTGCTCCAACTGCGACAAGCCCATGCGAGCCAACGACGTGGACCGCCTCCCGGGCCTGGGCGCCGTCGCCTGATCGGCGCTGCCCGGCGCTCGCGCCCGCATCGCGCCGGCGAGCATGGTCTGCGGCATGAGGTTGCACCATTTGACATTCTGCGTCGCCATCCGGGACGGTGAATTCGGCTGGGTGCTGGGATAATTGTGTGCATGGGGCAGCTGCAATTGTTCACCAGGACCGAATTGGCTGCCATGCGCGACCGGACGAGGTCGCGTCGTTATTCTCCGGAAAAGGAGCAGTTCCGCAAGGAACATGAGCGGCATCGAGCCTGGGGCCTGGCCAAACGCCACGCCGAGCGCCTGCGCCGCGTGCGCGGCGACACCCCGCCATCGCTCGACGACGCCGGCTCGGTAGGCAAACCGGTGCCGCCCTCGCCGCCAGCAGTAATGCAGCCCTCGTCGCGGGCCATGCCGCCCGGGCAGGCCGGAGATCCCGCGAGCCACAGCATGGCGTACGACGGTGATCCCGCACCGCCCGAGACGAACGGCGCTACACAGCCCAGCCCTGTCCCGAAGCGTCGCAGCGCAGTCGATGCGGCAACACCTGCATCGGTAGCCAGCAATATCCGGCCACCGATGCATTGCATTCGTCGTTCAACAATGCCGCGCACGCCCGGACGTCATTTTCGTCAAAATCCTCGAAGGGCGACGTCAGATCACTGCTGTCCCAATGGGCCGCCAGCGGTTTCCCGGACGTCTCGACGACGATGGCCCGGCTAAGCGGTTCCCGTTGGCGTGTCACTGCGAGTTCGTGAACGTGCCTGGAGGAGAGCCGTTCCCGCGCGCGTGCGGCTCACCGGGAGCATTGTCCCGCCCGGGGCGGCGGCAGGTCCGAAGGCGGGCTCTGTGCTGACGCCCGCGCGTCGGGCGGTCGGTTCGCCGCCGGAACCACCGCGACCGGCGTTGCTGGCCACGCCGTTCCCGGCGCCGCCCCCGCCACAGAGGTGCCCAACCGCAAGCGGCACCCCCGGAGCCACTTCATTCCGGGCGCCGGCCCGGCCGCAAGGTATGCCCGAACCGCAAGCGGCATTCCCCAAGCCGAGCCAAGAACGGACCCGGGCCCGCCCTTGGCACCACGGACCTGGCAGGGAGGCCCCTCAGGGCCGACCGCTGTCTGACGGGAGCAACGGCCGCCACTTGCACGAACCGGAGCCATGCTCTTCCGACACACTTCCCCGGCCCCGGCCCCGGCCCCGGCCCCGGCCCCGGCCCCGGCCCCGGCCCCGGCCCCGGCCCCGGCCCCGGCCCCGGCCCCGGCCCCGGCCCCCGGGCCCAGAGGAAGTAGGAGTCAGTCCCGCTCCACCACCACCTCGGTAGCCGGCGCCGCCGCTACCGGGAACGGCGGCGGCGTCCCCCCATAAGCCGGGCACAACGCCTGGTGCGCGCACCACCCGCACAGCCGCGAGGGCTGCGCCCTGAAGTCTTGGGTCCGGGTGGCCAGCTCGATCGCCTGCCACAGCGCCAGCAGGGTCCGCTCGAACCGGGCCAGCTCCTCCGCGTCCGGTGCGAAGTCGCAGACCTCCTGGTCGCGCAGGTACATCAGGCGCAGCACCCGGGGCACCACGCCCCGCGTGCGCCACAGGACCAGCGCGTAGAACTTCAGCTGGAACATGGCCCGGGCCTCGAAGGCCTCGCGCGGTGCGCCGCCGGTCTTGTAGTCGACGACGCGCAGGTCGCCGGCCGGGGAGATGTCGAGGCGGTCGATGATGCCGCGGATGACGAGCCGGCCGTCGACCTCTGCCTCGACGTAGGACTCGCGGTCGGCCGGGTCGAGGCGGTTGGGGTCCTCGACGGCGAAGTAGCCGTTGAGCAGCTCGCTCGCGCCGGCCAGGAACTCCTCCGCGGTGAGAGGGGTGCCGGTGAAGATGCCGGCGAGCTCCGGCTCCTGCTCGACCAGGCGCTGCCACTGGGGTGCGACCAGGGACGCGGCCTGCTCCGGGGTGCGGGCGCCGGCGGGGGAGTCGAAGAGGGCCTCCAGGACGGCGTGGACCAGGGTGCCGCGGGCCTGGTCCGGGGTGGGCCGCTCGGGTAGCCGGTCGATGCTGCGGAACCGGTACAGCAGCGGGCACGTCTTGAAGTCGGCGGCGCGCGACGGCGACAGGGTGGGTAGGGCGGAGGTAACGGGCACCGTCATGCTGAGAAGGTTAAGCGGGGGGTACGACAAAAACGCGTTTCGAACCCCCGAACCCGTAGCATCGGGGGCGATGAGCGAACACCGCACGGCATCGGCAACGGCCGCTCGCGAGCGGACGGAGGAGCGCGGATCGGGCATTCCGCTGGGCCGGCTGGCCGGCGTCCCCATCTATCTGGCGCCCTCGTGGCTGCTGCTCGCGGCCCTGATCACGCTCACGTACGGCACGATCGTGCAGACCCGTGCCCAGCCGCTGCCGTTCAGCACCGGGCTGCTGGTCGGGTTCGGGTTCGTGGTGTGCCTGCTGGTGTCGGTGCTGCTGCACGAGCTCGGGCACGCGGTGACGAGCCGGCGCAGCGGGATCGGCGTGCGCGGGATCACGCTGGAGATGCTCGGCGGGTACACCGAGATGGAGCGGGAGGCGCCGCGCCCGGGCGTGGAGCTGCTGGTGTCGCTGGCCGGGCCGGTGGTGTCGCTGGTGCTGGGGCTCCTGGCGGCGGGGGCGGCCGTGGTGCTGCCGTCCGGCGGGATCGCCGCCACGTTCGCCTTCCAGCTGGCGCTGTCCAACATCGTGGTCGGGGTATTCAACGCGCTGCCGGGGCTGCCCCTGGACGGCGGGCGGGCGCTGCAGGCGCTTGTGTGGAAGCTCACCGGCGACGCCAACGTCGGGCGCCGGGTGGCCGGCTGGTTCGGGCGGCTGCTCGCGCTGGCCACGGCGGGCTCGGCGCTGCTGCTGCTGGAGTTCAGACCCTTCCACAAGGCGTACTTCGGGGTGGCGTTCACCCTGCTGGTCGCGATCACCATGTGGGTCGGGGCGGGGCAGGCCATCCGCCACGCCAAGGCGGCCGCCAGGCTGCCCCCGTTCAGCGCCCGCGAGCTGGCCCGGCCGCTCGTCGCCGTGCGCTCGGGCACGCCGCTGGCCGAGGCCGACCGCATCGCCGAGCTCAGCGACGACCGCGGGCCGGTGGTGGCGGTGGTCGACAGCGCCGGGAGCCTGGTCGGGTTCGTGCACCGGGCGAAGGCGCGGGCGGTGCCGGTCGAGCGGCGGCCGTGGGTGCCGATCGTGGACGTCGCCGCTCGCATCGACCGCCATCACGTGCTCGCCGGGGATCTTCGCGGCACCGACCTGCTGATGGCGATCCGGGACGACCCGGGCGGCGACTATCTGGTGGTCACCGGGGAGGATGTGCACGGCGTCCTGCGCGGCGCCGAGCTCGTCTCCCTCGTGGCCCCGACCCGGCGGCCGCGCAGGCCGACCGTCCGGAGGAACAGCGCGTGAGTGTGGAAAGCCCCGTCGAGACCCCGTCCGCCATCCGGAGGGGGCCCTTCCGCCCGGGCGACCGGGTGCAGCTCACCGACCCGAAGGGGCGGATGCACACCATCGTGCTGGAGCCGGGCAAGGAGTTCCACACCCACCGCGGACGGCTGGCCCACGACGAGCTCATCGGCGCGCCCGACGGCAGCGTGGTGAGCATCGGCGGCACGGGCTACCTGGCGCTGCGGCCGCTGCTGAGCGACTACGTGCTGTCCATGCCGCGCGGCGCCCAGGTGATCTACCCGAAGGACTCGGCCCAGATCGTGGCCATGGGCGACATCTTCCCGGGCGCCCGGGTCCTGGAGGCCGGGGCCGGCTCCGGGGCGCTGACCTGTTCGCTGCTGCGTGCCGTGGGGCCACAGGGCTCCCTGGTGTCGTACGAGCAGCGGGAGGACTTCGCCGAGATCGCCCGACGCAACGTCGAGGCGTTCTTCGGCGGGCCGGTTCCGGGCTGGTCGCTGCGGGTGGGCGACGTGGCAGGCTGCGAAGAGGGCGGGTTTGACCGGATAATCCTCGACATGCTCACCCCGTGGGAGATCCTGCCGCTCGTCTCGCGGGCGCTGATCCCCGGCGGGGTGTTCATCGGCTATGTGGCGACCACGCCGCAATTGTCGGAGTTGGTGGAGGCCTTGCGCGAGGATGGTGGGTACACCGAACCTCGAGCCTGGGAGAGTCTCGTGCGTGACTGGCACGCGGAGGGTCTGGCCGTGCGGCCCGACCACCGCATGATCGCCCACACGGCGTTCCTGGTCAGCGCGCGCAAGCTCGCCCCTGGGGTGACGGCTCCGCCGCGCCGGCGCAAGCCGAGCAAGGGGGCCGAGGCGTATGCGGCGCGGCGGTTGGCGGCCGCCGCGGCCGCTCGGGCAGACGAGGAGGCCGAAGGACATGAGCCGACCGAGCTTCAGTGACCTTCCCGCAGTCTTCCCCGACTGGTCGCCGTACCCGGATCTCGAGTCGGCGGCCCGGGCATACCTGCGTGACCCCGACATCGCCCTGGATGCCATGGCGGGTGTACTGCGAGGTCAGAGCGTTCTGGGCTTCACCCTCGAGCGGTTCGTCAACGACGTCAACGGCGTGTGGCAGGAGGTCGTGGTCTGCGACGGCAACCGGCTCATCCTGTGGCACGGCGAGGACATCCCACCTGAGGAGGCGCCGCCGGGCTCGATGACGTCGTCCCTGCGGGTGGTCGCGCTGTCGGCGGTGACCGAGGTGGGCTGCCGGCGGCGCATCTCGCGCAACCCCAACGGCACCCACCGGGTGGACAGCGTGGACGTATATCTGCTGCTCACGTCGCTGGACGAGGCGAATGTGGCGGCGGAGGAGGCCGGGTCGGTGATCCGGCACGACGCGCTGCGCTTCGGCAAGACCCTCGACGACGGCGGCGCCGGTCAGATCGCCCGGCTGGAGGAGTTCGCGCGCCTGGTCAGCGGCCTGGTGGGCAAGCCGATGCTGTGAGCCGCCCCGCGGCTGTGAGCTACTCGGCGTTGGGTCCGGCGACCGGTGCGTCGTCGGACTCGCGGTGCACGTGGATGCACTCGCCGGGGCACTCCTTGGCGGCGTCGATGACCTCCAGCCGCAGGTGGGCGGGCACGCCGACCCTGCTTCCCGGTGCCATCTGCAGCTCGCCGTCGGGGCCCTTGACGTAGGCCAGGCCGTCGACGTCGAATTCGAAGACCTCCGGCGCGTACTGCACGCACAGCCCGTCGCCGGTGCACAGGTCCTGGTCGACCCAGACCTGCAGGGTGTCCTCGGAAGTCTCCACGCTCACGTTCACGACGCTACCCGACGCGCCCGCAACCGTGCAGGGGGCCGTGACCGACGCCGCACCGACGGCAAAAAGGGTGCTGGATAGGGGCCTGCGACCATCCCGGATTTGTAAACACCCTATGGCGCACGTGTTCGAGGGGGCCTGAACCGCCGATCAGCAGTTAGTGTTAGAGCACAACGTTCGAAGCCCCCGGGGAGGTGGGACGTGGCACGCAGCGACGACGCGGAGACGCGCGCCGCACGATGGGAGAAGGACGCCCACGATCTCTCCACGCAGGTCGCGTTTCTTCAGGAGGAACTCGCCCTGGTGCGGCGCAAGCTGACGGAAACACCGCGACACGTGCGACAGCTCGAGGAGCGGCTTGCCGCAGCACAGGCGCAGATTGCCCGGCTGACCGAAAACAATGAGCGGCTCGTGGCCACCCTCAAGGAGGCCCGCGCCCAGATCGTGACGCTGAAGGAGGAGGTTGACCGCCTGGCGCAGCCGCCGAGCGGTTACGGCGTCTTCCTCGCCCGCCATGACGACGGCACTGTCGACGTCTTCACCGGCGGGCGCAAGCTGCGCGTGGCAGTATCCCCGGCGATTGAGACCGAGGAGCTGCGCCGAGGGCAGGAGGTCCTGCTCAATGACGCCCTCAACATCGTCGACGCGCTCGGGTTCGAGCGGGCCGGCGAGGTCGTCATGCTGAAGGAGGTCCTCGAGGGCGGCGACCGCGCCCTCGTCGTCTCGCACGCCGACGAGGAACGGATCGTCCACCTGGCCCACACGCTCGCCGACCAGCCACTGCGGGCCGGCGACTCGCTCATGATCGAGCCGCGCTCGGCGTACGCGTACGAGCGCATCCCGAAGAGTGAGGTCGAGGAGCTGGTCCTGGAGGAGGTGCCCGACGTCGACTACACCGACATCGGTGGCCTGTCTCCGCAGATCGAGCAGATCCGCGACGCGGTGGAACTGCCGTTCCTGCACGCCGAGCTGTTCCGTGAGCACAAGCTGCGCCCGCCGAAGGGCGTGCTGCTCTACGGCCCGCCCGGCTGCGGCAAGACCCTCATCGCCAAGGCGGTGGCCAACTCGCTGGCCAAGAAGATCGCCGAGCGGCGCGGGGAGGAGCGGCAGACCAGCTACTTCCTGAACATCAAGGGTCCTGAGCTGCTCAACAAGTACGTCGGCGAGACCGAGCGGCACATCCGGCTGATCTTCCAGCGGGCTCGTGAGAAGGCCGGCGAGGGCACGCCGGTGATCGTGTTCTTCGACGAGATGGACTCCGTGTTCCGCACCCGCGGCTCCGGCGTCTCCTCCGACGTGGAGAACACGATCGTCCCTCAGCTGCTCAGCGAGATCGACGGCGTGGAGGGGCTGGAGAACGTCATCGTCATCGGCGCGTCCAACCGGGAAGACATGATCGACCCGGCGATCCTGCGCCCCGGCCGGCTCGACGTGAAGATCAAGATTGAGCGGCCGGACGCCGAGGCGGCCAAGGACATCTTCTCGAAGTACATCCTGACCGACGTACCGCTGCACAAGGACGACGTCGCCGAGCACGGCGAATCGCCCGAGGCGACGGTCGCGGCCATGATCGACGCGGTCGTGCTGCGGATGTACTCCGAGACGGAGGAGAACCGCTTCCTCGAGGTGACCTACGCCAACGGCGACAAGGAGGTCCTGTACTTCAAGGACTTCAACTCCGGTGCCATGATCCAGAACATCGTCGACCGGGCGAAGAAGATGGCCATCAAGGACTTCCTGTCCAGTGGCCAGAAGGGCGTGCGCCTCCAGCACCTGCTGGACTCGTGCGTCGACGAGTTCCGGGAGAACGAGGACCTGCCCAACACCACCAACCCCGACGACTGGGCCCGCATCTCCGGCAAGAAGGGCGAGCGCATCGTCTACATCCGCACGCTTGTCTCTGGGGGCAAGGGTGCGGAGGCCGGCCGGTCGATCGAGACCGCCACGAACACCGGCCAGTACCTGTAAACCAGATAAACCGGTACAAAAGCGACGAGCGGGCGGACGGCCGAACGGTCACCGCCCGCTCACGCTTTCTCGCAAAGTGGCCCGCCCGGTGTGGGCAGGGTGGCTCGCCATACGGCTAGGGTTGTGGGCATGAGTGTGCGGCGCGTGATGGGCACCGAGGTCGAGTACGGCGTGTCCGTGCCCGGCCAGCCGGGTGCAAACCCGATGGTCACGTCCTCCCAGGTGGTCAACGCCTACGGAGCGCGGCCCGAGCTCACCAAGGGCGGGCGCGCCCGGTGGGACTACGAGGAGGAGTCGCCCCTGCGCGACGCCCGGGGGTTCACCTACTCCGGCGCGCTCTACGACCCCGCCGAGGCACTGGCCGACGAGGATCTCGGGCTGGCCAACGTGATACTGACCAATGGCGCGCGCCTCTACGTCGACCACGCCCACCCGGAGTACTCCACGCCCGAGGTGACCAACCCGCGCGACGTGGTGCTGTGGGACAAGGCCGGCGAGCGGGTGATGGCGGAGGCCTCCCGGCGCGCCGCGACCATCCCGGGCACGCTGCCGATCCACCTGTACAAGAACAATACCGACAACAAGGGCGCCAGCTACGGCGCCCACGAGAACTACCTGATGCGCCGGCAGACCCCGTTCGCCGACATCGTCATGCACCTCACGCCGTTCTTCGTCACCCGGCAGATCGTCTGCGGCGCGGGCCGGGTCGGCCTCGGGCAGGACGGCTCCGCCCCGGGCTTCCAGCTCTCCCAGCGGGCCGACTTCTTCGAGGTCGAGGTCGGGCTGGAGACCACGCTGAAGCGGCCCATCATCAACACCCGCGACGAGCCGCACGCCGACGCCGACAAGTACCGGCGGCTGCACGTCATCATCGGCGACGCGAACCTGTCGGAGATCTCGACGTACCTCAAGGTCGGCACGACGTCGCTGGTCCTGGCCATGATCGAGGAGAAGGCGCTGCCCTCGGACCTGGGCATCGCCGACCCGGTCACCGAGCTCAAGTCGGTCAGCCACGACCCGTCGCTCAAGCACCTCATCCGGATGCGTGACGGGCGGCGGTTGTCCGCCCTGGACATCCAGTGGGCGTTCTACGAGCGCTGCCGGGCCTTTGTCGAGGACCGGCAGGGCGACGACGCCGACGAGATCACCCTCGACGTGCTCCAGCGCTGGGAGGACGCGCTGGACAAGCTCGGGCGCGACCCGATGCTGTGCGCGGGGGAGCTCGACTGGGTGGCCAAGCTGCGGCTGCTGGAGGGCTACCGGGAGCGCGAGTCGCTCGGCTGGTCCTCGCACAAGCTGCAGCTCGTCGACCTGCAGTACTCCGACGTCCGCCCGGAGAAGGGCCTGTACCAGCGGCTCGTCGCCCGCGGCTCGATGGCCACCCTCTTCACCGAGGAGGAGGTCCAGCGGGCCATCGTCGAGCCGCCGGACGACACCCGGGCCTACTTCCGCGGCCGCTGCCTGGCCAAGTACCCCGCCGAGGTGGTGGCGGCCAGCTGGGACTCGGTCATCTTCGACGTTGGCCGCGAGTCGCTCGTGCGGGTGCCGATGATGGAACCCGAGCGAGGGACCAAGAAGCACGTCGGCGCGCTGTTCGACAAGTGCCCGAGTGCGAAGGATCTGCTCGAAGCGATCACTTCCGGGTAAGTTCGATGCAGCGGTACGTATGGTGGTCCCCCCGAGGAGGATGAGTCATGGCTACGAGGGATACGGGCGGGCAGTCCCAGTCCGGGAAGTCCCGGCGCGACGAGGAAGAAGAGGTCGTCGCGGCCGAGGTCAATCCGGAGACCGCCGAACGGGTCGAGCAGCTGGGCGAGGACGTCGACGACCTCCTCGACGAGATCGACTCCGTGCTCGAGGAGAACGCCGAAGAGTTCGTCCGCGGATACGTGCAGAAGGGCGGCCAGTAGCCGCCGTCGCGACAGGCCGCCCGTCCGGGTTCCGGGCGGGCGGCCTGTTCGCCCACAGCGTTGTGGCGCGCCGCTTTCGGGACGCTCCAGCGCGTATTGTGGGGCCATCTCAGTCGATCACTGCAGACGTCAGTTGAGAAGGAGTTGCGTTGCCGACGGGTCTTGACCACTCAGGGCGCCTGCCCGCCGCGTATCACGCCGCCGGGACCTCGTCGTTCAGCGAGTTCCTCTCCGAGGTGGCACCCGAGATGCTGCCGGGCCGGCGGCCGCTCCCGCCCGGAATGGCGGCCGACGTGAGCGCACACGCCACGACCATCGTCGCGATCGGCTGCGCCGACGGCGTCCTCATGGGCGGCGACCGGCGGGCCACGATGGGCAACCTCATCGCCCAGCGCGACATCGAGAAGGTCTTCGCCGCCGACGCCTACTCGCTCGTCGGCATGGCCGGCACCGCCGGCTTCGGCCTGGAGATGATGCGGCTGTTCCAGGTCGAGCTGGAGCACTACGAGAAGATCGAGAGCAGCATGCTCTCGCTGGAGGGCAAGGCCAACCGGCTGGCCAGCATGGTGCGCAACAACCTCGGGGCCGCCATGCAGGGCCTCGCCGTGGTGCCGCTGTTCGCGGGCTTCGACCTCGACGCCAAGAGCGTCGACCAGGCCGGGCGCATCTTCAGCTTCGACGTGGCCGGTGGCGTCTACGAGGAGCGCGGCTACGACTCGATCGGTTCCGGCTCGCTCTTCGCGAAGTCGTCGCTCAAGAAGCGGTACCGCCCGGGCGTGACCACCGAGGAGGCGGTCAAGCTGGCGATCGAGGCGCTCTACGACGCGGCCGACGACGACACCGCGACCGGCGGCCCCGACCTGCTGCGTGGCATCTTCCCGGTGGTCATGACCGCCACGGTGGAGGGCACCCGCCGGTTCAGCGACGACGAGACCCGCGCCGTCGCCGAGCAGATCATCGCGGAGCGCCGCGAGAACCCCGGCTCCTGAGTCCTAGCAGTCCCGACCACCAGCAGAAGGAGAACTCGCCACCGTGGCCATGCAGTTCTACGCCTCGCCCGAGCAGATCATGCGGGACCGCTCGGAATACGCGCGCAAGGGCATCGCCCGTGGTCGCAGTGTCGTGGTGCTCAGCTACGAGGGCGGCGTGCTGTTCGTCGCCGAGAACCTGTCGACCGCGCTGCACAAGGTCAGCGAGATCTACGACCGGATCGGTTTCGCCGCCGTCGGCCGCTACCCCGAGTTCGAGAACCTCCGCTCGGCCGGGGTCCGTCTGGCCGACCTGCACGGGTACTCCTACGGCCGCCGCGACGTGACCGGCCGGCAGATCGCCAACGCCTACGCCCGCACCCTGGGCGCGATCTTCACCCAGGAGCAGAAGCCCTACGAGGTGGAGATCTGCGTCGCGGAGGCGGGGGCCACCTCGGCCGAGGACGAGCTGTACCGGATCACCTACGACGGCTCCGTCCAGGACGAGCCGGGCCTGGTCACCATGGGCGGGCAGTCCGACACCATCTCCGGCGCCGTGAAGAGCCGCCTGCGGCCCGACCAGACGCTCGCTGAGGCCCTGAAGCTGGCCGTCGAGGGTCTGGGCAGCGTCGGGGGCGAGGGCGGCCAGCCGCGCAAGCTGCAGGCCAACCAGCTGGAGGTCGCGGTCCTGGACCGCAACCGGCCGGGACGCACGTTCCGCCGGCTCACCGGGCTGGCCCTGACCGCGATCCTGGAGGACGCCTCGGCGGTCAAGTCCGCCGACGTGGAGGGCGGCCTCGAGGACAAGCCGCAGCCGCCGGCCTCGCCGAGCACCCCGGCCGACAACGCCTCGGGCGGCCCGGAAGAAGAGTAGTCCTCACAAAAGGGCCGGGTCGCTCGACCCGGCCCTTTTTTGCTGTGTGCTCAGGCGCGGATGATCGCCAGGAGCAGCACGACGAACGCGCGGCCCAGGTAGATCGACGCCTTGACGGGGGAGTTGCTCGGGGTGCCGGCCATCCGCGGGCGCATCGCCACCGGGATCTGGGTGATCTTGTACTTGTTGCGGGCCAGCCGGACCAGCACCTCGATGGTGTCGCCGAGGTACTCCGCCGGGTACCAGTTGGCGAAGAACTCGATCACCCGCCGGTTGCAGGCCCGGTGCCCCGACGTCGTGTCGGTGAGCCGGGTGCCGGCCATCGCGGACAGGACCGCCGAGAGCATCTTCATCGCCCACTTGCGCGGGCCACTGACCGAGTAGCCGCCCTCGCCGGCAAACCGGGCGCCGATGACCAGGTCGTTCTCGTCCAGGGCGTCGACGAGCTTCGGGATGTACCGCGGGTCGTGCTGCCCGTCCGCGTCGACCTGGATGGCCACGTCGTAGCCGTGGTCGCGGGCGTAGCGGTAGCCGGTGCGCATCGCGCCGCCCACGCCGAGGTTGAACGGCAGCCGGGCCACGATCGCCCCGGCCGAGGCGGCCTTGGCGGCGGTGTCGTCGGTGGAGCCGTCGTCGACGACGATGATGTCCACGCCGGGCAGCTCGCCGTGCACCTCGCGCACGACGTCGGCGATCGACCCGGACTCGTTCCAGGCCGGGATGATGATGAGGACCCGCTTACCGTTGATCATCCGGGCCCACCTCCTGGGGCGAGAGGGATTCGTGGGTCTCGTGGGTTGCGAGCTCCTGCGGGCGGGGGCGGCCCAGCTCGCTGCGCAGCAGCGCCAGGTCCTCGGCCAGCGTCCGGGTCTCCTCCTCGAGCCGGCTGACCTCCCAGCTCAGGTGCACCGTCACCAGCAGCAGGAACACGATGCCGAAGAACATCACCAGGCTCACGCCGGAGGCGATGCCGACGAGCTTCGCGATCTTGTCGATGATGACGGGGAAGATCGCCAGCGGCACCATGAGGATGCCGACCGCGAGCCACAGAATGGCGTACTTCTCCTGGAGCTGCCGCCTCCGCAGCAGCTCGATCATGAAGGCCAGGACGGCGATCGCCGTGATGACCGTGACGATGGTGAGCTTCAACGCGGGGCCTCGTCTGCTCGGGTAGCGAACGCCGGGTCGGCGAGCGCTGCGGTCAGCATGTCATGCCACGGACGCATCGGCGCCAGCCCCGCCGCCGCCCAGCGCGCGTGCCCGAGCACGCTGTAGGAGGGGCGGGGCGCCGGGCGCTTGTACGCCTCGCTGGTGGTGCGGCGGACCCGGGCCGGGTCGTGGCCGGCGCCGGCGAAGACCGCCTCGGCCAGCCCGTGCCAAGAGGTCTGGCCCGCGGCCGTGCCGTGGTAGACGCCGGCCGGCGCGCCGCTGTCGGCCAGGGCGACCAGCCGCTCGGCCAGATCCCGCGACCACGTCGGCTGGCCGACCTGGTCGTCGACCACGTCGACGAACTCGCGCTCGCCGGCCAGGCGCAGCATCGTGGTCACGAAGTTCTTGCCGTGCGCGCCGTAGAGCCAGGCGGTGCGCACCACGTAGCCGGTCGTGGGCAGCGTGTCGAGCACCGCCCGCTCGCCGGCCAGCTTGCTGCGCCCGTAGGCGTTGATCGGCGCCGTCGGGGCGTCCTCCGCGTACGGCGCCTCGGCGTCGCCGGGGAAGACGTAGTCGGTGGAGACGTGCAGCAGGCGGGCGCCGGTGGCCGCGCAGGCGGTGGCGAGCGCGGCGACGCCGGTGCCGTTCACCGCGGTCGCGCCGGCCTCGTCCGACTCGGCGCGGTCGACGTCGGTCCAGGCGGCCGCGTTGAGCACCACGTCGTGCCCCTCGACCAGGTCGCGGACCTTCGCCGTGTCCGTGATGTCCAGTTCGCCGCGGGTGGCCGCGGTGACGTCCCGGCCGGCCAGCACGTCGAGCAGGTCGTGGCCGAGCATGCCGCCGGCCCCGGTCACCAGGTAGCGGGTCACGGTCAGTGGCCCAGCGCCGCGCGGGCCTTGAGCGGCTCCCACCAGGCCCGATTCTCCTTGTACCAGGCCACCGTCTCGGCGATGCCCTGTTCGAAGGTGATCTGGGGGGTGTAGCCGAGCTCGTTGCGGATCTTCTCGATCGACAGCGAGTACCGCCGGTCGTGGCCCTTGCGGTCCTCGACGTAGCGCACCGAGGAGTCCCAGTCCCGCCCGGTCGCGTCCAGCAGCACCTCGGTCAGCTCGCGGTTGGTGAGCTCCCGGCCGCCGCCGATGTTGTAGACCTCGCCGGAGCGGCCCTTCTCCAGCGCCAGCTGAATCCCGGCGCAGTGGTCGGACACGTGCAGCCAGTCGCGGATGTTGCCGCCGTCGCCGTACAGCGGCACGGTCGCCCCATCGATGAGATTGGTCACGAACAGCGGGATGACCTTCTCGGGGAACTGGTAGTGCCCGTAGTTGTTCGAGCAGCGGGTCACCACCACCTCCATGCCGTGGGTGCGGTGGTAGGCCAGGGCGAGCAGGTCGGAGCCGGCCTTGGAGGCCGAGTACGGCGAGTTCGGCGCCAGCGGCCACTCCTCCGTCCAGGAACCCTCCTGGATCGAGCCGTACACCTCATCGGTCGACACGTGCAGGAAGCGCCCGACCCCGGCCGCCCGGGCCGCGTCGAGCAGCACCTGGGTGCCGAGCACGTTGGTGGTCACGAACGGGCCCGCGCCCAGGATCGAGCGGTCGACGTGCGACTCCGCGGCGAAGTGCACGACCGCGTCGTGGCCCGGCATGAGCTCGCCGACGAGGCCGGCGTCGCAGATGTCGCCCTCCACGAACGTGAGCGCAGGGTCACCGTCGACGGGGGCGAGGTTCTCCCGGTTTCCCGAATAGGTGAGTTTGTCGAGGACGGTCACGGCTGCACCGGCGTACGCGGGATAGCCGCCGCTGAGCAGGGTGCGCACGTAATGCGAGCCGATGAAACCGGCACCGCCGGTGACGAGGATTCTCACGGGTTCGGGAGTCTAGTGCAACCAAGTCACGGCCGGGTCGACCCCGCATGGCCACAGCCCGTAAGGTGACCGGGTGCGTGGCATCATCCTCGCCGGTGGGACCGGCTCGCGTCTGTGGCCCTTGACCAAGGCCGTGTCGAAGCAGCTGATGCCGGTCTTCGACAAGCCAATGATTTACTACCCGCTCACCACGCTGGTGATGGCGGGCATCACCGAGATCCTGGTGATCACCACTCCTGAGGACTCCGACCAGTTCGAGCGGCTGCTCGGCGACGGCTCCCAATGGGGCCTGCGGATCAGCTACGCCACCCAGCCCCGCCCCGAGGGCCTGGCGCAGGCGTTCATCATCGGCGCCGAGTTCATCGGCGACGACAGCGTGGCCCTGGTGCTCGGCGACAACATCTTCCACGGCGCCGCGCTCGGCCAGCGCCTCTCCGACAACGCCGACGTCAAGGGCGGCCGGGTCTTCGCCTACCCGGTGGCCAACCCGCAGGACTACGGCGTCGTGGAGTTCGCCCCCGACGGCCGGGTGCTGTCGATCGAGGAGAAGCCGGTCCGGCCCAAGTCGCGCTACGCGGTCCCCGGGTTGTACTTCTACGACAACCGCGTCGTGCAGATCGCCCGCGAGCTCAAGCCGAGCGACCGGGGCGAGCTGGAGATCACCGCGGTGAACGCGGCGTATCTGGAGCGCGACGAGCTGCACGTGGTCGTGCTGGACCGCGGCACCGCGTGGCTGGACACCGGTACGTTCAACACGATGGTGCAGGCGGCCGAGTTCGTGCGCGTGATCGAGGAGCGGCAGGGCTTCAAGATCGGGTGCGTGGAAGAGGTGAGCTGGCGGGCCGGGCTGATCTCCGACGACGAACTGCGGGCGCTGGCCGAGCCGCTGCGCAAGAGTGGCTACGGGGACTACCTGCTGCACCTGCTGGACTGGAAGAACTGACCACCGGGTCGCGCTCGACGCACCCGCCACCACGACCGACACGCTACGGAGCCAGCACGTGAAGATCCGACAGCTCTCGATCGGCGGCGCCTGGGAGATCACCCCCGTGCTGCACGGGGACCCCCGCGGCCTGTTCACCGAGTTCTACCGCTTCGACCACCTGGCCGCCGAGGTGGGTCACCCGCTGCGGCTGGCGCAGGGCAACCTGTCCGTCTCGGCGCGCGGGGTGGTGCGCGGCATCCACTTCGCCGACGTGCCGCCGGGGCAGGCGAAGTACGTCATGTGCACCCGCGGGGCCGTGCTCGACGTGATCGTGGACATCCGGGTCGGATCCCCGACATTCGGCCGCTGGGAGGGCGTGCAGCTCGACGACGTCGACCGGCGCGCGGTGTACCTCTCCGAGGGCCTCGGGCACGGGTTCTGCGCCCTCAGCGACGACGCCACCCTGACGTACCTGGTCTCCGAGACGTACAACCCGACGGGTGAGCACGGCATCCACCCGCTCGACCCGGACCTGGCCATCGCGTGGCCCGCCGAGGAGCCGCAGCTGTCGGCCCGCGACGCCGCCGCGCCGACCCTGGCCCAGCTGCGCGAGGAGGGGCGGCTGCCCGACTACTCCACCTGCCAGGGGTATACCGAAAGTCTCCGGTCCCAATAGGTTCGAAAGCGGCCTCAGGCGGCTAATGTCTGTACATGGACCGGCGAATTTTCGGCCTTGAGACCGAATACGGGGTCACGTGCACCTACCGGGGGCAGCGCCGCCTGTCCCCGGACGAGGTCGCCCGCTATCTGTTCCGGCGCGTCGTGTCGTGGGGCCGTTCCAGCAACGTCTTCCTGCGCAATGGCGCGCGCCTCTACCTGGATGTGGGCTCCCACCCGGAATACGCCACCCCCGAATGCGACTCGGTGCCCGATCTGGTCGTCCACGACCGGGCCGGCGAGCGCATCCTCGAGGGCCTGCTCGTCGATGCCGAGCGGCGCCTGCACGACGAGGGCATCGCGGGAGAGATCTACCTGTTCAAGAACAACACCGACTCCGCCGGGAACTCGTACGGCTGCCACGAGAACTACCTCGTCAGCCGGCACGGCGAGTTCGGCCGTCTGGCCGACATCCTCATCCCGTTCCTGGTCACCCGCCAGCTGATCTGCGGCGCCGGCAAGGTGCTGCAGACCCCGCGCGGCGCCGTGTACTGCCTCTCGCAGCGCGCCGAGCACATCTGGGAGGGCGTGTCGTCGGCGACCACCCGGTCCCGTCCGATCATCAACACCCGCGACGAGCCGCACGCCGACGCCGAGCGCTACCGGCGCCTGCACGTCATCGTCGGCGACTCGAACATGAACGAGGTCACCACGCTGCTCAAGGTCGGCACCGCCGACATCGTGCTGCGCATGATCGAGGCCGGCGTGGCCATGCGGGACCTCTCGCTGGAGAACCCGATCCGCGCCATCCGCGAGGTGTCCCACGACATCACCGGCCGCCGCCGGGTCCGCCTGGCCAGCGGCAAGGAGATCTCGGCCCTGGAGATCCAGCAGGAGTACTTCGACAAGGCCACCGAGTTCCTGGACCGCCGCGGCGCCGACGCCGCCACCAAGCGGGTCATGGACCTGTGGGGCCGGGTCCTGAACGCCGTCGAGACGGGCAACCACAAGGACGTCGAGCGCGAGGTCGACTGGGTGACCAAGCTCGGCCTGATCGAGCGCTACCAGGCCAAGCACGACCTGCCGCTGTCCCACCCGCGGGTGGCCCAGATGGACCTGGCCTACCACGACCTGCGCCGCGGCCGGGGCCTCTACGGCCTGCTGGAGAAGCGCGGCCAGGTCGACCGGGTCGCCACCGACCTGGAGATCTTCGAGGCCAAGGAGACCCCGCCGCAGACCACCCGGGCCCGCCTGCGGGGCGAGTTCATCCGTCACGCCCAGGAGCGCCGCCGCGACTTCACCGTCGACTGGGTGCACCTGAAGCTCAACGACCAGGCCCAGCGCACCGTCCTGTGCAAGGACCCGTTCCGCGCCTACGACGAGCGCGTCGACCGCCTGATCGCGAGTATGTGACGCACGAGGCTGAGGGGGGCTAGGCTGACCGGCGCTATGTATGACGCACCGGACCAGCCGCCCCCGAAGCCGAAGAAGCTCGACGCCGACTTCAACCCGGACCGCCCCGCGAAGAGCCGCCAGGGCCGGCGGCTGCAGCGCATCCGCGAGGAGATCGAGCGCAACCGGACCGAAGGTCCGAAGTACCCGACCTGGCTGCTGGCCTCGGTGCTGATCGTCATCGTCGCGGCCTTCGTCCTGATCGTGATCTACGCATGAGGCCCGCGGCCGGGCTCCTCGCGGGGGCGGTCCTCCTCCTGCTCGCCGCCTGCACCGACGACGGCGCCCAGCACCAGCCGTTGCCGGCCGCCCCGGCCGCCAGCGAGGCCTCCCACCAGCCGCTGGCCTCGCCCACCCTCCCGCCGGTGGTCAACTCCGACGGCTGCCAGGGCCTGATCTCCGCCGCCCAGGTCCAGCAGGCCACCGGCCTGCCGGTCGGCGCCAGCCAGGGCGACGGCGCCGCCGCGGCCGCCCAGTACGGCCAGGCCGCCCAGACCCTCGGCCTGGACGCCCACGCCCGGATGTGCCCCTTCGGCAGCGCGGCCGGCGACCAGGTCACGGTCGTCGCCCTGACCTTCGCCGACGCGGGCCAGGCCCAGAAGCTGTGGACGACGATCGCGTCCCTGGAGGCCGTGGGCGGCGTCGGCGAGGCGGCACTGAGCGACAAGTCCAAGACGCTGCTCGCCCGCCGCGGCAAGGCCATCGTCGCCGTCTACATGGTGGCCGCCGCCAACCCCGGCGCCGACCACCTCTCGCAGCTGCGCTCGGTCGCCAGCGCCGCCCTCGCGAAGGCCTGACGCCGATCTAGCCGGCGGTTGCCGCGTGCCGGCCCGCGGCGGCGGCGGACAGGAAGTAGGCCTCGTCCTCGGCCAGGCCGCGGCCCATCGTCGAGAGCTTCGTCGGCAGGGCGGTCAGCGCCGCCAGCAGGTCGCGGGACGGCACCTCGACCAGGGTGTGCGGCGGGCACAGGGCGGCCAGCGCCTCCCGGACCTCGCCGGACAGCGGCTCGGACAGGTCGGAGGGCATGACCAGGTCGGCGGGGGCCAGGGCGACGCGCCCGAAGGCGGTCACGCTGTGGTGCGACACGCCGCGGTGGCGCGGGCGCGGGTCGGCGTCCGAGATGCGCGGTGCGGCGATCGGGCGCCCGCCCAGCGCGGCCACCGCGTTGACCGCCTCGCCGGCCGCGACCCCCGAGAAGCCCCAGCTCGTGCCGGTGCCCAGGTTGCCCGGGCCCTGGGTGACGACGGCCAGGTCGGCGCGCAGGCCGTGGCGGGCGGCGAGCAGGCCGCTGTGGACGTTTGTCGACTCCAGGTCGCCGCCGAAGGCCTGGCCGGTGGTGACCGTGCCGGCCAGCAGCGGGCGAAGGGCGTCCAGGGTGCGGGAGAACCAGGCCGGCAGGGCGCCGCCGTCGGTCATCACGTAGGCGATGCGGGCGTCCGGGCGGGCGGCCAGGGCGCCGGCGACCACGGCGGGGAGGGCCGAGTGCAGGTCGGCCACGACCACCGGCATGGCCTCGAGGTCGGTGGCGCCGGCCAGGGCGCCGCGCAGGGGAGAGGCCTCCTCGTCGGCGGCCAGGACGATCGCCTGCAGCGGGGTGTACCGCGCCTTGACGACGTGGCCCGGGACGTCGGCGTCCTCGGGGAGCCGGTCCGGGATCGCCACGACGAGGGCGTAGCCGCCGGTGCCGAGCCCCAGCGCGAGGGCGTTGAGGTTGAGCAGCACGCGATCGCCCGGCTCGGGGGTGCCTACGAGCCGGGGGTAGGCGAGTGCCCGTACCGTCGCCGGGTCCTCTGCTCTTCTCGACTCGACCGTCACCTCGAGCTCGAGGCTCCCGCGCCACTCGCGGCGGGCCTCGACGACGGTTCCCCAGCGCCAGCGGATCACGGCGCATACCGTAACGCAGCGACACTGTGCGCTTTCGTGGTGACCGTGGGTCGCACTCCGCGTGGGCGGCGCAGAACAGGCGTTCGGGCTGGTAGGTTCGCTGCGTGTCGCGGACCCGAACCGAGCGCCTGGTCAATCTGGTGATCTGCCTGCTCGCTACGCGCCGCTTCCTGACCGCCGAACAGATCGCCGCGATCGTGCCCGGATACGAGCACGATCCGAACGACGAGCGCGACCACGAGGCGTTCCAGCGCAAGTTCGAGCGGGACAAGTCCGAGCTGCGCGAGCTCGGCGTGCCGCTGGAGATGGGCACCGCCAGCATCTTCGACAACGAGCAGGGCTACCGCATCGCGCGCCGCGAGTATGCGCTGCCCGACATCCCGCTCGCGCCCGACGAGGCGGCGGCGGTCGGCATCGCGGCCCGCCTGTGGCAGCAGACCGGCCTGGCCGCGGCGGCGTCCTCGGGGCTGGCCAAGCTGCGCGCCGGCGGGATCGACGTCGACCCGCACGCCACGCTCGGGGTGGAGGCCGTGGTCACCGTCGACCCCGCGTTCGAGCCGCTGACCGCGGCGGTGCGGGACCGGCAGGCGGTCACGTTCTCCTACGAGGTGCCCGAGCGCGACAGCGCCGGCGTGCGGCGGCTGCAGCCGTGGGGCGTGGTGTGCTGGCGGGGCCGGTGGTACGTCGTGGGTCACGACCTCGACCGCGACGCCGAGCGCTGCTTCCGGCTGTCCCGGATCGTCAGCGGGGTGCGCCGGATCGGCCGGCGCGGCGCCTACGAGCCGCCGAAGGTGGACCTGATCGGCCGGGTGGCCCGGTCCAGCGGGCCGGTCGAGCGCACCGGGCGGGCGACGGTGCTGATCCGCCCCGGCAAGGCCGCGGGGGTACGGCGCTGGGCCGAACGCTGCGTCAGCGGCCCCGACGGCGACCGGCTCACCCTGAGCTACGCCGACGCCGACCAGTTCGCGGCCTGGCTGGTGGGGTACGGCGCGGACGTCGTCGTGCTCGACCCGCCCGAGGTGCGCGAGCACATGGTGCGCCGCCTGCGCGCGGTCGCCGCCGCCTACGAGCCGGTGGAGAAGGTGCTCGCGTGACGACGTCGGCGGACCGGCTGGGCCGGATGCTCAACCTGGTGCCCTACCTGCAGGCCCGCCCCGGGATCACGCTCGCCGAGGCCGCCGCCGACCAGGGGATCACCGAGCGGCAGCTGCGCGAGGATCTCGAACTGCTGTGGATGTGCGGGCTGCCGGGGTACGGCCCGGGCGACCTCATCGACATGGCATTCGTCGGCGACAGCGTCACCCTGACGTACGACGCGGGAATCGACCGCCCGCTGCGCCTCACGCCCGACGAGGCGCTCGCCCTCATCGTCGCGCTGCGGATGCTCGCCGAGACGCCGGGCGTCACCGCGGGCGACGGCGTGCACCGGGCGCTGGCGAAGATCGAGCACGCGGCCGGCGACCTGGCCGACGCGCCGGTGGCGGTGCGGCTGCCCGGCAACACCGACCGGCTCGAGGAGCTGCGCGGGGCCGTGGACCGGCGGCGGGCGCTGCGGATCACGTACTACACGGCGACCCGCGACGAGACCACCGAGCGGGTGGTCGACCCCATGCGGGTCCTCGTCGTCGGCCGGTGGGCCTACCTGGAGGCCTGGTGCCGGCGCGCCGAGGCGGTCCGGCTGTTCCGCATCGACCGCATCGACGCCTCCACCGAGCTCGACGAGCCGGCCCGGGTGCCGCAGCAGGCTCAGCCGACCGACACCCGCCGCGGGAGCCTGTTCACGCCGACCCCGAACCTGCCCCTCGTCACGCTGCGGGTGGGCCGGGGCGCGCGGTGGATCACCGAGCAGTACCCCTGCGAAGAGGTCGTCCGCGGTCCCGGCGAGCACTGGACGGTATCGCTGCGCGCCTCCGACCTCGACTGGGCCCGCCGGTTCGTGCTCGGGCTCGGCGCCGAGGTCACCGTCGTGGCCCCCGCGCAGCTCGCCGCGTCGGTCGCCGCCGAGGCGCTGGCGGCGCTGGACGCCTACGTGCATTAAGGTCGTTCACGTGTTGTGGTGGATCTCGGGCGGCATCGTCCTGCTCGCGCTCATCGTCCTGGTCGGGGTGGTCCTGAGCGTCATGGGCCGGATGCGCGCGTTCGACAACGCCGCCCGGGCCATGCAGGCCCGCCTGGTCGACGGGCAGCGGCGGGTCGAGCCGCGCGTCGCGGCGCTGCAGCAGACGGTCGAGGCCATGCTGCCGCAGCTGGAAGCCATGCAGGCCCAGGCCGTCGCGCGTGCGCAGGCACGGGCCGAAGTCGAGAACAGTTAACAATCCTGCCGGATCAACCGGGCAAAGTGCACCTTTGTCCGGACGGATAGTTGACGATCGGGCAGGGCCCCGGCAACACTCGTCAGGACTTCAGCGGCCGGACTCCATCCCGCAAACCCCGGCCACTGCCCTCACCCACCTGTGGTCAGTACGATGGGTGCGGCAGCTCGAATACAGTGAGGTGGCTTCACATGGGTGCAGTTAGGCCGTGGCACATCATCGTTCTGGTGGTGGTGCTGATCCTGCTGTTCGGCGCGAAGCGCTTGCCTGATGCGGCACGCTCGCTCGGCCGCTCGATGCGGATCATCAAGGCCGAGACCAAGGGTCTGGCCGACGACGACGTGGACGCCAAGGCCGAGGCGCAGTCGGGCCGGGCGCCGCTCAGCGGCACGATCGCCGACAACCAGCCGTCGCCGAAGCCGCAGGTCGACCCGGTCGATCACGCGCGCGAGCGCTGAGGCGCGCTCGGGTCGTGAGCATCCTCGCACGGCGGCGTGACAAGCAGCCGTCGAACTTTGAGCGCGCCGCAGATGGCTCCATGACCCTCTTGGAGCATCTGCGGGAACTGCGCACGAGGCTCTTCCGGGCATCCATCGCGATCGTGCTCGGCATGATCGTCGGATACCTGCTGCACACCTGGATCCTGCAGATCCTCCAGGACCCCTACTGCCAGATCTCGCTGAAGAACGCGACCGCGGCGAACAACGGTGTCCTGCCCCAGGGCTGGCGGTGCGAGTTCGTGGCCCTGAAGGTCACCGACCCGCTGCTGCTGACGCTGAAGATCTCGCTGTGGTCGGGGCTGATCGTCTCGTCGCCGTTCTGGATGTACCAGCTGTGGGCCTTCGTTGCCCCGGGCCTGCACCGCAGCGAGCGCCGGTGGGCCTACGTGTTCGCCGGTCTCGCCGCGCCGCTGTTCGCGGCCGGCGCGGTGCTCGCGTTCATCGTGGTCTCGAAGGGCCTCGAGTTCCTGATCAGCTTCATCAACCCGAACACGTCGATCATGCTCGAGGCGATGGCGTACGTCGACTTCGTCACCGGCATGATGCTCGTGTTCGGCGTGGCCTTCGAGTTCCCGCTAGGGATCATGCTGGCCAACATCGCCGGCATCGCCAGCGGCAAGCGCCTGCTCGGCTGGTGGCGCATCGCGGTCTTCATCTTCTTCGTCTTCGCCGCCATCGCCACCCCGACGGCCGACCCGTTCGGCATGACGTTCCTGGCGCTGTGCATGTCGCTGCTGTACTTCGGGGCAGTGGCCTTCGCGCTGGTCAACGACAAGCGACGGGGCCGCAACCGCCCGTCCTTCGCGAACATCGGCGACGACGAGGTCTCCTCGCTCGACGACTACGACGTCGAGCCGGTCGAGGCGGCCAGCCCGATCGACGGGTACGACCCGATCGACGCGCCCACCCCGGTGGCCTCGCCGACGGCGGTCGAGCGCCCGCGGCCGCTGGACAGCCGCTACGACGACGTCACGTAGTCAACGGTTCGAACGCAGCGCCCCGGTGGTCATAGGCCCCGGGGCGCTGAACGTTTACAGTCTGCGCCGTGAACATCGCATTACTCGCCAACCCCACCGCCGGCAAGGGCCGGCGGGCCTCGCTGCTGCCCGCGGTCGTGGAGCGGCTCGGGGTGGGCGGGGCGGCGGTGACCGTGCTGTCCGGCGGCAGCGCCGCGGAGGTGCGGGCCGAGGCGCATCGGGCCGTCGAGGACGGGTGCGACGCGCTGGTGGCCATGGGCGGCGACGGGACCGTGCACCTCGGGCTGCAGGCAGTGGCCGGGCGCCCGGTGCCCTTCGGGATCGTGCCGGCCGGCACCGGCAACGACTTCGCGGTGCGGCTCGGCCTGCCCGCCTCGCCGGTGGCCGCGGCCGGCGTGGTCGCCGACGCGCTGCGGGACGGCACCCGCCGGTCGATCGACCTGGCCCGGCTGGAGGGGGCCGACGGGACCGGCGCGTGGTTCGGCGCGGTGCTCGCCGCCGGGTTCGACGCCTTCGTCAACGAGCGGGCCAACCGCATCCGGTGGCCGCGCGGGCCGCAGCGGTACAACCGCGCGATCGTGGAGGAACTGCTGGCGTTGAGGCCGCGGCGGTACCGCATGAGCCTCGACGGCAACCCGGCCGAGTTCGACTCCGTCCTCGTGGCGGTGGGCAACACGGAGAGCTACGGCGGGGGCTTCCGCATCCTGCCGGGCGCCGACCCGGCCGACGGGCTGCTCGACGTCGTGGTGGCCGAGCCGCTGGGCCGCCTGACCCTGATGCGCCTGCGCCCGAAGGTCCTGAAGGGCACCCACGTCCACGACCGCCGCGTCCGCACGATGCGCGCGAGGACGGTCGAGCTGGCCGCGGACGGCGTGACGGCCTACGCGGACGGCGAGCGGATCTGCCCCCTGCCCGTGACGATCACCTGCGTGCCGGGCGCACTGACCCTGCTCGGCTGATCGGTGCGAGGGGCTTCCGGGTCGCGCAGGGTGCGGAACATGAGCAGGCTCAGGGCCGGCATGACGATCAGCGGCGTGAGGGCGGTCCTGAGCGATGTCGCGTCGGCCATCGCGCCGATGACCGGGCTGGCGAGGCCGCCGATGCTCACGGTCAGGCCCAGGGTGATGCCGCTGGCGGTGCCGACCTTGGTGGGCAGGTAGTCCTGCCCGAGGGTGACCTGCAGCGAGAACGGCACGTACAGGCCCGCGGACGTCAGCGCCACGAAGAGGTAGACGGCGGGCCCGGGCACCCACACCACGCCGGCAATCGCGACGACGGTGACCGCGTAGGACCAGCGGGAGACCGCCACCCTGCCCCAGCGGGCGGCCGCGGCACCACCCAGCACCGAGCCGACCACCCCGCCGAGGTAGAGCACGAACAGCGCGGCGGTGCCCGCGGCCGAGCTTCCACCCGTCCGCTGCTGGACGTACAGGGAGATGAACGTGCTGAGACCGACGAACGCGATCGACCGGAACACCACCGCCAGCGTCAGCCGCACGAACGACGGGACGTCGTCGCGCCCGACCGGCGCCGGGGCACCGCTGTCGGCCCTCTTGCGCTTCGACAGCGCGCGCAGCACGGGCAGGGCCATCGCGGTGCCGGCGAGGGCCGGCACGACCAGCAGCGGCGTCCACCGCAGCCCCCCGGCGGCGGCGACCGCGGCGACCATCAGCGGCGCCAGCGCGAAGCCGACGTTGCCGCCGGTGGCGAAGTACGCCATGGCGGTGTGACTGCCTGCGCTGGCCTCGCGGGCGATGCGCGCCGACTCGGGGTGGTAGGCGGCCACACCGAGGCCGGAGATCGCCACGAACACCAGGGTGAGGGCGTAGTTGCCGCTCAGCCCGCTCAGCGCGATGCCCACCCCGCCGAGCAGCGTGCTGACCGGCAGCAGCCACGGCATCGCCCAGCGGTCGGTGAGTGCGCCGAACGCCGGCTGCGCGACCGAGGACAGCAACGACGCGGCGAGCACGATGCCGGACGCCGCCGCGTACGTGTAGGCGCGCTCGGCGACGAACAAGGGCACCAGGGCCGCGACGGTGCCCTGGTAGACGTCCACGCAGGCGTGCCCGACGGACAGCAGCGTGATGGAGGTTCTTCTGCGCACCGACCGATGGTTCCAACTCACCATCGTGTCCGGCTTCCGATATTCTGACAACCAATGGAGGAAATCCGCCACGAGCCGGTGGCGCCCACGCGTGCCCAATGGCTCGCGGCGGGCGGTGCGATCGACGCCCACCGCCACGACGATCACCAGATCATCTATGCCGCCCGCGGGGTGCTTTCCGTGACGACCGGCGAGGGGTCCTGGGTCGCCCCGGGCACTCGCGCCATCTGGGTGCCGGCCGGCACCGTGCACGCCCACCGCGCCTACGGCGACCTGGAGCTGCACCTGGTGGGGCTGCCCGCCGGCAACAACCCGCTCGGCCTGCAGACCCCGGCCGTCCTGTCGGTCGGCCCGCTGTTACGCGAGCTGATCATCGAGTACACCCGCACGGCCGGCGAGCAGAGCGCGCAACGCCACCGGCTGCGCGCCGTGCTGCTCGACCAGTTGCGCGCCTCTCCCCAGCAGCCCCAGCACGTGCCGGCCCCCACCGAGCCGCTGCTGCGCACCGTGTGCGCGTTGCTGCGGGCCGACCCGGGCGACAACCGGACCCTCGCCGACCTCGGCCGGGAGGTCGGCGCCAGCGACCGCACCCTGTCCCGGCTGTTCCGCCGCGACCTCGGCATGACCTTCCCGCAATGGCGGACCCAGCTGCGCCTGCACCACGCGCTGATCCTGCTCGCCGACAAGACCCCGGTGACCTCGGTGGCCCATCAATGCGGCTGGTCATCGGCCAGCGTGTTCATCGACGTGTTCCGCCGCACCTTCGGACACACCCCGGGCACATACCCGCCGAGCTGACGCCCCCAGCGAGACGAAAAGCCGGGCGCAATGCCCGGCTTTTCGGCGAAAAGTCCGATTCAGGCGGCGTTGTGGATGCGGACCTTGACGCCGCTGCCGGAGCGCTCGGTCGAGACGTCGGACTGGTCGACCCCGTCCGGCAGCGAGAAGCTCTTGCTGAACGAGCTCGAGCTGGACGACGAGGACGAGAAGTGGCCGCCCTGGAAGTCCTGGCTCTCCGAGGTACTGCTGCCGCTCTGGCCCTTGATCGTCAGGCGGCCGCCGGAGACCTGGACGTCGACGTCGGACGGGTTCACGCCCTCGACCGTGATGACGAGGTCGTCGCCGTCGCGGGCGGTCGTGACCGACGCGCCGTGGGCGTGGGACGCGGCGTTGCCGAGGTCCTGCTCCAGGCGGGCCAGGGCGTTGTGGGGATCCCAGCGGTTCAAGGGCATGACGTACCTCCGCAGCGAGAAATCGTGTCGTCTGGTTGCACTGTCGTCGCGGGGAATCGGCGCGACAAGCGCAGAGCCGGTGTTGCGACACTGATTCCCGCGACCGCGCAGTTTGACACGTGCCGCTAGACGAGCCGCAGCACCGCGCCGAGGCCGTGGATTTTGCCGGGTTCACTCTCCGGGAGGACGAGGACGCTGCAGCCGGCCGCCGCGGCGCCGGCGTCGGCCGGGGTGTCGCCGACCATGAGCGCGCGCTCGGGGTCGACCTTCAGGGCCGCGCAGGCCCGCCAGAAGATGGCCGGGTCGGGCTTGGTCCGGCCGACCTCGTAGGAGAGCACGAACTCGTCGACGAGGTCGGCGAAGCCGAGCTCGGTGGCCAGGGCCCGCAGGTCGAAGCCGATGTTGCTGACCACCGCCACGGGGACGCCGGCCGCGCGCAGGGCCCGCAGGGTGGGCACGGTGTCGGCGTAGAGCTCCCACCCGTCGGCGATCAGGAGCCGGTCGTACAGCGCCGTGGCCAGCGACTCGTCGACGGTCGCGGCGAGCCCGGTGAAGCAGGCCCGGTGCGCGGGGACGGAGAGGTCCCGGTCGGACCACACCTCGGACAGGTGCGGCGGCACGCGGTGGGGCTTCGGCCCGCCGGCCCGCCCGGCGGTGGTGAGCCGGTCGGCCAGGACGGTCGCCTTGCCGCGGTCCAGGGTCGTGCCGACGCTCTGCGCGGCGAGGGTGACCCAGCGCACGGGGTCCTCCACCTGCGCGAGCGTGCCGTGGAAGTCCAGCAGCACCGCCTCAATCGGTCGTCGGGAAGTGAGTGCGTCATCGCTTTCCGGCACGCCAGCACGATACCTAGGAGCGGATCCGTGCCTGCTTCGCCTAGCCTTGGGGGCGTGAGCGGCACCGAGGACCCCGAGCTGAGCCCCGCAGACCGCTACCAGGCGGCCCGTGAGCGCGCCCAGGACACCGCCCGGCATCCGGCCCTGTCCGGGTTCGCCGACGCGCTCGAGTTCGAGCTGGACCCGTTCCAGGCCGAGGCCTGCGAGGCCCTGGAGCGCGGCTCCGGCGTGCTCGTGTGCGCGCCCACCGGCGCCGGCAAGACCGTCGTCGGCGAGTTCGCCGTGCACCTCGCGCTGCGGCAGGGGCGCAAGTGTTTCTACACGACGCCGATCAAGGCGCTGTCCAACCAGAAGTACAACGACCTGGTGCAGCGCCACGGGGCGGAGAAGGTCGGGCTGCTCACCGGCGACAACGCGATCAACGGCGAGGCGCCCGTGGTGGTCATGACCACCGAGGTGCTGCGCAACATGCTGTACGCCGGATCGTCCTCCCTGCAGGGCCTGTCCTACGTGGTCATGGACGAGGTGCACTACCTCGCCGACCGGTTCCGCGGCGCGGTGTGGGAGGAGGTGATCATCCACCTGCCCGAGTCGGTGACCCTGGTGTCGCTGTCGGCGACCGTGTCCAACGCCGAGGAGTTCGCCGACTGGCTCGTCACCGTGCGGGGCGAGACGTCGGTCGTGGTGAGCGAGCACCGGCCGGTGCCGCTGTGGCAGCACATGCTCGTGGGCAAGCGGATGTTCGACCTGTTCCACGACGCCGAGGCCGCGCAGAAGCACGACGTGCACCCCGAGCTGCTGCGCTACCACCGCGAGATGCTCCGCCGGGTGGAGCTGGCCGGCGGCGACCTGCGCCGGGGCAAGCGGGGCCGCTGGACCGGGCCGTACCGACCGGAGATCGTCGAGCGGCTCGACCGCGAGGGCCTGCTGCCGGCGATCATGTTCATCTTCAGCCGGGCCGGCTGCGACGCCGCCGTGCAGCAGTGCCTGGCCGCCGGCCTGCGCCTCACCGGGCCGGACGAGCGGGCCGAGATCCGCACCATCGTCGAGGAGCGCACCAAGCACATCCCGAGCGAGGACCTGCAGGTGCTCGGGTACTGGGAGTGGCTCGACGGCCTCGAGCGCGGCCTCGCCGCCCACCACGCCGGCATGCTGCCCGCGTTCAAGGAGGTCGTCGAGGAGCTGTTCGTCCGCGGCCTGGTCAAGGCCGTCTTCGCCACCGAGACCCTCGCGCTGGGCATCAACATGCCGGCCCGGTGCGTGGTGCTGGAGCGGCTGGTCAAGTACAACGGCGAGGCCCACGTCGACCTGACGCCGGGGGAGTACACCCAGCTGACCGGCCGGGCCGGGCGCCGCGGCATCGACGTCGAGGGGCACGCGGTCGTGGTCTGGGCGCCCGAGGTCGACCCTCGCCACGTCGCCGGGCTCGCCTCCACCCGCACCTACCCGCTCAAGTCCAGCTTCCGCCCGTCGTACAACATGGCGGTCAACCTCGTCGGCAGCGTCGGCTTCACGGAGGCCCGCGAACTGCTGGAGAGCTCGTTCGCGCAGTTCCAGGCCGACCGGTCGGTGGTGGGGCTGGCCCGCCAGGTGCAGCGCAACACCGAGACCATCGCGACGTACGGCGGCGAGATGGCCTGCCACCTCGGGGACTTCGCGGAGTACTTCGGCATCCGCGTCGCCATCGCCGAGCGCGAGAAGGCGATCGCCCGGCAGGGCGTGCAGCAGCGCCGCGCGGCCGCCCTGGAGTCGCTCGAGCGGCTGCGCTCCGGCGACGTGATCCGGGTGCCCGCCGGGCGCCGCTCCGGCCTGGCCATCGTCATCGACCCGGGCACCGGCGGCTTCGGCGAGCCCCGCCCGCTCGTGCTCACCGAGGACCGCTGGGCCGGGCGGATCTCCGGCGCCGACTTCACCGCCCCGGTCGAGCCGATCGGCCGGGTCCGGGTGCCGCGGCAGTTCAACTACCGCTCGGCCCAGGACCGCCGCGACCTCGCCGCCCAGCTGCGCCGCATGGAGGCGCCGCCGGCCGAGCGCGGCAAGGGGGGCCGGGCCCGCAACAGCGCCGCCGCCGACGACCACGAGCTCGACACGCTGCGCGCCTCGCTGCGCCGCCACCCCTGCCACCGCTGCCCCGAGCGCGAGGAGCACGCCCGCTGGGCCGAGCGGAGCTGGCGCCTGGAGCGTGACACGGAGGGCCTGCGCGGCAAGGTGGCCAGCCGGACCGGCTCGCTGGCGCGCACCTTCGACCGGGTCTGCGGCCTGCTCACCGACCGCGGCTACCTGACCGACGAGGGCGGGGTCAGCGACGCCGGCCGGATGCTCGCCCGGATCTGGTCGGAGACCGACCTGCTCGTGGCGGAGTGCCTGCGCCGCGGGGTGTGGGACAAGCTCGGCCCGGCCGAGCTGGCCGCCGCGGTCAGCGTGCTGGTCTACGAGGCCCGCCGAGAAGCCGAGGACCGGGCTTCGGTACCGCGGGGAGAAGTCACCGACGCCATCGACGCCACGCTGCAGCTCTGGGCCGACCTCCGCGAGGACGAGGACTCCCGCGGGCTGCAGATGACCCGCGAGCTCGACCTGGGGTTCGTCTGGCCGGTGTACCGCTGGGCCCGCGGCGAGTCGCTCACCAAGGTCCTCGGCAGCGTCCACGGCCTCGAGGGCGACATGCCGGCCGGCGACTTCGTGCGCTGGTCGCGCCAGGTGCTCGACCTGCTCGGCCAGCTCGCCGACGCCTCCGGGGCGCCCGAGCCGGTCCGGCGCACCGCCCGCCTGGCGATGGCCGCCATCACCCGCGGTGTGCTCGCATACAGCGTCATGGCTTGATCACGCACCGATTTTTTCCGTTCGTGCGGGTGATGCGGATTAGAAAAAATCGTTCGGATCCGCAATGATGCTCACGCCGGTGCATTGGTTGGAGGAGACTCGTGGGTCAGCTGCACCATTTCACGTATGGCGCGATCACCCCGATCTTCGCCTACGCCATGTCGTTCCTGGGCTCCCTGCTCGGCCTCGTGAGCACCGCCCGGGCCCGTGCCGCCCAGGACACCCGCCGCCGCGCCTGGCTGCTCGTGCTCGCCGCCTGGGCGATCGGCGGCACCGGCATCTGGGTCATGCACTTCATGGCCATGGTCGGCTTCAGCGTGCAGGACAGCCCGCTGCGCTTCGACGTGCCGACCACCGTGGCGAGCTTCTTCATCGCCGTCGTGACCGTCGGCGTCGGCCTGTTCATCGTGGGCCTGGGTAAGCCGAAGATCTGGAAGGTCCTCGTCGGCGGCCCGATCACCGGCGTGTCCGTCGCCTTCATGCACTACACCGGCATGGCGGCGATGAACATCAACGGCAAGTTCGAGTACAAGCCGTCGCTGTACATCGCCTCCTACGCGATCGCCGTCGTCGCCGCCACCGTCGCCCTCTGGTTCACGCTGGTCGTGCGCGGCATCGCGGCCACCGTCGCCGCCGCGGCGGTCATGGGCGTCGCGGTCTGCGGCATGCACTACACCGGCATGTACGCGATGCAGGTCCACCTCGACCACGACATCAAGACCGTCCCCGGCGTCGACGTCAACTGGTTCCTCGCCCCGATCGTCCTCTTCGTCCTGGTCGTGGTCATCGCCCTGGCCAGCGCCGTGATGGCCGTGCCGTCGGAGCGCGAGCAGGCCGAGGCGGAGGCCGTGCGGGAGAAGATCGCCGCCGGCCAGGCCCTGCGCGCCACTGCCGGCCCGGTCTTCGGCGGCGGCTCCAACAGCGGCGTCACCCCGCCGCCGCCGGCCGCCCCCGGCAAGACCGGCCAGGCGTTCGCGGCCCGGGCCGCCAACGGCATCGCCGACGCCCGCCGCCAGCGCGGCCGGTGACGTTCACGAATCTTTCAAGGCCGCGG
>NZ_BAAARV010000069.1:122461-155174 GCF_039532525.1 Dactylosporangium salmoneum
CCCGCCGCGGCCTTTTTGTCGGCTAAGCGACCGCCGTGGAACCCGCGGCGGCGGCATGGCGTGTCTCTTCCATCGAAGTTCCTGAAACGGGAACTATCCATCAGCGGGGAGGCAACGTGCTCGGGTCAGTGGACCGGTCGCCGCCGGAGAGTTTCGAGAGTTTCTACCGCAGCCGGTTCCACGCGCTGACGCTGCAGATCTACGCCTTCACCGGCGATCTCGGCGACGCGCAGGACCTCGTGCAGGAGGCGTTCTGCCGCGCCTACGCCCGGTGGAACGCGGTCCAGCACTACGAGGACCCGGTCGCCTGGGTCCGCCGGGTCGCCTGGAACCTCGCCACCAGCCGCTGGCGGCGGCTGCGCACGGCCGCCTCGTTCCTGCAGAGCCACCGCGTGCAGCACGTCGCCGCGCCCAGCGCCGACCGGGTCGACCTCACCTGGGCGCTCAAGCAGCTGCCCGGGGCCCAGCGCCGGATCTTCGTGCTCTTCCACATCGCCGACCTGTCGCTGCAGGAGATCGCCGAGCAGGAGCAGGTGGCGCTCGGCACCGTCAAATCGACCCTGAGCAGGGCGCGGGCCGCGGTCGCGCGCATGCTGAGCGAGCAGCAGGAGGGCAGCTCCCGTGTCTGACTTCGACGACGACATCCTGAACGCGGCCCTCACCGACTTCCGGGCCGGCACCATGCCGCGCATCGCGCCGATGGGCGCCGAGGCCGTCATCGGCACCGTCCGGCGCCGCCAGCGGGTTCGCACCGTCGCCGCCGCGTCGGCCCTGGCCCTGGCCGTGCTGGTGCCGTCGGGCCTGCTGGCCCTGCAGGACCGGCGCGCCGCCCCGGCCGGGCCGGGCACCAGCGCGCCCGCGTCGATCGCGCCCACCGCGCCGTCGACCGTGCCGTCGACCTCGCCGCCGAGCGGCCCGCCGCCGGTGCTGGACGCCCCGACCGACCTCGCGAACGCCACCTTCACCCTCCCGGCCTGGCCGTCGGACGCGCCGACGGACTGCCGGAGCGGCAAGATCACGTTCCATGGCGGTTCGGCGGCCTCCGGCGACGTCTGGTCACTGCTGGTCCGCCCCGGCGCGCTCAGCGCCGACGTCGACGGCGACGGCGGCCGGGACACCCTGGTCCGGGTCACCTGCCGGGCCGGCGAGAGCGGGTTCGACCAGCTCGTCGCGCTGAGCGCCCCGGACGGTGCGCTGCACACGCTCGGCCGGGTCGTCTCCGCCGAGGAGATCGTCGCCACGACGCCCGGGGCGGACGGCACCGTCGCCGTCAAGGTCGCCGACATGGTCCAGTGCTGCGGCATGCCACCGACGCACCGGCTCACGCAGGACCGCACCTTCCGCTGGGCGGGCGGGCAGTTCCAACAGGTCGCCGGCCCGCAGTCGTTCCTCGTGGACCAGAGCTACCGGGACGCGCTGACCGTCGGGAAGGCCGAGGCGGCGGTCGGCGCGCCCAGCGGCGGCAAGCAGACCGGTACGGTCACCGTCACGCTGCACAACGCCGGCCCGCGCGACATCAAGAACGTCACCGTGATGCTCTCGTTCGTCCCCGCCGTCACGGTCACCGGCAAGGCCACCGGCGCCTCGTGCGGGTCCTTCGCCGGGCAGGTCAGCATCGAGGCGCCGTGCAGCGTCGGCACCGTCATGGCCGGCGGGAGCGTGACCTTCACGGTGCCGATCAGTTACAGCGTCACCAGCGACAAGCCGCTGTGGCCCGGCCATTTCCAGATCCGCAGCGGCGACCAGCGCTACGACAACTGGGAGCACCTGGACTCCGCCGGCTTCCAGTGACCGGGCCCGGGCGGGCCGTCACCCCGTGCTAGACGGTGGTGGCGGCCCGTTCGGCGGGTTCGGGCCCGGGCGGCACGACCATCACCCGGCACCCGGCCTCGGCGATCAGCCGCTGGCTGGCGCTGCCGTCGAGCAGGTGCGCGACCCCGCCGTGTGACGGGCCACCGATCGCGACCACCTGGGCGTGGACCGACCGGGCGTGCTCGGCGATCAGGCTGCCGGCGTGGCCGTGGTCGGCGACGCTGCGCAGCACGTGCCCGGCCGCGGCCACGCCCCGGGCCGCCAGCTCGTCCAGCCGCCGCTGGACCTGGGCCCGGGCCTGCTCGTAGCTCTCCCGGTCGACGGCGTCGTCGCCGACCACCGCGATCTCGTGGACGTGCAGCAGCTCCAGCGGCGCGTTCAGGTGCCCGGCCAGCTCCGCGGCGGCCGCGGTGACGGCGTCGGCCGAGGGCCCGGCGTCGAGGGCGACGACGATCGGCGCGTTGCCGTTGGCCGTGCCGGTCCGCCCGACGGCGACGATCTCGCCGACCGCCGTGCCGGGCCGCTGCTCGGCCGCCGTCTCGTCGGCGGCCCGCTCGGCCTCGGTGAGGATGCGGTGGCCGGTGGCCAGCACGGCGATGGCGATGAGGAACGCCGCGGCGCCCGCGTAGAAGGGGACGTGGATGTTGTAGTGGTCGGCCAGCTTGCCGGCGACGAAGGGGGCGAGGCCGCCGCCGATGAAGCGCACGAACCCGTAAGAGGCGGAGGCGACCGGCCGCGGCACCGGGGCGACCGTCATGACCGCCTGGGTGGTGAGCGTGTTGTTGATGCCGATGAACGCGCCGCAGACGATGACGGCCACGATCACGGCCTTGGGCGAGTTGGTGCAGGCGCCGATGACGGCGAGGACCACGGCGAGCAGGAACAGGTTGGCGTACAGCGTCTTGGCGGTGCCGAAACGCCGCTGCAGCCGCGGGGCGACCGCGACGCTGAAGATCGCGACCAGCAGGCCCCAGCCGGTGAAGACGAGGCCGAGCTTGTGCTCCGACAGGTGCATCGGATAGGGGGCGTACCCCAGCATCGTGAAGAAGCCCCAGTTGTAGAACACCGCGGTCAGGCTCATGATCAGCAGCCCGCGGTGGCGCAGCGCGGTGATCGGGGCGGCGATGGAGGTCCGCTCGGCCGGCCGCGGCGTCTTCGGCACGAGCGTGATGGTGGCGATGAGGGCGATGAACATCAGCACGCTGACGCCGTAGAACGGGCCGCGCCAGCTGATGCCGCCGAGGGTGCCGCCGAGCAGCGGGCCGACCGCGATGCCGATGCCGAGCGCGGTCTCGTACAGGATGATCGCCCCGCCGAAGCCGCCGCTGGCCGAGGCCACGATGACGGCCAGGGAGGTGGCGATGAACAGCGCGTTGCCCAGGCCCCAGCCGGCCCGGAAGCCGACGATGCCGCCGATCGAGTGCGAGCTGCCGGCCAGGGCGGCGAAGATCACGATGAGCACGAGGCCGGCGATGAGGGTGCGCTTGGGGCCGATGCGGCTGGACACCAGGTTGGTGATCAGCATCGCGACCGCGGTCACCAGCAGGTAGCTGGTGAACAGCAGCGACACCTGGCTGGGCGAGGCGTGCAGCTTGACGGAGAGGGCGGGCAGGATCGGGTCGACCAGGCCGATGCCCATGAACGAGACGACGCAGGCGAAGGCGACCGCCCACACCGCCCTGGGCTGGCGGAACGGGCTGGGCGCGGAGTTGTGCTGATGGCTCATGCGCAGGTACTCCCGGGGTTGTCGTGCTGGGTGGTGACGAGCCGGTCCAGGGCCGGCAGGGCGGCCGCGAGCGCGGCGCGGTCCTCGGCGCTGAGGCGCTCGGCGAGCTCGGCCAGCCGGCGGGCCCGCGCGTCGTGGCGGCGCCGCAGCAGCTCGGCGCCGGTGGCGGTGAGGTGCACCATCACGACCCGGGCGTCGGCCTCCCATGAGCGCCGCTCGGCGTAGCCGTCGTGCTCCAGGCGGGAGACCAGCTGCGTCATGGCCGGCTGGGTGACGCCCTCCCGCGCGGCCAGCTCCGAGATGCGGCAGGGGCCGCTCGTGTCGAGCGTGCGCAGCGTGGCCGCCGCCGAGAGCGAGACGTGCTCGTCCGGCGCCGATCGCCGCAGCAGGGACACGATCCGCTCCAGGCCGTTGGCCAGCGCCGCGCTGTCGAGGATCTCCGTCACGAAACTTTTATATCACGTGCTTATATTCGCGGCTTATGCTTCCGGGTGTGATCGCGACCGCCCTTGGAGAGACCTCCCCTGGAGACATGCCATGCGCGACGACGCCCAGCCGGTGACCATCCTGGTCGGGGTCGACGGCTCGACGCCGTCGCTGCGGGCCGCCGCCTACGCGGTGGGCCTGGCCCGCCGCCAGCGCTGCCGGCTCGTCGCCGTGTACGTGCGCTCGCTGCCCGCCTCGATGCTGTCCATGGCCGATACCGGCGGCGGCGCCGCGGTCAACGTGATCGCCGCGCACGACGCGGTGGAGGGGCAGCTGCGGGAGGCGATGGCGCGTGAGGTACCGCGGCTGAGCGTCGACGTCGAGCTGCTCGTGCGCACGGGGGAGCCCTACACCGAGCTGGTCGCCGCCGCGAGCCAGCTGGGCGCCGACGCCGTGATCGTGGGGCGCTCGGCCAGCCCGCTGCACCGCATCGCGGGCTCGGTCTCCACCCGCCTGGTGCGCTGCGGGCGCTGGCCCGTCACGGTCGTGCCGTAGGCCGCGGTCAGGCGGGCGGCGCGTTCCACATGCGCAGGGACGGGGTCTCGTGCTCGTGTCCCAGCACCGACAACGTGGCGGTGCCCAGGGTCAGGTGGGCGCCGAACGCGACAGGCTGCTCCACCCACCGGGCGGCCAGGGCGCGGGCCGCGTGGCCGTGGGTGACCACCGCGACGTCGCCCAGCGCCAGCATCGGGCGCAGCTTGGCCAGGAAGCGGTCCAGGCGCACGGTCACCTGGTCCGGCGTCTCGCCGCCGGGGCCGCCGTCGCGCCACAGGTCCCAGTCCGGGGCCTCGGTGCGGATGTCGGCGGTGGTGCGGCCCTCGTAGTCGCCGTAGTCCCACTCGACGGCGTCCTGGTCGACCTCGGTGACCGTCAGGCCGGCCAGCTCCGCGGTGCGCAGCGCGCGGCGGCGGGGGCTGCTCAGGACGGCGACGAACGGCCGGTTGGCCAGGACCCGGGTGAGGGCCCGGGCGTCTGCCTCACCCTGCGGGGTGAGTTCCAGGTCGGTGGTCGACGTGTGCCGACCGGCGGCGCTCCACTCGGTCTCTCCGTGCCGTACGACCATGATCTCGCCCATCACCACATTGTGCCGGTTGCGGCTACGCTGCACCGCGTGGACGGGGTTCTGGTGCTCTGGGATGTGGACCACACGCTGGTGGACGTGGACGGGCTGGGCCGCGAGGCCTACGACCTGGCGTTCCTGCGGCGCTTCGGCCGGCCGGTCGAGCATCAGCCGCCGATGGCGGGGCGGACGGACCGGGCGATCGCCGCGGACATGCTGCGCCGCAACGGGGTGGCGGTGACCGAGGGGCACCTCGAGGACCTGCGCGAGGGGGCGGAGGCGGCCCTGGACGAGCTCGCGCACCTGCTGCCCACTCGGGGACGGGCCCTGCCCGGCGCGGCCGAGGCGCTGTCCGCGCTGGCCGGGCGGGCCGGCCAGACGCTGCTGACCGGCAACGTCCGGCGCATCGCCGAGGTGAAGCTGGGGCCCTTCGGGCTCACCGCCCACCTGGACCTGGACGCCGGGGCGTACGGCTGGAGCCACGAGGTGCGTGCGGAGCTGGTCGCGATCGCCCGGGCCAACGCCCGCGCCCGCTTCGACCGGCACTTCGCCAAGGTGGTGCTGATCGGCGACACCCCCGAGGACGTCGGGGCGGCGCTGCACGGCGAGGCCGGCGTGGTGGCCGTGGCGACCGGGCGCTACGGCGCCGACGAGCTCGATCGGGCCGGCGCGCACGTCACGCTGGCCGACCTGGCCGACACCCAGCGGGTGCTGGAAGCGATCAGGACTGCCGCACGCTAGGGCGGTGCTCGTAGGGCGTGGACAGCACCACCGTCGTGCGCGTGGTGACGTTGGCCGCCGAGCGGATCTCCTGCAGCAGCCGCTCCAGCGCCAGGGGGTTCTCCACCCGGACCAGCAGCATGTAGAAGTCCTCGCCGGCCACCGAGTAGCACGACTCGATCTGCGGCAGCCGGGCCAGCCGGTCGGGCGCGTCGTCGGGCTGGGACGGGTCGAGGGGGCGGATCGCGACGAAGGCGGTCATCGACAGGCCGAGCGCGTCGTGGTCGACCTTCGCGGTGTAGCCCTTGATGACGCCGCGCTGTTCGAGGCGGCGCACCCGCTGGTGCACCGCCGACACCGACAGCCCGACCCGCTCGGCCAGGTCGGTGTAGGACAGGCGGCCGTCGACCGCGAGGGCCGCGACGATCGCGCGATCGGTCTCTTCCACGCCCGAACCCTAACGTGCCGGGCAAGCGGTTACAGCGAGCGGGCGATCACCACGCGCTGGATCTGGTTGGTCCCCTCGAAGATCTGCAGCACCTTGGCCTCGCGCATGTACCGCTCGACGGGGTGGTCGGACACGTAGCCGGCGCCGCCGAGCACCTGCACGGCGTCGGTGGTGACCCGCATCGCCGTGTCGGTGCAGAACAGCTTGGCCTTGGCCGCCTCCGCGCTGTGCGGCCGGCCCGCGTCGCGCAGCCGGGCGGCGGACAGGTACAGCGCGCGGGCGGCGGCGATCTGCGTCGCCATGTCGGCCAGCATGAAGCTCACGCCCTGGAACTCGGCGATCGGCCGGCCGAACTGCTCGCGCTCCTTCGCGTAGGCGGCCGCGTAGTCCAGCGCGGCCTGGGCCAGGCCGACGGCGCACGCGGCGATGCCGAGGCGGCCGCCGTCCAGCGCGGCGAGGGCGATGCCGAAGCCGCCGTCGCGCTCGCCGACGAGCCGGTCGGCGCTCACCACGGCGCCCTCGAAGGCGAGCTGGGCCACGACGGAGGAGCGCAGGCCCATGGTCTTCTCGGGCACCTGCGGTACAACTCCCGGGGTCTTGGCATCGACCAGCAGGCAGGAGATGCCCCTCGCGCCCGGGCCGCCGGTGCGGGCGAAGACGTTGTAGAAGTCGGCCTGGCCGGCGTGGGTGATCCAGGCCTTGGTGCCGCGCACCACGAACCCGTCGGGGCCGTCCTCCGCCCGCGTGGCCAGGGCTGCCGCGTCGGAGCCGCTGTGCGGCTCGGAGAGGCAGTAGGCGCCGAGCAGCTCGCCGCCGAGCATGTCGGGCAGGTGCTTCTTGCGCTGCAGGTCGGTGCCGTAGGCGGCGAGGGGGTAGCAGGCCAGCGTGTGCACCGAGATGCCCTCGGCGACGGCCAGCCAGCGGGCCGCGATCTCCTCGAGCACCTGCAGGTACAGCTCGTAGGGCACCCCGGAGCCGCCGTGCTCCTCGGGGTAGGGCAGCCCCAGCAGCCCGGCCCGGCCGAGCAGGCGGAACAGCTCGCGCGGGAAGCGCCGCTCGGCCTCGAACTCCTCGACCTTCGGCGCCAGCTCACCGTCGGCGATCTCGCGGGCCAGCCCGATGAGGGCCTCGCCCTCCTCGCCCAGGAACGGCCGCTCGACGTTCATAGGATCACCAGCTCGGTGTCGATGGTGTTGAGCCGCTCCACGCCGTCGGCGGTGCACACCACGATGTCCTCGATCCGTGCGCCGTGCCGGCCGGCGAGGTAGATGCCCGGCTCGACGGAGAAGGCCATGCCCGGCTCGAGCGGTGCGTCGTTGCCGGCCACGATGTAGGGGTCCTCGTGGCCGTCGAGGCCGATGCCGTGGCCGGTGCGGTGCAGGAACCGCTCGCCGTAGCCGGCGCCGGCGATGAGGTCGCGGGCGGCCGCGTCGACCGCCTCCGCGCTCACCCCGGGCCGCACGGCGGCGACCGCGGCCCGCTGGGCCTCGTGCAGCACCGCGTAGTAGGCGGCGAAGTCGGCCGGGGGCTCGCCGATGCAGTACGTGCGGGTGGAGTCGGAGCAGTAGCCGTCGGGCATCCGGCCGCCGATGTCCACGACCACCGGCTCGCCGGGGGCGATCACGCGGTCGGAGACGCCGTGGTGCGGGCTGGCGCCGTTCGGCCCGGCGGCGACGATGGTGAACTCGACGGTGGCGTGGCCGGCCTCGCGGATGGCGGCCGCGATGTCGGCGGCCACCTCGGCCTCGGTGCGCCCGGGCCGCAGCCACTCGCCCATCCGCTCGTGCACGGCGTCGATGGCCTGCCCGGCCCGGCGCAACGCCTCGATCTCGGCCGGGGACTTGCGCAGCCGGAGGCCGCGCAGCACCGCGCCGGCGAGGGCCTGCCCGGTCTCGGGCAGCGCGTCGCGCAGCGCCAGCACCTGCTCGGCCCACATCCGGTTGCCGAGCCCGACGGTCTTCGCGCGGCCGGCCAGCAGCTCCTGCACGATGTGATACGGGTCGGTGCCGTCGGCGTGGTCGACCAGCCGGACGCCGATGGACTCGGCCGGCGAGGCCTCGGCGGCGGGGCGCTCCAGGCGCGGGACGATCAGCGTGGCCTCGCCGTCGGCGGGCAGCACGAGCAGCGTGAGGCGCTCCAGGGCGTGCGCGTCGTAGCCGGTCAGGTACTGCAGGTCGGCGCTCGGCCCGATGAGCAACGCGTCGAGGCCGGCCTCGGCAGCGGCGCGCCGGGCGGCGGCCAGCCGGTCGGGTGAGTAGAGCTCCACACCATCCAGCTTAACGGTCGTTCGGTTTTGGGTGTTACCCCTGGGGCCGGTGTGCCGGGACGGTATCAACGGATAGGTGTCCGATCCGTCGGGGTGGCGTAGTCTGTCCGCGAGGGTTGAGTAAAGGCCCCTAGTGCACATGTTGTCGAACCGAGATGGGCTGCACATCTCCATGAGCGGGCACGGCGCGCGCACGCCGATTGAACGGGTCCCGGACCCCTTCGTGCACGAGGCGCTGCTCTACGAGGGCCCGGCCGCTTTCCTCGACGGCACGATGAAGTTCATCTACGAGGGCTTCTCCATGGACGAGCCGATCGCGGTCATCGTCCCGTCGCCCAACGGCACCATGCTGCGCCAGCGCCTGGGCGCGTTCGCCGACGGCGTCACCTTCATCGACATGGCCGAGGCCGGGCGCAACCCGGGCCGGATCATCCCCTGGGTGCTGACCAGGTTCCTCGACGAGCACCCCGGCCGCCGGGTGCGGGTGATCGGCCAGCCGGTCTGGCCGGCGCGCACCCCCGAGGAGTACCCCGGCTGCGTGCAGCACGAGGCCATGATCAACGTGGCCTTCGCCGGGCGCGAGGCGACCATCATGTGCCCGTACGACATCGGCCGCCTCGACCCGGCCCGCGTCCGCGACGCCCACGCCACCCACCCGATCATGGCCGACGACAACGGCCGGTTCCCCAGCGACGGCTACGACCCGTACGGCATCGCCGAGGCCTACAACGTGCCGCTGTCCGAACCGCCGGCCGGCGCCACCACGATGCGCTTCGAGCTCGCCGGCCTGGTCGAGGTGCGCCGCCGGGTGGCCGAGGTCGGGCTGGCGGCCGACCTGCCCCCGGACCGCATCGTGGACCTGCAGAGCGCCGTCAACGAGCTGGCCACCAACAGCGTGCAGCACGGCGGCGGCTCCGGCACGCTGCGCACCTGGCACGACGACAAGCGGGTGGTGTGCGAGGTCCGCGACTTCGGCCACGTCACCGACCTCATGATCGGCCGCCTGCGCCCGCCGGAGGGCCGCGGCCGCGGCCTGGTCATGGTCCACTTCCTGGCCGACCTGGTCCAGCGGCACACCTGTGCCACCGGCACCACGACGCGTATCCACGTGCTGCGCTAGTTTCGCGCCCCGAGTGGATAGTCTGGCCCGGTGGACCGCCCCCTGCTGCTGATCGACTCCGCCAGCCTCTACTTCCGGGCGTACTTCGGGGTGCCCGAGGCCGCCGCCAAGGCCCCCGACGGCACGCCGGTCAACGCCGTGCGCGGCTTCCTCGACATGCTCGCCACCCTGATCCGCGGCCGCGGCCCGGACCGCATGGTCTGCTGCCTCGACGAGAGCTGGCGCCCGGCCTGGCGGGTCGCCCTGCTGCCCTCCTACAAGGCGCACCGGCTGACCCCCTCCGGCGGCGAGGAGGTGCCGGCGGCCCTGGAGGCGCAGGTCCCCGTCATCCTCGACTTCCTCTCCGCCCTCGGCATCGCCGCCGTGGGCGCCCACGACTTCGAGGCCGACGACGTCATCGGCACCCTGGCCACCCGCGAGGGCGGCCCCGTGGAGGTGGCCACCGGCGACCGGGACCTCTTCCAGCTCATCGACGACCAGAAACCGATCCGGGTGCTGTACTGCGGCCGTGGCGTCGCCAAGCTCGAGGTCCTCGACGACGCCGCCCTGCACGCCAAGTACGGCGTCCCGGCCGCGGGCTACGCCGACCTCGCCGCCCTGCGCGGCGACCCGAGCGACGGCCTGCCGGGCGTCGCCGGGGTGGGGGAGAAGACCGCGGCCCGCCTGGTGGACCGCTACGGCGGCCTCGACGGCATCCTGGCGGCCCTCGGTGACCCGGCGTCGGGCTTCGCGCCGGGCCTGCGCGGCAAGCTGGAGGCCGGCCGGGAGTACCTGGCCGCCGCCCGCGACGTCGTGGCGGTCTCCCGGACCGTCCCCATCCCGCCGCTGGACACCAAGCTCCCCACCGACCCGGCCGATCCCGACCGTCTCATGGCCCTGGCCGAGCGCTGGGGCCTGGCCGGCGCCGCCAAGCGCATCGTCGACGCCCTCGCCACCGGGTAGGAACCTGCGCCGGAGAGGGGTGAAGTCGGCGAGTCGGCGGGGCGGGCGCGAGATACTGAACGAGTGACCGATGACAGGCCTCGCCCCAAGATGCGCTCCGTCGGCAGCACGCTCGCGGACTTCGAGCAGGACCTCATCAGCAACCTGTACTACCAGCGCGGCACCACGCTCGAGTCGGCCAGCGGCTCCGACGGCTACCAGACGCTCGCGCTCACCGTGCGGGACCGGCTGGTGGAGCGGTACGCGCGCACCGCCGCGGCGCACTACGAGGCGAACCCGCGGTTCGTGTACTACCTGTCCGCGGAGTACCTGCTCGGGCGGCAGCTGGGGCAGAACCTGCTCTACACCGACACCGAGCGGTTCGTGCGGCCGATCGCCGCGGACCTCGGGGTCACGCTGGAGGACCTGGAGAGCTACGACGTCGAGCCGGGGCTGGGCAACGGCGGGCTCGGACGGCTGGCCGCCTGCCTGATGGACTCCATGGCGACGCTGGACATCCCGGCCGTCGGCTACGGCATCCGGTACGAGTTCGGCATCTTCAAGCAGGCGTTCCGCGACGGCGCGCAGGTCGAGCGGCCCGACGACTGGACGTTCTACGGCAACCCGTGGGAGTTCCCGGCGCCGGACGACCGGCAGGTGGTCGGCTTCTACGGCACGACGGCCGCGGCGCTGGACGACCCGACCGGGCTGCGCCGGCAGTGGACGCCCGGGGAGGTCGTGCGCGGGGAGCCCAGCCACATGCTCGTGCCCGGGTACGGCACCCAGACCGTCAACATCATCCGGCTGTGGCAGGCCCGGGCCAGCCGCCAGTCCTTCGACCTGTCGCGGTTCGGGGCCGGGCAGTACAAGGAGGCCGTCGAGGACATCGTGCGGGCCGAGAACATCAGCAAGGTGCTGTACCCCGACGACAGCACCGAGCAGGGCCGCGAGCTGCGGCTGAAGCAGCAGTACTTCCTCGTGGCGTGCTCGCTGCGCGACATCATCCGGCGGTACCGCCTGCGCAACACCGGCTGGGACGCGTTCCCGGCCAAGGTCGTCATCCAGCTCAACGACACCCACCCGGTCATGGCCGTCACCGAGCTGATGCGGCTGCTGGTCGACGAGTACAAGCTGGACTGGGACCTGGCCTGGTCGATCACCCGGCGCACCTTCAACTACACATGCCACACCCTGCTGCCCGAGGCCCTGGAGACCTGGCCGGTGGCGGTGGTGGAGCGGCTGCTGCCCCGCCACATGGAGATCATCTACGCGATCAACCACTTCTTCCTGCAGGAGGTGGAGGCGACGTACCCCGGCGACCTCGACCGCCTCCGGAGGCTCTCGATCATCCAGGAGGAGCCGGACAAGCGGGTGCGCATGGCGCACCTGGCGGTCGTCGGCAGCACCGCGGTCAACGGCGTCGCCGAGCTGCACACCCGGCTGCTCGCCGCGACCACCCTGCGCGACTTCGCCGAGCTGTGGCCGCAGAAGTTCCACAACGTCACCAACGGCGTCACCCCGCGGCGGTTTGTGCGCCTGGCCAACCCGCGCCTGTCCGAGCTGATCACCGAGCGGCTCGGCGACGAGTCCTGGCTCACCGACCTGGACCGGCTGGAGGGGCTGGCCGGGGTGGCCGACGACCCGGCGTTCCTGGAGCGCTGGCGGGCCGTCAAGCGGGCCAACAAGGTCGACCTGGCGGCCCACGTGGAGCGCTCGACGGGCGTGGTGATCGACCCCGACGCCCTGTGCGACGTCATGATCAAGCGCTTCCACGAGTACAAGCGGCAGCACTTGAAGCTCTTGCACGTCATCATGCTGTTCAACCGGCTCCGTGAGCACCCGGACCTGGACGTGGTGCCCCGCACGGTGCTCTTCGGCGGCAAGGCGGCCCCCGGCTACCACTCGATGAAGCTGCTCCTGCGCCTGGTCAACGCGGTCGCCGAGACGGTCAACACCGACCCCGTGGTGTCCCGCCGGCTCAAGGTCGTGCTGCCGCCGGACTACAACGTGACCCGGGCCCAGTGGATCATCCCGGCCGCCGACCTGTCCGAGCAGATCTCGCTGGCCGGCAAGGAGGCCTCGGGCACGGGCAACATGAAGCTCGCCCTCAACGGCGCCCTGACCATCGGCACCCTCGACGGCGCCAACATCGAGATCCGCGACCGCGTCGGCGCCGACAACTTCTTCCTCTTCGGCCTCGACGCGCAGGAGGCGGCCGACCTGCGCCGCGACTACCACCCGCGCGCGTACTACGAGAGCGACCCCGACCTGCGGGCCGCCATCGACACCATCGCGGCCGGCACCTTCGCCAAGGGCGACCGCTCCCTCTTCGCCCCGGTGGTCGACTCGATGCTGGGCCGCGACGAGTACCTGGCCCTGGCCGACTACCGCGCCTACCTCGAATGCCAGGAGCGGGTCGAGCACGCGTGGCGCGACCAGGAGGCCTGGGCCCGCATGTCGGTCCTCAACTCGGCCCGCAGCGGCTTCTTCTCCTCCGACCGGACCGTCCGCGAGTACTGCGACCGGATCTGGCGGGTCGAGCCGGTCCGGGTGGCGTGAGCCGCACGTCCTGATCGGGCTGGTGGCCGGATCGACTCTCGCGCGCTCTACCACGCGAGAGTCGACCCGGCCGCCCTGCTGACCGGCTCTCCGGCGGCTCTTCGGCGGCTCCCCGTGGCGGGGGAGGCCCGAGGCGCCCGACTTCCCCGCCGACCGGCTCCTCGCCCGAAAGGAGCAGGTCATGACCGCCTGCCTCGAGATGACGTCCCGGCCTTGGCGATCCGGGCGTTGGACCGGATCGTCGGCGACGACTCAGAATGGCGCGAGCTCTGGGACGAATCCACGGAAGGTGCGCCAGCTGTTGCCGCCCTTCAGCAGCTCCGCACGACCATCGACTCCGCCCTGGACAAGCGGTAGGTGCCGCTCGGACGGCGGCAGAACATTGCGTCTGATCTCGTACGCCGCCGACCCGAGGAACCTTGGCCAGTATGCGATGGATCGGAACCGTGCGATCCCTCGACAGCCAGCCATCTGAGGCCGAGGTGCCGCTCGTCCCGGTGTAGCCGCGGCGGTCTCGGAGATCGCCGCCTGCCGGCGCGTTCGCCCGTGGCCGATCGGCCGGCGGCTGTTCCGTGATGTACCGAGGTCGGCGCGGAGTCGCCGTAGGCCGAAGATCAAGAGCCGAAAGCCACAGACATTTCAAATTTTGGGAAAACAATGATTTGAGGCGAGTACGAGGAGTCTGCGGACGCGACTTGCCTGTCGCGGTCGGTGGTCACCGCGCGCTGTTCCGCGCAAGGTTCGGGGGCTGGCGGGACGGGCCGGCGGGGCCGGCGATTCCTGCCAGGGTGGTTGCCGGGGGCGGTGGGCCCCTAGGGTGGTGCGGGTTGACGGTGCCGGCGGTAGCGAGTTGCGCGTTCATCGCGCGAGTGCGCCTTCCGGGGCCGTGTATCGCAGAGCATAACGGCCTTTCGGGACGCCGCGCGCATGGTCGGCGGCATGTGCGGATGTCGGGCCGGTTGGATGACGCCGGTGCCGTGGTGGATGTCTAGGCTGCGTCGGGTGTCGGCTGTATCGGTGAGGGTCCTGGCCACGGTGCTCGGGGCGGGAGCGTTCGGGGCGGGGGTTTTCGACAGCTTCGTGCTGCAACCGCTGTCGTGGCGGATCGAGCCCCGCGGGCTCGGCGTGGCGCTGGGGTTGCTCGGGCTGCTGGTCTCGCTCGGCGGCGCGCCGCTGCTGTTCCTGCTGCTGACCCGGCGCCTACGGCATCGGCCGGCGGCGTTCGGGGTCGGCCCCGACGCCGGGTTCACGGTGGCGACGGCGTCGAGGTATCCGGCCGCGACCGGCGTGCTGCTGCTGATGGCGGCCGGGACGCAGGTGCTGGCCGAGCGGGTGCCGGACACCGACCAGGTCCGGCCGACCGCGCTGTTCGGGTCGGCGTGGGCATCCGGTGCGCTCGCCGTGACGCTGGCCGGCCTCGGCCTGGCGTACATCTGGCTGCTGCGCTACCGCCTGACGCTGACCCCGGACGGAATCACGGCGCACACGATGCTCGGCTCGTGCCGGGTGCCGTGGGCCCAGCTTGGCCCGGGCGGCCCGCTGGTGCCGGGACGTCGTGCGCGGACGATGCCGGTGCGGTACCGGCGCTCCGACGGCCGGACGCGCACCCTCCGCCTGTCGCCGTACTACCTGGCCGTGGACCCGGCGTTCCTTGCCCCCGTCATCCGTCACTACGGCGAACAGCCCCAGCACCGCGCCCGGATCGGCACCTGCCAGGAGCTCGAACGCCTGCAGGCCGGCTTCGCCGCATGGCACGGCACGCCGGACCACCGGCCGACGGCCCTCGCCGCCGCCTCGGAGTCTTGAGGGAGTACATGGCCAGGCACGCCCGAGGCTGGAGTCCGTCGACCTTCATGCCGTTTCGTCCGACTCCGGCGCGGGCCGGCCTGCTGCTCGCGGGCGTACTGATGGCGGCGGCAGCCTACGGCCTCACCGCGCTGTGCGGCCGGCTCCGCATGGACATCGTGCGCACGGGCACCTGTACCGTCGCCTCGGTGACGGGCGGGAGCAGGGAACATCTCACCGTCCGGCTCGACGACGGAACCCGGATCGGCCTGTACGGATACGGCCTCGACCTGAGCCCCGGAACCCGGCTGCGGATCTGCGTCAGCACCGGCGGCACCTGGGCCGACGCGCGAGGCGACTCGAGCAACTGGCTGCTGACCTCGGAGCCTGCCGTCTTCCCGGCCGCGGCCGCGGGTGTTCTGGCGATCCTCGCCCTCTACGCCGGTGACGGCGACCTGATCAGGCGCCGGGACGAGACCGGTCACGCACGTGAGCAGGCACGCCGGCCAACCGAGCTTCATCCTTGATCGGGAGGGCGCTCATCGGCCGCATGGTCGGACTCGCCGTGCTGCCAGGCCTGGAAGCGGTGACGGCCGGGGTGGGCCGACACCGCGGCCCTCTGGACGAGGTCGCCCGCAGGCTCAAAGATAAGCGCTGGGGATAGAAATCTGCCATGTACTACGGTGCGTCACCAACTGTGATGAGCGCCGGAACTCCCGCCGCGGCAGAAGCGGACGTTGTGAGGGCCGATCAGTCAGCGCGGCAGCTCGATCGGTTGCGATGGCGCATCGTACTCACCGAGGGCATAGCGCAACCGTTGGTTCATGTCACTCACCGCCTGGCTGAGCTCGTAGTCTCCTGCGCCCTGCGTCAGGTGGCCCTCCCGGACGAACCGGGCTCGCACCTTGTCGAGGACCTCTCGCGGAAGTTGGGTCGGCCCAGATGAACCCTTCAAGCACAGCCAGCAGTCCGACGAGCACGGCGGCGTCAGACCGCAGCACCGGGTTCGGGCACGTCACCTCTTGACTCACGTCCACCAGCATGCGCCCAGCCCGTGTGTCGCAACGCCCGCTATTCGGCAGATCAGGGCACCTTCGCGCCGCTTGGGTCCGGCACCGGCCGTAGCCAACTTGAAAGTCGCCGCGCACCATCGGCGGCATGGCCGCGTTGTCCCGCCTCGTCGGGGTGGTGTCCGATCAGGCCGCTTGGTTGACCGTGCCGTCCGCGGCGATGCGCAGCCGCGCCTGGGGCGTGCCGTCCGCGCACGCGCTCTGCTCGGCGTCGGGGTTCGGGCAGATCAGGTGCGGCTGTACCCGTATCTCCGCGGAGATCGGCATCGGCGCGTCTGCCGGCGTCGTCACGGTCACGGTCACAGGGCCGAGGGTCAACTGCGGCACTGGCGCGTAGCCGTACCCTGGCCCCGGCCCTTGCAGCTGCACCGGCCCGCACGCCACCGCGTCGGGACCCGTCGACGCCCCCGGGCAGGGCGCCGTGCTCGTCGGACCGGCGATCAACAGCGGCACGTCCTGCTCGGCGCAGCCCCATGTACCGCAGGTTTGCAGGTGTACCTGCGGCACGCGGGCTGAGATCGCCTGGTCCACGTCGATACCGAAACCCCGCAGGGGAGCAGCGCCCGGTGCCTGCTGGCCGCCGGTGCCTGACGTGCCGCACCCGTTCGTGCCGGACCAGACGCCGACAAGCAGCACCGCGAGAAGAAGTCGCTTCACGCTCGATCCGACGCGCTCGTCGCGTTCCCCGTTCCCTCCTGCCGTCGATCGTCTTGGCATGATCACGTTCGCTGTTTCGTGTGGGAGCAGGTGCTGGCGCAGGGCCGGTTCGGCACCGATCGCGACTACCTGGCGTCCTCGTTCAAGACGACCCCGTTGCGATGGACGTAGCGTTCCCCGACAGCGTTGAACGGAGGGTTGTGGAGGAGTTCGCAAGCGCGGTGCTGGTGGCGGCAGTGCAGCGGGCGCTTGCCGGGGATGGAATTCCGGTTGTCGTGCCCCCGCTGAGTGGCGCGCTGCTGCCGTTGGAGGCCAAGCGGCGGACCCTTGCGCGCGTATCGGAGGCGCATGGCCTGCTGCCGCTGTTGCGGGTGGGCCTGTTCCTGGCGGAGCTACCGCCTGATCCGGCCATCTCAGCGCTCCTGGCTTCCGACACCCCCCACGATCTCTTCGCCCGATGGAGCCGACTGGAACGCTTCACCCACTCGCGCCACCGCGTCGTGATTCGTGAGGCGGGCCCGAAGTACCTCATCGCCGAGCATGTCGGACCGCCCGCAGCACCGCCTGAGCCCGCTGAGGATGCGCTGATCCTCGGCGTGCTGGCGGCCTTGACCGCGGCGATCGGCGGCCAGGCAGTCACGGTCAGGCTGGGTTCTGACAGCGCTCCGGTGGTGTTCGCCAAGGGTGTCTTCATGGAACCACCGCCCGGCCACGGCACCGCACTCTGGCATTTCACCTGGTCATCGCTCGCATCGACGGTGCATCCGGCCGGCACCGATGCGGCTTCGCACGCACGTCGCATCCTCGCCGGCGATCTCGGCCGCCGCTGGACGCTGGGTGGCCTCGCGGCCGAGCTTGCCACTTCCACGCGTAGCCTCCAGCGGCGCTTGCGCGCCGATGGCGGGTTCAACGCGCTACTCAGCGCAACGCGGGCCGAAGCGGCCGCAGACCTCCTCATGAACAGCGAGCACCCGCTCAGCATCGTCGGCTTCGCATCCGGCTACGCCGACCAGCCGCATCTCACCCGCGACTTCAAACGCCGGACCGCCATGACGCCGTTGGCATACCGATCGGCGTTCGCCAGCTCGGCCACCGCGCCGATCGACTCTTGAAAGCGGCACAAGCATGAACCTTGTCGGCAAAACTGTCCTTGTTACGGGCGCGACCCGCGGCATCGGGCGGGAACTCACCCGCCAGTTCATCGAATCTGGTGCGCATGTGGTGGCAGCCGGACGCGAGCACCGCCACCTCGAGTCGCTCGCCTCCGATTACGCCGACCGCGTCACACCCTGGGCCGTCGACCTCGCTGACCCTGACGCGGTCGACATCTTCGTGCGCGAGCTCACTGATCGACATCCCCAGCTCTCGATCGTGATCAACAATGCTGGTGTGCAGACACTCACCGACTTCCTCGGGGATGGTCCGCAGACCACGCGGGCCGCCCTCCGCCGCGAGGTCGCCATCAACCTCGACGCCGTCATCGCGCTCTCGACCGGCCTGTTGCCGCACCTGCGCCGGCAGCCCGCCGCCGCGATCGTGAACATCACCTCCGGATTGGCGGTGACCCCCAAGCGCTCCGCACCGGTGTACTGCGCCACCAAGGCAGGAGTGCGTGTCTTTACCCGCGCACTGCGCTACCAGTGCCAGGATGCCGCGCCGCACGTCCGGGTGATCGACGTGGTACTGCCAATCGTCGACACGGACATGACCCGAGGGCGTGGCCGAGGCAAGATCAGCGCGGCCGACGCTGCTGCCGCGGTGATCACCGGCATCCGGTGCGGCTCGACCGAGATCTATGTCGGCAAAGCCAAGCTGCTGCCGGCGGTCATGCGGCTCTCGCCCGCACTCGGATACCGGATCCTGCGCAATGGCTAATCTTCATTGCTGGGCTTGTCGCGGGCCTGACCTGCGTTGTGCGTACAAGGACGCGGACGCCGTTCCCAGGTGGGCGCACGCTGCCGGTACTCGGCCCGGACCACCGGGCCCTGGCACCGGAAGGACTCACCATGGCCCGTGTTTCGCTCATCGGCCGGCTGGCCGCCGTGACGGTCGCATGCGCCGCCGCCGTAACTGTGCCGGTTCTCGCCGGACCGGCCTCGGCCGCCGTGCCCGGCCGTACGACGGCGTTCCAGTACACCTCGTACACCTCCGGCAACAAGGGCATTCGCATCGACTGCCCGACCGGCACGACCCTGATCGGGGCGGCGCCGTCGCTGGCCGGCGGGGAGGGCCAGGTCCGCTTCGACCAGGTCATCCCGTACGACGACCACCTGTACGTCCACGCGGTCGAGGACGAGGACGGCTACGCGTACACGTGGAGCGTCGGCGCCACGATCGTCTGCGCCGACAAGCCGGCCGGCTACCAGATCGTGCCGAGCACCAGCACCACGACCTCGGACCAGTACAACAGCGTCGCCGCCGACTGCCCCAGCACCCAGAATCTGCTGGGCATGGGGTTCGCCATCAACGGCGGCAACGGTGAGGTCGGTATCGACGACGTCAAGGCAACCTCGGCCACCCGGGCGACCGGCTGGGCGTTCGAGGACCGCACCGGCTACTCCGGGCTGTGGAGCCTGACGATGTACGCGATCTGCTCCGACGCGCTGCCGGGCTACGAGATCGTCGGGGTCCAGGGTCCCGACCAGTCGGCGAACTCGGCGACGGAGACGGCGACCTGCGCGATCGCCGGCAACAAGATCATCGGCGGGGGTGGGCAGATCGACGGCGGCCTCGGCGAGGTGGTGCTCGACGACCTCACCTTCACCCCGACGTCGTTCTCGATCAAGGCGTACGAGGACCAGGTGGGTGTCTCGGGAAGCTGGCACCTGCACGCCTACGCGATCTGCGCGAAACCCTGATAGGCCGGCGCCTCGGGGTCGGCGGCCGAGCCGTCGGCCCCGAAGCGTAGGCGGCCGGCGCAGCAGCCTCCCGACCCACCGGGCGCGGCCGTCCCGCGCCTCCGGGCGGACGCCGCGTGTGCCACAGCTGAGCATGGCGATAGGACTGGGGAGTTTCCTTGGTTCGAAGAGCACGGCCGGCGTGGTGCCCTGTGTGTGGCCGGCGGCGCGACAGGGCGCCCGGCCGGATCGAGGAGGCCTGAGCATGACCACGCACCTTCCCGTCATCTTCATCCACGGGCTCTGGCTGCACGCCACGTCGTGGGACTCGTGGATCGACATGTTCGACCAGGCCGGCTACACGGCCACGGCGCCCGGCTGGCCGGGCGACCCGGACACCGTCGCCGAGGCGCGCGCCAACCCGGAGAGCATCGCCGACCACGGCATCGACGACGTCGTCGCGCACTACGCGAAGATCATCCAGGGGCTGGACGCGAAGCCGATCCTGGTGGGGCACTCGTTCGGCGGCATGATCGCGCAGAAGCTGCTCGGGCAGGATCTCGCCGCGGCCGCGGTGGCGATCGACGCCGCGCAGATCAAGGGCGTGCTGCCGCTGCCGCTGTCGGCGTTGCGGGCCACGCTGCCGGTGTTCAAGAACCCCGCCAACCGGCACCGGTCCGTCTCGCTGACGGCGGAGCAGTTCCGGTACGCCTTCGGCAACGCCATCTCGCCGGAGGAGTCCGACGAGCTGTTCGAGCGGTGGACGATCCCCGCGCCCGGCAAGCCGCTGTTCGAGGCGGCCGCGGCGAACTTCGACCCGCACTCGCCGGCCGCGGTGAACACGGCCAACGAGATGCGCGGGCCGCTGCTGCTCATGATGGGCGGCCGCGACCACACCGTCCCGGAGGCCGTCACGCGGGCCACGCTGAAGCAGTACCGCCACTCCAGCGCGATCACCGAGATCATGGACTTCCCGGACCGGGCGCACTCCCTGACCATCGACCACGGCTGGCGGGACGTGGCCGACGCCGCGCTGGCCTGGATCGGCACGCACGCCGACGCAATCGCGCGGGCGGCGTCGTGACCGGCCGCAGCCGCGCGGCGCGATGGAGGTCGTCGTGGAACTGCGCCTGACCGGCAAGGTCGCGGTCGTGACCGGCGCGAGCCGGGGCATCGGCCTGGCCGTCGTGCGGGCCCTGGCCGCCGAGGGCGTGCGCGTGGTGGCCGGCGCCCGGACCGTGACCGGCGAGCTGGCCGAGCTCGCCGGTGACGGCGCCGTGCGGCCCGTCGCCGTGGACCTGTCCACCGTCGACGGGCCGGGCCGCCTCGTGGACGCCGCCGTGGAGGCGTTCGGCCGCATCGACCTCCTCGTCAACAACGTCGGCGCCGTCCGCCCGCGCCCGGCGGGCTTCCTGGCCGTGCCGGACGAGGACTGGATCGCCACGCTGAACATCAACTTCCTGGCGCACGTCCGCACCGTGCGCGCGGCCCTGCCGCATCTCTACGCCGCCGGTACCGCGGCCATCGTGACGATCGCGTCGGTCAACGCGACGCTTGCCGACCCGCTCGTCATCGACTACAGCGCGGCCAAGGCGGCGCTGGTCAACTTCTCGAAGGCGCTGTCGAAGGAGGCCGGGCCGAAGGGCGTGCGGGTCAACACGATCAGCCCCGGCCCGGTGAGCACCGAGCTGTGGCTCGGCGCCGACGGCGTCGCCGAGACCCTCGCCCGCGTCGGCGGCGGCGACCCCGCCGCGATCGCCGAGGGGGCGGCGCACGAGTCCGTCACCGGCCGGTTCACCGAGCCGGAGGAGGTCGCCGGCCTCGTGCTGTACCTCGCCGGCGACCTTGCCGCCAACATCACCGGCGCCAACCTCGCCATCGACGGGGGCCTCGTCACCAGCCTGTGAGGTCGCCGACGATCGAGTGCAGCTGAGCCCGCGCCGTGATCCCCAGCTTGGGGAAGATGTTGTGCAGGTGGGTGCTGACGGTGCGGTGGGAGAGGTACAGGGCCTGACCGATCTCCCGGTTGGTCAGGCCCTGCGCCGCCAGCTGGGCGATCTGCAGCTCCTGCGGGGTGAGTTCCTCGCGGCCGGTGGCGGGCCGGACCCGGCTGGCCTCGCCGGCCGCGCGCAGCTCCTGCCGCGCCCGCTCCGCCCACGGCGCGGTGCCGAGCGCGTCGAAGGTGTTGCGGGCGGCCCGCAGCGGCGCCCGCGACTCGACGGGGCGGCGCTGCCGGCGCAGCCACTGGCCGTACGCCAGCTGAGTCCTGGCCCGCGAGAACGGCCACCGGCTGGTCTCGGCGTTCAGGGCCGCGCGGAAGAGCGCCTCCGCCCCGGCGTCGTCGGCCAGCACCGCCCGCGCGTAGCGCAGCCCCGCGTGCAGGGCCGGCGACGACGTCCGGCGGCCCGCCGCCTCCAGCTCGGACATCACGTCGGCGACCGCGTCCCGGTGCCCGCTGTGCGCGGCCGCCTCCACCAGGTCCGTCAGGGAGAAGCAGCGCATCCCGGAGTGGAACGACGGGTCGCCCGGGTCGTGCATCCGGCGCAGCTCGCCGTACGCGTCGGCGAAGCGGCCCTCCGCGAGCGCGCCGCGCCCCCGGGACAGCTGGGCGGTGGCCAGCACCGGCCGGACGCCGGCGGCGACGCCGCGCTGCTCCGCCTCGGCCGCCAGGGCCGCCGCCCGGTCCGGGTGGCCGCCCAGCGCGGCCATCACCGCGGCGGACGCCCGGGCGATGCCGAAGAACAGCGGCTGCGACGTCTCCAGCGCCAGCCGGGCGGCCTCCTCGGCGGCGGGAATGCCCGCGTTCAGGTCGCCCTGGTGGGCCGCGCACCAGGCCAGCGCGGCCAGCGCCCGGGTCAGCGAGCCGAGCCGGCCCTGGGCCCGCAGGTCGGGGATCGACGCCGCGCAGTACGCGTCGCCCTCGTCGAAGGCGCCGACGATGACCGCCGCACTGCCGAGCAGGCGCGACGTCTGCGCGTCCACGCCGGCGCGTGCGGTGGCGCCGCGCAGCCCGTCGATGACGGCCGAGCCCCGCCCGACCGGCGCCGCGAACGCGAGGATGGCGAGCCGGTCGGGGTCGTCCGCCGCGACGGGCAGCGTCTCGGTCACGGCGACGACCCGGTGCCCGGCCGCTTCGTCGGCCTCGGACCAGAAGCAGCGCAGCGCCGCGCTGTTGAGCAGCCGCACGGCCAGCCGGACGCCGTCGCCGGTGCCGGCGACCCGCTCAGCGACCTCGGCCAGCGCGGCCGGCCCGGTCTTCGGGTCGCGCAGGCCGTCGCCGAAGCTCGACTCGATCCACAGCCGCTGCGCCTGCTGCGCGAACGACAGGCCCCGGTCCTCCGCCTCCCGCAGCAGCCCGCCGACGACGTCGTGGCGGCCGAGCTCGACGGCGATCTCGGCGGCCCGCAGCAGCCGGTCGGCCGAGCGCCGCGGGTCGACGGTGAGCTGACCGGACCGCTGCATGGCGGCGACCACGGTGACCATGGCGCCGCGGCGCCGCGCGTGGACGGCGGCCGCCTCGAGCTCGTCAGCGACGTCGTCGTCGGGCCCGAGGCACGCGCCGGCCCGGTGCCACACCCGCCGGTCGGCGTGCCCGCGCACGACGCCCGCCAGCGCGGCGTGGGCCGCGATGCGCCGCGCCAGCGGGGCCCGCTGCTGGATCGCCGAGCGCATCAGCGGGTGCTGGAAGCGGATCGTACTGCGGCCGACGTCGACGAGCTGGGCGGCGACGGCCGGGTGCAGGTCGTCGACCGTCACCGCGGCGCCGGCGACGGCCGCGGCGTCGAGGGCCTCGGCGAGCGCGTCGCCGTCATTGACGGCGGCGACGAGCAGCAGTGCCTGGGCCGGCTCCGGCAGCGCGGACACCCGCGCCGCGAACGCCTCCTCCAGGCGCGCGGTCAGCGGCCGCCACTGCGGCTCCAGCGGGTCGGGGCCGAGCCGCCAGCCCGCGACCGGCAGCTCGACCAGCGCCAGGGGGTTGCCGGCCGCCTCGGCGAGGAGTCGCTGCCGCACCTCGACGGCGAGGCCCGGCGCGCGGGCGTCGAGCAGGGCGACCGCCGACGCGTCGTCCAGCCGGTCCACGCGCAGCTGCTCGAGGGCGCCGAGCCCGTCGGCGTACCCGTCCCGCGTCGCCGCCAGCAGCACGATCGGGTCGGAGTCCAGGCGCCGGGCGACGAAGGCCAGCACGCCGGCGCTGGGCGCGTCCAGCCAGTGCGCATCCTCGACGAGCAGCAGCGCGCCGGTCTCGGCGGCCGCCTCGGCCAGCAGGTTCAGCACCGCCAGCGCGATGAGGAACAGGTCCGGCGCGGCGCCCTGCGCCATCCCGAAGGCCGCCAGCACGGCCGAGCGCTGCGGGCCGGGCAGCTCGTCGGCCCGGCCGAGGACGGGCCGGACGAGCTGGTGCAGGGCGGCGAACGGCAGCCGCGCCTCCGCCTCGGTCCCGGTGGCCGTCAGCACCAGCAGGCCGTGGCCGGCCGCGACCCGGCGGGCCTGGCGCAGCAGCGCCGACTTGCCGATGCCCGCCTCGCCGCGCACCACGAGCGCACCACCGCGGTGGCGCGCCGATTCCACGAGGTCGGCGAGGCGCCGCGACTCGTGCTCACGCCCGAAGAGCGTCGTGCCGGTACCGTCGACCGTCATTGCCATCCGTCTCTTGCGGCAACCGGGACCATCCTGCCCAACCCGCCCGGCCGGCGCCAGACCCTGAACCCCGTCACGTGACGTATGGAGGCCGCCCGCCGCGCCGCCCTACGCTACGGACCGTGATCGCGCGGTCCTTGGCGCAGGCCGGTTCCCGGACACTGCCGCTGCACGGCCGGCACGACGAGTGCCAGGCCATCGACGAGCTCACGGCGACCGTCCGCACGGGGCTGAGCGCCACGCTCGTGCTCGTCGGCGAGGCCGGCATCGGCAAGACCCGGCTGCTGGAGCACGCGGCCGGCGCCGCCGCGGACCTGCGGGTCGCCCGGGTGGTCGGGGTGGAGCCGGAGCGCCGGCTGGCCTACGCCGCCCTGCACCGGCTGCTCCGGCCGTACCTGGACCGGATCGATCGGCTGCCGGGCCCGCAGCGCGACGCCCTGGCCGGGGCGTTCGGCCTCGTTGCCGGCGTGCAGGCGGACCGGTTCCTGGTCGGCCTGGCCGTCCTGACCCTGCTCGCCGACGTCGCCCGGAGCCTGCCGCTGGTCTGCCTCGTCGACGACGCCCACTGGCTGGACCCGGAGACCGTGGCCGTGCTGGCCTTCGTGGCGCGGCGGCTGCACGCCGACAGCGTCGGCGTGCTGATCGCCGCGCGCGACGAGCCGGGCCTCATGCCGGCGCTGGACGGCCTGCCGACGCTGACCGTCGCCGGCCTTCCCAGCCAGGCCGCGTGCGACCTGCTGGCACAGGCCGCACCGGGCCGCATCGCGCCGCCCGTCGCCGCGCGGATGGTCGCCGAGACGCGGGGCAACCCGCTCGCGCTGATCGAGCTGACCGCGGAGCTGTCCGCGGACCAGCTGGCCGGCGGGGCCTCCCTGCCCGACCGGCTGCCGCTCAGCGACCACATGGAGGCGCACTTCCTCCGGCACGTGCGCACGATGCCGGCCGCGGCCGGCCTGCGCCTCGAGCAGGCGGCGTCCGGGCTGCACACGCCCACGATGCGAGCGGCCGCACAGCAGACGAAGGCCACCCTCGCCTGGTTCGGCGGCGGGGTGGCGACGGTGGTGTCGGCGATGATGCTGGAGGCCGCCACCGATCCCGAACTGCCCGCCGAACTCAGCCACGGCATACTGTTCGAGGCCCTCACGGCCGCGATGCTGTCCCGGCAGCACACGGCGGGCACCACGATCGCCGACGTGGCGCACGCCGCGCGGCGGGCGCCGGGCCGCGACCGGGCCCCGGCCTCCACGACGCAGCTCCTGCTGGACGCCTTGGCCACCCGGGTCCTCGACGGGTTCGTGCCGGCGGTACCGCACCTGCGCGCGGCCACGGCGGTGCTGCGCGACAACCGGGAGCTCGCCCACGGCAGCATCCCCTTCGCCATGGTCGGCAACTGGGTGGCGGAGGAACTGCTCGACGACGAGGGATACGAGGCCATCCTGCGCCACGCCGTGTCGCTGGCCCGCGAGCGAGGAGCCCTCCACGCGCTCGATGCCGCCCTGCACGGGCTGGCCGCGGCGGCGACGTGGGCCGGCGACTTCGCGCAGGCCGACAACATCTACGCCGAGGCGGCCGACGTCGGCGCCATGACCGGAACCGGCGACAACGGCGCGGCGGCCTGGCAGATCGAGCTGCTGGCCTGGCGCGGAGAGGAGGCACCGGCGCGGGCGGCCGCCGACGCCGCGTTCAGCTACTGGGAGGCGCGGCGCGGCTACGGCGTGGTCGGCAACCACGCCCGCTATTCGCTGGCCATCCTGGAGCTCGGCCACGGCCGGTACGCCGACGCGCTGGCCTGGACGCTGCCCGGCCTGCGCGACGACGTGGTCGGCCCGGGCAACCGCATGCTGCCCAACCTCATTGAGGCGGCCGCCCGCGCCGGGGATCGGCCGAGCGCAGAGGCCGCGCTCGCCCGGCTGGCCGAGCGGGCGAATGCCAGCGGCACCGCGTGGGCGCTGGGGGTGCTCGCCCGCAGCCGCGCGCTGCTGACCGACGACGACGGGGCGGACGCCCTGTACCGCGAGGCGGCCGAGCACCTCGCCGGCAGCCGGATGGTCACCGAACTCGCCCGCACCCACCTACTGCACGGTGAGTGGCTGCGCCGCCGGAAACGCCGCACCGAGGCGCGCCGGCAACTGGGCATCGCGCACGACGCCTTCACCGGCATGGGCGCCGCCGCCTTCGCCGAGCGCGCCCGCGTCGAGCTGCTGGCCACGGGTCAGCACGCCCGCACCCGTGCCGTCCCGGCCGGTCACGACCTCACCCCGCAGGAGGCCCGGGTCGCCGCGCTCGCCGCGGCGGGGGCCACGAACGCGGAGATCGCCACCCAGCTCTTCGTCACCGACTCGACGGTCGAGTACCACCTGAACAAGATCTTCCGCAAGCTGGGCCTCACCTCCCGGCGGCAGCTCGCGGGTGCCCTCCGGCCGCCGCCGGAGTGATGACGGCCCGGACCTTGGCGAGCTCCTGCGCGCTGTCGGCGTCCACGAGGGGTGTACACGGGGGTGCCCTCCTGGGGATGGCTCGAGGCCAATCGTTCGGTATGCGCCGGCATGCCACAACACGGCCGCCTTGCCCGCACGCCGGTTGGCGGGCCGTGCTGAGGCAACCCACCCAGGCGCCGGACCGGTCTAGGGTGCGTATCAAAGTCTGTGTCCTGAACGCTGCTGTCCGCAGGATGTGAGTCACGGTTCCGGCTGAGCGGTGGCGTTGGGTAGTGTCGATGTGTGGCGGGGGCAGGACCACGGCGGCGGGGGCCGAACCGGACGGTGCCGTGGCGGTGCGAGGGTCCGGTGTCGGTGCTGCGTCTGCCGCTGGACGTCCACGAGCCGCGGGTACGGCGGACGCTGGAGCGGGTGTTCGCGGCCGCGTTCACCGTCCGGCGGGCGGTCCAGCGTGACGCCCGGGCCCGGGTCGACGCCTACTGGGCCGCCTGCCGTGAGCGGGCTGCGGCTGGGCCGGACGCGGTCCGGGGCCGGCTCGGGTTGTCCCGCAGCGGCCTGGAACACGCCGCCTACCGGCATGTGGATGGTGCGCCGCATGTGCGGCGGTATCTGACCAAGGCCCTGGCCATGCATCTGGCCGACGGGGTGTGGGAGGCGACCGAGCGGCACCTGTTCCCCGACGCCTCCGGCCGCCGGCACGGCCGGCCCCGCCCTGGGAGCTGGTGGCAGTTCGCGACGATCCCCGGCCGGGCCCGTTCCCACACCCGTGCCCGGAAGTGGGAGACGTTCCGGCTGGTGGGGAGCCTGGCCGGGCATCGTGCCGCGTTCGGGCACGCTGGCCGGTTGTGGCAGCCGCGGCGGATGCCGGCCGTCACCGCCACCGCCGCCAGTGGGAAGCCGGTGGGGTCGTGGTGGGATCACGATGGCCCGATCGCCATCGTGTGTACCGGCCTCGCCGGAGGTGACCTGGTCGTGCCGGTGCGGCTGCCGCAAGGCCCGGGCCGCCGGCCGGTCCTGGAGCACTACCTCGCCGACCCGAACCGCTGGCACAAGATCGACCTGGTCCGGTACCGCGACCCTGGCGCGGCGGGTGGGTGGCGGTACGAGGCGCACCTGATGATCCTCGGCCCCGGCTACACCTCACCCGCCGTCACCGAGCGCCGCCAGGCGGCCGCCCAGCTCCAACGGCGGGGCGGGGTGGACGTCAACGTGTCCAACCTGACCGTAGTGTCCGTCCCCACCGGCCCGGATGGTGAGTTCGCGGCCAGCCGTGTCGCCCGTACTGGCGAGCACGACGCCGTCCTGGCCGCGCAGCGGCTGCGGCAGCGGCGCCGCCAGCGGGCCCTGGACCGGTCCCGCCGCGCCGCCAACCCCGGCCAGTACCGGCTCTCGCCACGTCAGCAGCGCCGCGCCGACCGCCGCCACGCGGCCGGGCTGCCACCGGTGCAGACCACCGTGCCCGGCGGGCCGCGGGTCGCCAACACCGCCGGGGTACCGGTCCGCGCTTACCGGCGCGACACCCTGAGCAACACCTACCAGCGGCTGCGAGGCCGGGCCGCGGCCGACGGTGCTGCCCGTACCCGGGCCGGGCACACTCGCGCCCGGATCGCCGCGGCGGCCCTGGTCGCGGTCCACGGCCACAGCCTGGTTGTCGAGGAGGCCGACATCCGTGTCTGGGCCCGCCGGTGGGGCCGCGGGATTCACGCCTTCACCCCGGGCATGCTCCTGACCGCCCTGCGCCGCGAAACCACCGCCGTCGCCGCCCACACCGGACGCGGACTTGGGCTGGTGCGGGCCGGGACCCGGCACACCGCCTGGACCCAGCACTGCCTCTGCAGCCAGCGAGTCCCGAAAGGCCTCGCCGACCGCCGCCACCACTGCCCCGGCTGCGGGCTGGCCGGCGACCGCGACCTGGTTGCCGCGCTGATCGGCGCGCACACCGTGCTCACCGACCCGGCCCAGCCCGGCACCGCCCGGGTCGACTGGGACGCGGCACGGGCCACCCTCGACCGGTACGGGGTCGAGACCATCAACGAAGGGCTGCAAGGAGCCCTGACCGAGTCAACCGGAACCCACCACCCCGGCCCCCACTCCGGTGGACGGCCGCGGCGGCCGCAGCCCAGCACCAGCCGGTGCCAGGGCGCTCGGCGAACCACCGGAACGAGCCCTCGACAACCCCGGATGAGCCCCACCACCACACCAGTGGCCAGGACCACACCGGAACGACGAGACGCACACCCCGGACTGTCGACCAAGCCCGGCATTACAACCGGACTTCGACACAGACCTTAGGTGTGGTGAAGGGGGTGCCTGGTGCCTGTGAGCAAGGAGATCGGGTCCGAGCTGCACGAGTTCGTCGAGACCCGATATGTGCACCCTGCGTCGCGGTCCTGTTGTGCGGTGAGTGGCCTCGGGCCGAGGATCTCGTGCAGGCCGCGCTGGCCAGGGTCCGACGGCCCCTCGGAGGACGCCGGTCACGACCGGATCAGGCTGCGCATGGCCGACGTCTATCGGCCCGACCACGTGCGCATCGTGATCGGCGCGTGGAACGCGGTGCACGAGAAGACCAATGCCGCGACCCGCGCCGAGCCGCCGCTGACCGGCCAGCAACTGCAGGCGATCGCCCCGACCCGACCTGGCCGGTCTGACCCGCCGATCGGCGGCCAGGGGTCCCGCAACAGCCGAGCGGTCAGGCGCCGGGCGGGAGGTCGATCCAGTAGCGGCGGGTGTGGCCGAGCCACGTGTCGCGGACGTCCTCCAGCCGGCCGCCGCAGCGCTCGATGACGGCGGCCGAGGCGAGGTTGGTGTCGTCGCAGGTGAGCAGGGCGCGGGGGATGCCCATGGCGGTGGCGGCGGTCAGTACCTCGCGCAGGGCCCAGGTGGCCAGGCCGCGGCGGCGGGCCGACGGGCGGATGCCGTAGCCGACGTGGCCGCCGCCGTCGAGGAGCTTGGCGTTGAGGAAGTGGCGCAGGCTGATCGCGCCGAGGACCGTGGAGGACTCGGCGATCCACCAGTAGGTCGCCGGGACCCTGTCGTCCGGGTGGGCCTGCACGTGGGCGGGCTGGGCGCCCAGCCGGGCGACCCAGGCGGCGAAGCCCTCGGGGGTGTCGACCTCGTCGCCGTCGCCGAGGCCGCTGCCGTGCTGCTGGGCGTCGCGGCCCCAGTCGTCGCGGGCTTCCAGCCAGGCCTCGTGCAGGCGCACCGTAGGGGCGATCAGCTCCGGCATGGGGGGGACCATACCCCGGCCGGGGTACGCGCGCTGACCGCCCCGGGGCGACGACCCGGGGCCTCGCCGCGCATGCAGGAAGTCGACCGCGAGCGGCAGGTGCTGCGCCTCGCGGCGCTGGGCCACTCCAACTCCGAGCTGGCCGTGCCGTTCACCATCGCCGAGTCGACCGCGAAAACGCACGTGAAACGCATCCTGGCCAAGATCGGTGCAAGGGATCGGGCGCAGGGCGTCGCCATCGCGTATCAGGGTGGCCTGATGCCGGGCCGATAAATGCATTGTGCGGGCGCCGAAGAATGCGTACTGTATTCATCAGCACCGGGAAAGACCCCGGGGCGGGACACTGAGACGACAAGGAGCTGGCCATGATGCGGCGCCCCGACTTCGAGCTGATGCGGCAGATGCCGCTCGGCGCGGGGGCCTGCTACGGCTATGCCCTTTGCGCTGGTCTCGGATGTCTGAAGCGTGAAGACGCCCCGGGTGGGTGGAGCGGCTAGCAACCGGCTAGCGACGCCTCCGCCGCCCACCCCGACCGGGGACCGGGCGGCTTTTTCGTGGCATTCCACGGGCTCGTGGAATAACGCCCCGGCATATTCGCCGGTGGATTCGAACATTGACAAGTCCATAGTGATGGCACGCGTTCAAAAATAGGTAAGGGCCTGTGGCGCGGCGGTAGCGCATCGGTCTGGCAGACCGACGGTCAGCGGTTCAAATCCGCTCAGGTCCACTGGGTGCCCGGGGGGACACAACAGGCACCCAGCTCTCGCCCGTGAGGTTGCGGCAGGTAGACCTCCGGATTCTCACTCCGGCAGACCGGGTTCAACCCCCGGACGGGCGACGTGTTGCCTGCGGTAGTCGTCCAACGGGCAGGACACCTGTCTTCCAAACAGGCCGTGACGGGGTTCGAGTCCCCGCTACCGCTCGTGTCAGTCATGCCGTCGTAGCTCAGCGGGAGAGCAAGGCCCTGTCGAGGCCGAGGTCGCCGGTTCAATCCCGGTCGGCGGTGCGCAGTACCAAACATGCGGTTGTAGCTCAGTCAGGTAGAGCGTCGCCTTGCCATGGCGAAGGTCCCGGGTTCGAGTCCCGGCTGCCGCTCGGTCTCCATGCCCTCGTAGCCCAAAGGTAGAGGCACGACGTTGAGGACGTCGACGGTGCGCGTTCGACTCGCGCCGGGGGTACGCACAGCACCACCAGCACGGCACCACCATCAGCATGGCGCGGTGGACGAATTGGGAGAGTCACCTGGTTTTCACCCAGGACACGTGCGGGTTCGAGTCCCGTCCGCGCTTCCGCGCGCCGCTAGCTCAACGGTAGAGCGCCCGGCTCTTAACCGGTCAGTTCGGGGTTCGAGTCCCTGGCGGCGCACTAGCAGGGTAGAGGAGTTCGGTCGTCCTCGCCGGCCTCATAAGCCGGAGATCGCGGTGTTCAAATCCCGCCCCTGCAACCACGTGCAACACACCACGCGAGCTCGGCCCGGCACGAACGGGGGCCGGCCGGGCTCGCCCCGCGGGTGCGCCGACGTAGGAGAGTCGGGGCTGGTTGTAACCCAGTTGCATTGCTGAGGGGGTTCGAATCCCTCCACCCGCACGCGGAACAAGCACGGCAGTACCAGCACGGCCATGTGCCCGAGTGGCCAGGGGACCGCCTGCAAAGCGGTAGACGCCGGTTCGAGTCCGGCCGTGGCCTCGACGAACGCGTGCCATCCACTGTGGACTGTCCAGCCGCAGGCTGAGCGCTGGCTGCTCGGCCGCCCCTCATAAGGGCGGAGTGCCCGGATCGACACCGGGGCCTGCGACGCCGCTGTCATGTGTCAGCTCGCCCTCTCGTCAATCGCGGAGGAGAATCGCGGCATGGTCCCGCCAGTGTGGCTCCTCGACGTCGACGGCGTGATCAACGTGGCGGAGCCGGCCTGGACGGGCGCGCCGCGGCGGGGCGCGGCGACCGCCGAGGGCGTCGGCTGGCCGCTGCGCTGGTCGCCCCGGCTGGTCAAACGCATCCGGCAGCTGCACCGCGACGGCGTGCTCGAGGTCCGCTGGTGCTCCACCTGGTGCGCCTGGCCCGAGCAGATCGCCCGCGCGCTGCGCATGCCGTGCCTCGACCGGGCCTTCGGCGACGTGCCCGACGCCTCCGTGGCCAAGCTGGCCGCCGCCCGGGCCGTGCTGCGCGGCGGCCGCCGCCTGGTGTGGACGGACGACGTCGTGGTCCCCGAGCCCGGCGACCTGCACGACGAGCTCACCGCCGGCGGCCGGGCCCTGCTCATCCGCCCCGACCCGCGCCACGGCCTGACGCCGGCCCACCTCGACGCGATCGAGGCCTTCGCCCGCGCCGATGCGATCGAGGCCGAAGCCGGCGCCGATCCGATCGAGGCCGAAGCCCGCGCCGAGGAGACCGCGGCCGAGCCCGGGCTCAGGGATACAGCGTGACCCGGTAGTCCAGGGCGATCGCCGTCACCTGGGTGCGCTCGATCTTCGGCTCCGCGCCCAGGAACTCCACGCCCACGGTCACGGTCACGGTTTCGCCGTTGCTCCGGTCGACGTACACGACGATCGTCACCCCGCCCTGGGCCTCGCCCGTCGTCAGCCGGGTGACGATCCGCTCGCCGCCCGGTCCCTCCTGCGTGTCGCAGGAGGTGTGCGGCCCGGCGCCGGCCGGGTCGCCCGGCGTCGGCGGGACCGACGTCGGCGTGCAGGTGCTGGCGGCGGACCGGCGCATCACGTGCACCGACAGCGTCGCCCGCCGCCCGCCGACCGTCAGCCCCTGCGTGGTCCGGTAGGACAGCGATGGCCCGTCGACCCGTTCCACCTTCAGCGGGGCGTCCAGGCGCGCGTTCGGCAGCCCCGTCTGGATCGCCGCGGCGATGCCCTCGGTCAGCCGGGCCCGCGCCCGCTCGGCCGGCTCCGTCGGCTCCGCCCCCAGCGCGCTCGCGCCGGGCGCCGGAGAGCTT
>NZ_BAAARV010000070.1:0-29254 GCF_039532525.1 Dactylosporangium salmoneum
CCCGGATCTCGAACACAGCAACCCCTGATCAAGTCAGGTGTTGCAACGATCCCTTGAAACCGGGGCCAGGAGAAATGTCCGAAAAATTCTGAAAGCGCCAGCTTTCGGGATTTTTCGGTCCCGTGACGGCTACGCGGTGCGGCGCAGCAGGGCGACGAACATGGCGTCCGTGCCGTGCCGGTGCGGCCAGAGCTGCACGGTCGGCCCCGTGCCCACCTCCGGCAGCGCCGAGGGCAGGTACGGCCGGGCATCCACCAGGTCGACCTCGATCGACGAGCGCCGCGCCGCCTCGGTCACCGACACCGACGTCTCGGCCTGGTGCGGCGAGCAGGTGACGTACGCCACGACCCCGCCCGGGCGCACCGCCCGGAACGCCGCCTGCAGCAGCTCCCGCTGCAGCCGGGTCAGCGGCGGCAGGTCGGACGGCTGCCGCCGCCACCGCGCCTCGGGCCGGCGCCGCAGGGCGCCCAGCCCCGTGCACGGGGCGTCGACCAAAACCCGGTCGAAGCCGCGCTCCGGGAGGTCCTGGTCCTTGCCCACGTCCCGCCCGTCGGCGTTGATCGTGTACACCGGCAGGCCCCTCGTGGCCTGGGCGACCAGCGCCGCCCGGTGGTGGGCGACCTCAACCGCGGTCACGTGCGCGCCCCGCTGCGCGGCGAGGGCGCCGAGCAGGCCCGCCTTGCCGCCCGGGCCTGCACATAGGTCCAGCCAGCGCTCGTCGGGGCCGTCCAGCCCGGCGCCGGCCAGGGCGGCCGCCACGAGCTGGCTGCCCTCGTCCTGCACGTGGGCCAGGCCCTCGCGGATGGCCGGGATCGAGCCCGGATCGCCGCCGCCGGTCAGGACCACCGTGAAGGGCGAGTACCGCCCGGCGGTGGCCCCGCGCAGGGAGGTGGCCAGCTCGGCCGGGGTGATCAGGCCGGGGCGGGCGCACAGGTGCACCGGCGGCGGCAGGTTGTCCGCGTCCAGGGCCAGCTCGGCCTCGTCGAGGGAGCCGAGGGCGTCGGCGAAGGCGTTGACGATCCACTGCGGGTGGGCGTGCGCCAGCGCGGCGCGGGCCACCGGGTCGGTCGAGCCGGGCGGGGCCAGCCGCTCCAGCCAGGCCGCGCGGTCGGACTCGCCGACTCGGCGCAGTACCGCATTCGCGAACCCGGCCGCCCCGGGCACCAGGGACCGCACGAGGTCCACCGTGGTGGCCACGGCGGCGTGCGCTCCCACCCGCATGTGCAGCAGCTGGTACGCCCCGATGCGCAGCGCGTCGCGCACCGGCGGGTCGATGCGGTCCATCGCCCGGTCGGCGGCCGCGGCCACGATGGCGTCGAGGGTGCCGGTCTGGCGCAGGGTGCCGTACGTCAGCTCGGTCGCGAACGCCGCGTCGCGACCGGACACGCCGGTCTCGCGCAGCAGCCGCGGCAGCACCAGGTTGGCGTAGGCGTCGTCACGGTGCACGGCGGCGACGGCCTCGTAGGCCGCCTCCCGGGCCGGGTCGATCGCCGGGCGGCCCCCGCGCGGCGGCCGCGCGAGACGGTCGTCGCGCCCCCCGCCAGGCCGCGCGCCCGGACCGCGCCGAGGCGCAGACCGCATCAAGACACGCGCTCCCCGGACTCGACGCGTGCGCCGCGGGTCCAGGCGTCGGCCGGCATCGCCTTCTTGCCCGGGGCGGTGACCTGGCCCAGCACCACGGGCACGGTGCCGGTGCCGACGAGCACCCGGTTGCGCTCGACCACCAGCTCGCCCGGCTGCGGCGTCGGCGAGCCGCCGATGACGGTCGCCGCGGTGAGCGGGGTGACCGGCCCGAGCTTGAGCCGCTCGCCCCGGAACGTCGTCCACGCGCCCGGCGCCGGGGTGCACGCCCGGATCCGCCGGTCGACCGCGAACGCCGGATCGGCCCAGCGCACCTCGGCGTCCTCCACGGTCACCTTGGGGGCGGTCGTGATGCCTTCGTGCGGCTGCGGTACCGCGGAAATCTCCCCCGAACCGATCCCGTCCAGGACCCGGACCAGCAGCTCGGCCCCCGAGTGGGAGAGGCGCTCCAGCAGCTCGCCTGAGGTGTCGCGGGGGCCGACCGGCTCGGTCAGCGTGCCGAACACCGGGCCGGTGTCCAGGCCCTCCTCGAGCAGGAACACGCTCGCCCCGGTGATCTCGTCGCCGTGCAGGACGGCGTGCTGCACGGGCGCGGCGCCCCGCCAGGCGGGCAGCAGCGAGAAGTGCAGGTTCACCCAGCCGAAGCGCGGGATGTCGAGGGCGACCCGCGGTACCAGTGCGCCGTAGGCCACCACCGGGGCACAGTCCGGCTCCAGGGCGCGCAGCTGCTCCAGGAACTCCGGGTCCCGCGGCTTGGCCGGGGTGAGCACGGGGATGCCGCGCTCGGCGGCCCAGGCGCTCACCGGCGAGGGCACGAGCTGCCGCCCGCGGCCGGCCGGCGCGTCGGGCCGGGAGACGACCGCCACGAGCTCGTGCTCGGAGGCGGCGATGGCGTCGAGGGAGGGCAGCGCCACGGAGGGCGTGCCCGCGAAGACCAGCCTCAAGGGATCAGCCTCACCGAATGCCGAACAGCCCGTGCGGGCTCGCCTTGACCACCGGGGGCGCGTCGGGGTTGTACCACTCCGCCGCCCGGATCTCCTTCATCGCCTGCTTGCGCCGCTCGGCGTCGAGCCGGTCCACGAACAGCACGCCGTCGAGGTGGTCGGTCTCGTGCTGCGCGCAGCGCGCCATCAGCCCCGTGCCGACGATCTGGATCGGGTCGCCGTGCTGGTTGAACCCCTTGGCGATGACGTTCTGGCGGCGCTTCGTGTCGACGTACACCCCGGGGATGGACAGGCAGCCCTCGGGCCCGTCCTGCTCCTCCTCGTCGGGGAACTCGAGCACCGGGTTCACCAGGTGCCCGACGACGTCGTCGACGTCGAAGGTGAACACCCGCAGCCCGACGCCGATCTGCGGGGCGGCGAGCCCGGTGCCGTTCTGCTGGCGCATGGTGTCGAGCAGGTCGCTCACCAGCTTGCGCAGCTCCTTGTCGAAGTCGGCGACCGCGTCGGCGGGCGTGCGCAGCACAGGGTCGCCGAACAGGCGGACGGACTGGACGGTCAAGCGGCACCTCGATTTATCCGAATTGCGAATTCGTCCGAATTCTGGTCGTTCAAGTCTAGGCTAGTGCCAAGACGGCAGACGTCGACCGGGTTGGTCGGGCGTTCGTGGTTGCGCGCCCCCGTTGGTGGTGGCGCAGGTCATGTCTGCGAAATCGCTGCCCCGGCCGTCCCGGCCGACGTTTCCGGACACAGGCATTAGCTTTGATGCGTGTCCGACACGCCTCGCGTCTCGTTGCGGTCGTTGCTGCCGTACCTGCGTGATCATCGGGGCACCCTCGTCGTCGTGGGCGTCCTCTCCCTGCTCGGTTCGGTTACCACCCTCGCCCAGCCGCTGCTCACCCGGCGGGTGCTCGACGGCCTGCAGGCCGCGCACCCGATCGCCCGGACCGTGGCCCTGCTCATCGTCGTCCTGGCCGCCGTGGCCCTGGTCAACGCGGTGCGCGACTACCTGCTGCAGCGCACCGCCGAGGGCCTGGTCCTCACCTCGCGCCGGCGGCTGACCCGTCACCTGCTGCGGCTGCCGATCGCCGAGTACGACCAGCGGCGCACCGGCGACCTGCTCTCCCGCGTCGGCGCGGACACCACCCTGCTGCGGGCGGTGGTCACCTCCGGGCTGTTCGAGACCGTCACCGGCGCCGTCATGGTGGTCGGCGCCGGGGTGGCGATGATCCTGCTCGACCCCATCCTGTTCCTCACCGCCGGCGCCGGGCTCGCCCTGGGCCTGTCCATCGCCGTGCTGTTCTCCCGCCGGGTGCGGCCCGCCTCGGAGGCGGCCCAGGCCCGCATCGGCGAGATGACCAGCGCCGTCGAGCGGGCGCTGTCGGCGGCCCGCACGATCCGGGCCAGCAACGCCGAGGACCGCGAGATCGCCACCGTCGAGGGCAGCGCCGAGGAGGCCTACCGGGCCGGCGTGCGCATCGCCCGGCTGCAGGCCCTCGTCGGGCCGGCCAGCACGGCCGCCATCCAGGGCGCGTTCCTGCTCCTGCTGGGCGTCGGGGGCGCACGGGTGGCCAGCGGCACGATCACGGTCGGCGAGCTCATCGCCTTCGTGCTGTACCTCTTCTTCCTCGTCATGCCGCTGGGCCAGGCCCTGCACGCGTACACGCAGCTGCAGACCGGCCTGGGGGCCCTGCAACGGATGGAAGAGATCCTGACGGTACCGCTGGAGGCCGACGCCGGCACCAGCGCACCCGCGGGCGGGCCGGCCGCGGTGACCTTCGACGGGGTCACCTTCGGCTACGCCGCCGCCCCCGCCCCGGTGGTGTCCGACGTCACGTTCACCGTCCCGTACGGCACCCGCACCGCCCTGGTCGGCCCGTCCGGCGCCGGCAAGTCCACGCTGCTGCAGCTCGTCGAGCGCTTCTACGACGTGACCGCCGGGTCCGTGCGGGTTGCCGGCGTCGACGTGCGCGACCTGCCCCGCCACGCGCTGCGGGCCCAGCTCGGCTACGTCGAGCAGGAGGCCCCCGTCCTGGCCGGCACCCTGCGCGAGAACCTGCGCCTGACCGTCCCCGACGCCACCGACGCCCAGATGCTGTCGGTGCTGGACGCGGTCAACCTCACCGATATCGCCGGGCGCACCCCGCAGGGCCTGGACGCCCAGGTGGGCGAGGGCGGCGTGCTGCTGTCCGGCGGCGAGCGCCAGCGCCTGGCGATCGCCCGCACCCTGCTGGCCGCCCCGCCGATCCTGCTGCTCGACGAGCCGACGTCCAACCTCGATGCCCGCAACGAGGTGGCCCTGCGCGAGGCCATCGACACCGTCGCCCGCGACCGCACGATGATCGTGGTCGCCCATCGTCTGTCCACGGTGGTCGACGCCGACCAGATCGTGGTGCTCGAGGCCGGCCGGGTCGTCGCCGTGGGGCGCCACGAGGAACTGCTGGAGGTCAGCCCGCTGTACCGCGAGCTGGCCACGAACCAGCTGCTGGTCGCATGACGCCCGCCTGGGTGGTGGCCGGCCCGCCCGGCGCCGGGAAGTCCACGGTCGCCGCGCTGCTGCTGCGCCTGCTCTCCCCCACGCCGGCGCTGCTGGACAAGGACACCATGTACGGCGACTTCGTCACCGCGACGCTCGACGCCGCCGGGCGGCCCCCGGGCGAGCGCGAGGGCCCCTGGTACGACGTCCACGTCAAGCCCCACGAGTACGCCGGCCTGGCCGCCACGGCCCGCGAGATCCGGTCCCACGGCTGCCCGGTGCTGCTGTCGGGCCCGTTCACCGGCCAGATCTCCGACCCGGCGCGCTGGGCGGCGTTCGTGAGCGCGCTGGGCGGCGACCCGGTGCGGCTGGTGTGGGTGCGCTCGGACCCGGAGACGCTGCGGGCGCGGCTGCTGGCCCGCGGCTCGCACCGGGACGGGCAGAAGCTGGCCCGGTGGGCGGAGTTCCTGGCCGCCATCCCGCCGGACCGCCCGCCGGCCGTGCCGCACGTGGAGGTCGACAACCGCAACGGCGCCCCGCCACTGCTCAAGGCCCTGCAGGCGGCCCTCACCCCGTGACGCTGCTTCGCCAGGAGCAAAAAGGAACACTTCGCCGACTGACCTGACTTATACCCCGTCAGGAGAAATGTCCGAAAAGTCGTGGCGCGCCAGCGCCCGACTTTTCGTGACACAACAGCTCAGATCAGGTCGAGAGGGTCGATCTGCAGGCGCACTGGGTCGGCCGCCTTGCGCACCGACCGGGCGCCCGCCGCGGCCTTCAGCGACAGGGCCAGCGCCTTCCCGGCCGACCGGGCGGTCCGCACCAGCATCCGCTCCTGCCCTTCGGCCGCAGGCACCGGTCCCAGCACCTCCGCCCCTGGCGGCAGCTCGGCCAGCGCCAGCAGCTCCGCCACCGCCGTCGGCGCCCCCGTCAGGGCCGCGATGCGCACCGCGGGCGGGAAGCCCAGTTCGCGCCGGTCGGCCAGCTCGCGGGCGGCCAGCCAGCCCGGGTCGAAGCGCAGGAGGGCCTGCACGGCGACGAGGGCGCCGTCGGCCACCACCACGACCGGGGCGCCCGGGCGGGCCAGGGCGGCGGCGGCGAACCACCGGCGGAGGGCCTCCTCGGTGCCGCGCAGGTCGGCCCGGGTGAGGAGGGCCCAGGTGTCGAGGAGCAGCACGGCGCCGTAGCCGCCGTCGGCCAGGGGCTCGGCGCCGGGGGTGGAGACGACGAGGGCGGGCTCCCGCGGTACCGCGGTAAGGATCTCGTCGCGGCCCGAGGTGCGCACGACGGTGTCGGGGAAGGCGCGGGCCAGCTCCTCCGCCGTGCGCCGGGCGCCCACGACGGCGGCGCGCAGGCGGCGGCCGCCGCACTCGGGGCAGGCGTGGCCGGCGGCGGGGCGGCCGCACCAGCGGCAGGAGGGCACGCCGTCGGCGGCGGGCAGGGCGAGGGGGCCGGAGCAGTGGGCGCAGCGGGCCGGGGTGTAGCAGTCGGCGCACGCCACCGCGGGCAGGTAGCCGCGGCGGGGCACCTGGATGAGCACCGGGGCGCCCCCGGCCAGGGCCTCGCGGGCGGCGCGCCAGGCCACCGAGGGCAGGCGCGCGGCGGCCGCCTGCGGGTCCCGGGCGTGCTCGCGCTCGCCGACGGTGACCACGCGGGGCATGCGCCGGCGCAGCTCGTCCCGCCCGGCGCCGACCTCGATGGCCCAGCCGGTCTCGACGAGTTGCTGCGCCTCCGCCGTGCGCCCGAAGCCCGCCACGATCGCCGCGCACCGCTCCTGCTCGGCGCGGGCCAGCAGGACCTGCCGCGCGTGCGGGTACGGGGCGCGCGGCTCGCTGTGCAGGTCGTCGCCGTCGTCCCAGATCGCGACGAGGCCGAGATCGGCGACCGGGGCGAAGGCGGCGGCCCTCGTGCCGATCACGATCTTGGCGGTACCACGGGACGCCGCCAGGAACCGCCGGTAGCGCTCGGCCGGCCCGATCGCGGCGGACAGCGCGACGTGCCGCCCCGGCCCGCCGAGGGCGCGCAGCAGGGCGGCGTCGAGCCGGTCGAGGTCCCGCGCGTCGGCCACCACGATGAGCGACCCGCGGCCGGCGGCGAGGCCGATCGCGGCTGCCTCGGCGAGCCGGGCCGGCCAGTCCTCGCCGGGTAGCGCCGTCCACACGGCCCGGGGCATCCGTCCGTCCCGCAGCGCCCGCAGCAGCGCCGCCCCGGCGGTGTAGTGCGCCCAGGCGTCCGGGTCGACGTCCGGGATGCCGGGCCCGTCGGCCGGCGGCGGCGCCTCGGCCGCCTCGACCTTGGCGTGCCGCGGCGGCACGGCGAGCCGCAGCACGTCGGACAGGGTGCCGGCGTAGCGGTCGGCGATCTCCCGGGCCAGGCGGGCGACCTGCGGGGTGAGCACCGGCTCCGGCGAGATCGCGCGCTCCAGGAACAGCAGCTTGCCCTCGTGCGCGGACTCGGCCTCGCGGGCGAGGACGAAGCCGTCGACCACCTGGCCGGCGAAGCGGACCTTCACCCGCGAGCCCGGCACCGCCGTGTCGGCCGCGGTGTGGGGGACGAGATAGTCGAACGGGCGGTCCAGGTGCGGCAGGGGGCTGTCGACGCACACCCGGGCAATCGGGTTTTGCTCGGTGGCGCGTTTCGGCGGGGGCGCCGAACGGGCGGCGCGGGCCCGGCCGCCGGCATTTCCGGCAATGCGCTCGGCGGCCGCCCGCGGCTTGAGGTCCGACTCCGGGAACAGCGCCGGCTCAATAGGCTCGGATCGATCTGAGGAACGTTCGGAAAATGACGTTGGCCGATCATTCCGGGGTGCGGACTGATCGGCCAACGTCGGCAGGCAGGTGCGGGCGTCAGGCGCCGGCGGCGGACTTCAGCTCGGCCGTGCGGCTCGCCTGCTCCCAGGTGAAGCCGGGCAGCTCGCGGCCGAAGTGGCCGTAGGCGGCCGTCTGCTGGTAGACCGGCTTGAGCAGGTCGAGGTCGCGGATGATCGCGGCGGGGCGCAGGTCGAAGACCTCGTTGATCGCCTTCTCGATGCGCTCGACCGGCACGTTCTCGGTGCCGAAGGTCTCGACGAACAGGGAGACCGGGTGGGCCTTGCCGATGGCGTAGGCGACCTGGACCTCGCAGCGGTCGGCCAGGCCGGCGGCCACGACGTTCTTGGCGACCCAGCGCATCGCGTAGGCGGCCGAGCGGTCCACCTTGGACGGGTCCTTGCCGGAGAAGGCGCCGCCGCCGTGGCGGGCGTAGCCGCCGTAGGTGTCGACGATGATCTTGCGGCCGGTCAGGCCGGCGTCGCCCATCGGGCCGCCGATCTCGAAGCGGCCGGTCGGGTTGACCAGCAGGCGGTAGCCGTCGGTCTCCAGGCCCAGGCCCTCCAGCTCGGGCGCGATCACGTGCTCGCGGACGTCCGGGGTGAGCAGGGACTCCAGGGAGATGTCGGGCGCGTGCTGGCTGGACACCACGACGGTGTGCAGCCGGACCGGGCGCAGGCCGTCGTACTCGATGGTGACCTGGGTCTTGCCGTCGGGCCGCAGGTAGGGGATCGTGCCGTCCTTGCGCACCGCGGAGAGGCGGCGGGCCAGCCGGTGGGCCAGCGCGATCGGCAGCGGCATGAGCTCCGGCGTCTCGTTGCACGCGAAGCCGAACATCATGCCCTGGTCGCCGGCGCCCTGCAGGTCCAGCGCGTCGCCGCCGGCACCCTCTCGGGCCTCGAGCGCGGAGTCCACGCCCTGGGCGATGTCGGGCGACTGGGAGCCGATCGACACGCTCACGCCGCACGACGCGCCGTCGAAGCCCTTCTTCGACGAGTCGTAGCCGATGCCGAGGATGGTCTCCCGCACGATCTTGGCGATGTCGGCGTAGGCGGTCGTCGTCACCTCGCCGGCCACGTGGACCTGGCCGGTGGTGATCAGCGTCTCCACGGCCACCCGGCTGCGCGAGTCCTGCTGAAGGAGCGCGTCGAGCACACCATCGCTGATCTGATCGGCGATCTTATCGGGGTGACCTTCGGTGACCGACTCTGACGTGAACAGGCGGCGGGCCAAGGTTGCTCCTCAGGTGGTTGCGACGATCGACAAAGAAGTTTGGCCAGAGTGTACGACTTGACGGCCCAACGCCAAGTGAGGGCTCGGTCGCATTTCCGGCCCACCGGAACCGATCGCGCCGCTGCGACCAGCCGATCGATCAGGCAAAACGATCGACGACCCGATCCAAAATCCTATCAGCCAGATCGTCTTTGGACAGTTCGGGCAATGTATATCGGATGCCATCGGCACCGAGAATCACTGCCTGGTTGTGCTCGGCCCCGAAGGTCTTGTCCACGCCCACCTCGTTGACCACGATCAGGTCGGCCCGCTTGCGCAGCAGCTTCTCCTGACCGGCGGCGACGGCCCGCTCCAGGTCGGCGGTCTCGGCCGCGAACGCGACGAGCACCTGGCCCGCGGGCTTGGCCGCGCCCAGCTCGGCGGCGATGTCCGGGTTGGTGACCAGTTCCAGCGTGGGCGCCACCCCGTCCACCTTTTTGATTTTACTGGCCACGAACTCCGCCGGCCGGAAGTCCGCGGGAGCGGCCGCCATGATGACGGCGTCGGCGCCGGAGGCGGCGGCCAGCACGGCCTGCCGCAGCTGCTCGGTGGTCTCGACCCGCACCAGGTCGGCGCCGGCGGGGTCGGGCAGGCCCACGTTGGCCGCGACGAGCGTGACCTTCGCCCCGCGGGCGACGGCGGCGCGGGCGATGGCGTAGCCCTGCTTGCCCGACGAGCGGTTGCCGATGAACCGCACCGGGTCGATGGGCTCGCGGGTGCCGCCGGCGGTGACCACGACGTGCCGTCCGACAAGATCAGGAGCCGCATCCGCGCCGCGCCGCAGCAGCCGGACCGCCGCGGCGAAGATCTCGGCGGGCTCGGGCAGGCGCCCCTTGCCGGTGTCGGCGCCGGTCAGGCGGCCGACCGCGGGCTCCAGCACGACGATGCCGCGCGAGCGCAGGGTCGCGACGTTGGCCTGCGTGGCCGGGTGCTCCCACATCTCGGTGTGCATCGCCGGGGCGAAGAGGATCGGGCAGCGGGCGGTCAGCAGCACGTTGGTGAGCAGGTCGTCGGCCAGCCCGGCGGCGGCCCGGGCGAGCAGGTCGGCGGTGGCGGGCGCGACGACGACGAGGTCGGCCTCCCGCCCGAGACGCACGTGCGGCACCTCGTGGGCGTCGGTCCACACATCGGTGCTGACCGGCTGGCCCGACAGGGCCGCCCAGGTGGCCTCGCCGACGAAGGAGAGGGCGGCCGCGGTGGGCACGACCCGCACCTGGTGGCCCGACTCCGTCAGCTGCCGCAGCAGCTCACAGGCCTTGTAGGCGGCGATGCCGCCAGCCACGCCGAGCACGACCCGAGGCCGTGACCCGGCGGACCGGTCGGGCGTCGTCTGGCTCAGGGCGTCTCTTCGATGCGCTCGGCGGTCAGCAGACCGCTGTTGATCTCTCGCAGGGCGATGGAGAGCGGCTTCTCCTGCGGCGTGGTCTCCACGAGCGGGCCCACGTATTCGAGGAGCCCCTCGCCCAGCTGGCTGTAGTAGGCATTGACCTGACGGGCACGCTTCGCCGCGAAAATCACCAGGGCGTACTTCGACGTCGTCTTCTCGAGCAGCTCGTCGATCGGCGGGTTGGTGATCCCCTGCGGGTCTGCCACGGTTCCGGCCACGGATGCAACCTCAACACTCTCTGGTTAACAAGCACTGCGCAATTGACAGCTCACGAACCTGTCAACCTTACCAGAGCTGCAACAACGCCGACGCGCCCGGACCGAGGTCCGGGCGCGTCGAGGTCGTGTTGCAACCGGTCCGGGGGGACCGCAGGCGGGTCACTTGCCGCCGGCGAACTCCCCGAGCAGGGCCTTGCGCTGCTGGTCACCCAGGCCGCGCAGGCGACGGCTCTCGGCGATCTTCAGCTTCTCCATGATCTGCGTTGCGCGGATCTTGCCGATACCGGGCATCGCCTGGAGCACGGCCGAGACCTTCAGCTTGCCGACGACATCGTCGGACTCGGCGCGGTCGATCACGGCGGCAAGGGTCGTCTTGCCCTGCTTGAGTTGCTCCTTCAGCTCAGCGCGAGCCTTGCGGATCTCAGCCGCCTTTTCCAAAGCGGCCGCGCGCTGTTCCGGGCTCAGTGACGGGAGCGGCACCAGGTCTCCTCAGGTCCCTTGAAAAAAGTGTTGATGGTCTAGCGCCGGGAAAACTAGCGGTCAGAAGCCATTTCGGCAACGTCAGAAGGCAAGATCGACGCCTTGTGAAGATTCGATGATCACGCAGTGACCACAATTGCCGACGCACAGGATTCACGCGCGCGCTCCGCCGCGGCCCGCAACGCGGCCACTTCCGGGCCCGCCGAGAGCACCTCGCGGGACCATGAAGGAAGAACATTGGCGACCGCCGAGCCGAACACCGCACGCAGATCCTCGGGCCGCCCGCCCTGCGCCCCGAGGCCCGGCGCGAGGATCGGTCCATTGAGATCGGTCAGCTCGTGCCCGGTCTCCCCGACGGTCGCGCCGATGACCACGCCGACGTCGCCCAGCGGCCGCACACCCGCGTTGACCTGCGAAATCTCGTCGATGATGGTCTGCGCGACGGTCCGTCCGTCGGCCGCGCGGGCCCGCTGGACGGCCGCGCCCTCGGGATTCGACGTGAGCGCCAGCACGAACGCGCCGAGGCCGTTCTGCTGGGCTTTGTCGATGATCGGACGCAGCGAGCCGAAGCCGAGGTAGGGACTGACGGTGATGGCGTCGGCGCAGAGCGGGGAGGCCGGGTCGAGGTACGCGTCGGCGTAGGCGGCGGCCGTCGAGCCGATGTCACCCCGTTTGACGTCGAGGATCACGAGGCTCCCCGAGCTGCGCAACTGTCGGATAACCGACTCTAGGACCGCTATGCCCCTGGAGCCGAAACGCTCGAAGAACGCGGACTGGGGTTTGATGGCCGCGACCCGTCCGGCCAGGGCCTCCCCCACCGTCCGGCCGAACGATTCCAGGCCCTTGACGTCGTCGGAGAGGCCCCAGGAGGCCAGCAGGGAGGGGTGGGGATCGATCCCCACGCACAGCGGCCCCAGGGCGTCCATGGCGACCCGCAGGCGGGCGCCGAACCGTTCGGTCATCACATGCTCCTCGTCGCCGCGACGGCGCCCCGGACCAGCCCGGGGCCGTGATAGATGAAGCCGGTGTAGAGCTGCACGAGCGCGGCGCCGGCGTCGAGCATCCGCTGGGCGTCCACGGGACGCGTGATCCCGCCCACGCCGATGACCGGCAGGCCGCTCTCCTTGGCCACGAACCGCACGACCTCCAGCGCCCGCGGGGCGAGGGGCCGGCCGCTGAGCCCGCCGGCCTCGGCCGTGCTGACGCCGGGCCGCTCGATGGTCGTGTTGGTCGCGATGAGCCCGGCCACGCCCAGCCCGAGGCACACGTCGAGCAGGTCGCCCAGGGCCGCGTCGGTGAGGTCGGGGGCGACCTTGACCAGGATCGGCACCGTGCCGCCGAGCGCCTGCGACTCGGACCGCAGCGCACCCAGCAGCGCCGAGAGGTGCGCCTTGTCCTGTAGTTCGCGCAGGCCGGGGGTGTTCGGGGAGCTGACGTTCACGGCGAAGTAGGAGCCCAGGCCGTACAGCTGCCGGAAACTGTGGACGTAGTCCTCCACGGCGCCGGTGAGCGGGGTCACCTTCGACTTGCCGAGGCTGATGCCCAGCGGCACCGGCAGCGGGCCCAGGGCGCGCAGCCGCGCGGCCAGGGCCTCGGCGCCGGCGTTGTTGAACCCCATCCGGTTGACGATCGCCTCCTGCTCGGGGAAGCGGAACAGCCGCGGCCGCTCGTTGCCCGGCTGGGCGTGCCGGGTCACGGTGCCGACCTCGACGAAGCCGAACCCGAGCCGGGGCCAGGCGCCCAGCGCCCGGCCGTCCTTGTCCATGCCGGCGGCCAGCCCGACCGGGTTGGGGAAGTCGATCCCGAACACGGTGCGCCGCGCCCCGGACGGGCTGTGTGCCCGCCGCGCCCGGGGCAGCCGGGCCAGCACGCGCAGGGTCCGCTCGTGCGCCGTCTCGGCGTCGCCACCGCCGAGACGGAACAGCACCGGGCGGACCGTTCGCGCGTACAGGGTCACCTGGCTTCCCGCAGGGCCGCGTGCAGCTCCTGCAGCGGCCGGACCGACATCTCGCCGCGGATGAGCGCCTCGACGCCCATCACGGCGGCCGCCGCACCCGGCAGGGTGGTGATGCAGGGGATGTCGCTGACCACGGCCGCGCTGCGGATCTCGTAGCCGTCCTGGCGCCCGCTGGAGCCCTGCGGGGTGTTGATCACCAGGTCGACCTCGCCGCCCGCGATCATGGACACCGCGTTGCGCCCGCCGCCCTCCTCGAAGTGCTTCGGCACGATCTCGCAGGCCACCCCGTAGCGGCGCAGCACGTCGCCGGTGCCGGCGGTGGCCACGATCGCGAAGCCGAGGTCGGCCAGGCGCTTGACCGGGAAGACGATCCCGCGCTTGTCCCGGTTGGCCACGGTCACCAGCACGGTGCCGGAGGTCGGCAGGGAGCCGTAGGCGGCCGCCTGGGACTTGGCGAAGGCGTGGCCGAAGGACGGGTCGATGCCCATCACCTCGCCCGTCGACTTCATCTCCGGGCCGAGCAGGTTGTCCACGCCCTTGCCCTCGGTGGTGCGGAACCGCTTGAAGGGCAGCACCGCCTCCTTGACCGCGATCGGGGCGCCCTCGGGCACCGAGCCGCCGTCGCCCTCGGCCGGCAGCAGCCCCTCGGCCCGCAGCTCCGCCACCGTCGCGCCGAGCGCGATGCGGGCCGCGGCCTTCGCCAGCGGTACCGCCGTCGCCTTGGACACGAACGGCACCGTGCGCGACGCCCGCGGGTTGGCCTCCAGCACGTAGAGCACGTCGTCCTTGAGCGCGTACTGCACGTTGAGCAGCCCCCGCACCCCGATCCCCCGCGCGATGGCCACCGTGTAGCGGCGCACCTCGGCCAGGTGCACGGCGGCGAGGGTGATCGGCGGCAGCGCGCAGGAGGAGTCGCCGGAGTGGATGCCGGCCTCCTCGATGTGCTCCATGACCCCGCCGAGGTACACCTCGCCGGTGGCGTCGCACAGCGCGTCCACGTCGATCTCGATGGCGTCGTCGAGGAAGCGGTCGACGAGCACCGGGTGGGCCGGGGAGATCTCGGTGGCCCGGCCGATGTAGTCGCGCAGCGTCGGCTCGTCGTAGACGATCTCCATGCCGCGGCCGCCGAGCACGTACGACGGGCGCACGAGCACCGGGTAGCCGATCTCGTCGGCGATCCGCTTGGCCTCCGGGAAGGTGGTCGCGGTGCCGTGCGCGGGCGAGCGCAGGCCGGCCTCGGTGAGCAGCTGGCCGAACAGGCCGCGGTCCTCGGCCAGGTCGATGGCGGCCGGCGAGGTGCCGACGATCGGCACGCCGGCCAGCTCCAGGCGCTCCGCCAGGCCGAGCGGGGTCTGCCCGCCCAGCTGCACGATGACGCCCACCACGCCGGGGCCGCCGGCCGCCCGCCCGGAGCCGTCCTCGGCGTGCACGACCTCGAGCACGTCCTCGAAGGTCAGCGGCTCGAAGTACAGCCGGTCGGCGGTGTCGTAGTCGGTGGAGACGGTCTCCGGGTTGCAGTTGACCATGACGGTCTCGTAGCCCTTGGCCCGCAGCGCCATGACCGCGTGCACGCACGAGTAGTCGAACTCGATGCCCTGGCCGATCCGGTTCGGCCCGGAGCCCAGGATGATCACCTTCGGCCGGTCGGACGGGGTGACCTCGGTCTCCTCCTCGTAGGTGCTGTAGTGGTACGGCGTGCCGGCGGCGAACTCGGCCGCGCACGTGTCCACGGTCTTGTACACCGGTCGCAGCCCGAGGCGGTGGCGCAGCGACCGCACCCCGTCCTCGCCGGCGAACTCGGGGCGCAGCGCGGCGATCTGCCGGTCCGAGAGCCCGGCCCGCTTGGCCCGGCGCAGCAGCGGCAGGTCGAGCACGGCCGCCTCGACGATCTCGGCCCGCAGCTCGACGAGCGCGGCGAGCTGGTCCACGAACCACGGGTCGTAGCCGGACACGGCCGCGACCTCCTCCGCGGTGTGCCCCTGCCGCAGGGCGAGCTCGGCCGTGTAGAGCCGGCCGTCGTGCGGCACGCGAAGCTCGTCCAGGACGGACTTGTCCGTTTTATCCGGTACCGTCCAGAAACCCGCGGCCTTCGTCTCCAGCGAGCGCATGGCCTTGCCCAGGGCCTCGGCGAAGGTCCGCCCGAGCGACATCGCCTCGCCCACCGACTTCATGGTGGTGGTCAGCTCCGGGTCGGCCCCGGGGAACTTCTCGAAGGCGAAGCGCGGGATCTTCACCACCACGTAGTCCAGCGACGGCTCGAACGCGGCCGGCGTCTCGCGGGTGATGTCGTTGGGGATCTCGTCGAGGGTGTAGCCGATGGCCAGCTTCGCCGCGATCTTGGCGATCGGGAAGCCCGTCGCCTTGGAGGCCAGGGCGCTGGAGCGCGACACCCGCGGGTTCATCTCGATGACGACCAGCCGGCCGGTGCCCGGGTGCACGGCGAACTGGATGTTGCAGCCGCCGGTGTCGACCCCGACCTCGCGCAGCACGGCGATGCCGAGGTCGCGCAGCCGCTGGTACTCCACGTCAGTGAGCGTCATCGCCGGCGCCACGGTCACCGAGTCGCCGGTGTGCACGCCCATCGCGTCGACGTTCTCGATCGAGCACACGACCACGACGTTGTCGTGCTTGTCGCGCATGAGCTCGAGCTCGTACTCCTTCCAGCCGAGCACGCTCTCCTCGATGAGCACCTCGTGCACCGGCGAGGCGGCGAGGCCTCCCCCGGCGAGGCGGTCGAGGTCCGCGGCGGTGTGCGCCATGCCCGAGCCGAGCCCGCCCATGGTGAAGGAGGGGCGGATGACGACCGGCAGGCCGAGCTCGGCGACGGTCGCGTGCACCTCCTCCATGGAGTGGCAGACCCGGGAGCGGGGCGTCTCGCCGCCGGCCCGGGCCACGATGTCCTTGAACAGCTGGCGGTCCTCGCCGCGGCGGATGGCGTCGATGTCGGCGCCGATGAGCTCGACGCCGTACTTCTCCAGCACCCCCGCCTCGTGCAGCGCCACGGCGGTGTTGAGCGCGGTCTGCCCGCCGAGCGTGGCGAGCAGCGCGTCGGGTCGCTCCTTGGCGATGACCTGCTCGACGAACTCGGGCGTGATCGGCTCGACGTAGGTCGCGTCGGCGAACTCGGGGTCGGTCATGATGGTCGCCGGGTTGCTGTTGACCAGGCTCACCCGCAGGCCCTCGGCCCGCAGCACGCGGCACGCCTGGGTGCCGGAGTAGTCGAACTCGCAGGCCTGGCCGATGACGATCGGGCCGGAGCCGATGACGAGGACGTGCCGGAGGTCGGTGCGCTTAGGCATTGGTCTGCATCAGCTCCGCGAATCGATCGAACAGGTAATCCGCGTCGTGCGGCCCCGCTGCCGCCTCCGGGTGGTATTGCACGGTGAAGGCCGGCACGTCGAGGCAGCGCAGGCCCTCCACGACGTTGTCGTTGAGGCAGACGTGGCTGACCTCCACGGCGCCGAACTCGGTCTGCACCCGCTCGTCGAGCGGGGCGTCGACCGCGAAGCCGTGGTTGTGGCTGGTCACCTCGACCTTGCCGGTGGTCCGGTCGAGCACCGGCTGGTTGATGCCCCGGTGTCCGTACCCGAGCTTGTAGGTGCCGAACCCCAGCGCCCGGCCCAGGATCTGGCTGCCGAAGCAGATGCCGAACAGCGGGATGCGCTCGCGCAGGACGGACTGGGCCAGCGCGACCGGCCCGTCCGCGGTGGCCGGGTCGCCCGGACCGGGCGAGAAGAACACCGCGTCGGCGCCGAGGGCCTTGATGTCCTCGAGCGTCGCCGAGGACGGCAGGACGTGGGTGGTCACCCCACGGGCGGCGAGCCGGCGCGGCACGTTGCGCTTGATGCCGAGGTCGATCGCCGCCACGGTGAGCTTGTGCTCGCCGAGGGCTTCCACGGTGTACCGCTGCGGCGTGCTCACCTCCGCGGACAGGTCGGCGCCGAGCATCTGCGGCTGCTGCCGGACCCGCTCGAGCAGCGCCTCGGCGTCGTCGTCCACGCTGGAGACCCCGACCCGCATGGCCCCGCGCTCGCGCAGGTGGCGGGTGAGCGCCCGGGTGTCGATGCCACTGATGCCGACCACGTTCTCCGCGGCGAGGCGGTCCTGCAGGCTGCCGGTGGCCCGCCAGTTGGAGTAGGTGCGAGAGGGATCCCGCAGTACGTATCCGGCAACCCAGATCCGCGAGGACTCGTCGTCCTCGTCGTTGATGCCGGTGTTGCCGATCTGCGGGGCGGTCTGCACGACGACCTGGCGGTGGTAGGACGGGTCGGTGAGCGTCTCCTGGTAGCCGGTCATGCCGGTGTTGAAGACCGCCTCGCCGAACGTCTCCCCGACGCTGCCGAAGGCCTCGCCTCGGAACGTGCGCCCGTCCTCCAGGACGAGCAGGGCCTCTCTGCGCCTCACCGTGTCGCCTTTCCGTTCAGTACCGTCGGCTCGCCGCGCAGGTAGGTCGCCTCGATGCGGCCGCGCAGTTCCATTCCGGCGTAGGGGGTGTTGCGGGAGCGGCTGGCCTGCGCCGTCGGGTCGACGGTCCAGCGCACCTCGGGGTCGAAGATCGCGATGTTGGCCGGCGCGCCGACCTCAAGCGGGCGGCCCTGCCCGGCGAGCCCCGCGATGCGGGCCGGGGCGAAGGACATCCACTCGGCGATGCGGTCCCAGCGCGGCCCCATGGTCTGCACCACGATCGCCAGCGCCGTCTCCAGCCCGAGCATCCCGGGCCGGGCGTAGGCCCACTCGCACTCCTTGTCCTCCACGCTGTGCGGGGCGTGGTCGGTGGCGACGCAGTCGATGGTGCCGTCGGCCAGCCCCTCGCGCAGGGCCAGGACGTCGGCCTCGGTGCGCAGCGGCGGGTTGACCTTGAAGACCGGGTCATACTGCGTGGCCCGGTCCTCGGTGAGCAGCAGGTGGTGCGGGGTCACCTCGGCGGTCACCCGCCAGCCCTTGGACTTGGCCCAGCGGATCAGCTCGACGCTGCCCGCGGTGGAGACGTGGCAGATGTGCAGGCGGGCCCCGACGTGCCCGGCCAGCAGCACGTCGCGGGCGATGATCGCCTCCTCGGCGACCGCCGGCCAGCCGGTGAGCCCGAGCCGGGCGGCGACCTCGCCCTCGTTCATCTGCGCGTCGACCGTCAGCCGCGGCTCCTCGGCGTGCTGGGCGATCACCCCGTCGAAGGCCTTCACGTACTCCAGGGCCCGCCGCATGAGCCGCGGGTCCGAGACGCAGTGCCCGTCGTCGGAGAAGACCCGGACCCGGGCCGCGGAGTCGGCCATCGCGCCGAGCTCGGCCAGCTGCTCGCCGGCCAGGCCGACGGTGACGGCGCCGATCGGCTGGACGTCGACCAGGCCGGCCTCGCGGCCCAGCCGCCAGACCTGCTCCACCACGCCGGCGGTGTCGGCGACCGGCGAGGTGTTGGCCATCGCGCAGACCGCCGTGTAGCCGCCGAGCGCCGCGGCCCTCGATCCGGAGTCGACGGTCTCGGCGTCCTCGCGGCCGGGCTCGCGCAGGTGCGTGTGGAGGTCGACCAGGCCGGGGAGGGCGACCTTCTGTCCCTTTTTGTCGCTGTCGATGCTGACAATGACGCCGTCCTCGACGGTGATCTCGCCGAGCTGCGTGTTTGCGATGATCACGACTTGCCTCCGAGCAGCAGGTAGAGGACGGCCATCCGCACGGAGACCCCGTTGGCGACCTGTTCGACGATCGTGGAGCGGGCCGAGTCGGCCACCTCGGGGGCGATCTCCATGCCGCGGTTCATCGGGCCGGGGTGCATGACGATCGCGTGCTCCGGCAGGCGGCGCATGCGCGGCACGTCGAAGCCGTAGCGGCGGGAGTACTCGCGCTCCGACGGGAAGTACGCCTGGTTCATCCGCTCCCGCTGCACCCGCAGCATCATGACCACGTCGGCGTCCGGGACGACCGCGTCGAGGTCGTAGCAGGTCTCGGCGGGCCACGCCCGCACCCCGACGGGCAGCAGCGTTGGCGGGGCGACCAGGGTCACCTTGGCGCCGAGGGTGTGCAGCAGCTGGACGTTGGAGCGGGCCACCCGGGAGTGCAGCACGTCGCCGACGATGGCCACGTTGAGCCCGGCGAGGCGGCCCAGGCGGCTGCGCATGGTGAACGCGTCGAGCAGGGCCTGGGTCGGGTGCTCGTGGGTGCCGTCACCCGCGTTGACCACGCTGCCCTCCACCCAGTTGGCCAGCCGGTGCGGGGCGCCGCTGGCCGGATGGCGGATCACGACCGCGTCCGCCCCCATCGCCTGCAGGGTCAGCGCGGTGTCCTTGAGACTTTCACCCTTGGAGACGCTGGAGCCCTTCGCCGAGAAGTTGATCACATCGGCGGACAGGCGCTTGGCCGCGGCCTCGAAGGAGATCCGGGTGCGGGTCGAGTCCTCGTAGAAGAGGTTCACCACGGTCCGGCCGCGCAGCGTCGGCAGCTTCTTGACCTCCCGGGCGGCCAGGCTCGCCATCTCCTCGGCGGTGTCCAGCACCAGGGTGGCGGTCGGCGCGTCGAGGTCCGCCGCGCTCAGCAGGTGCTTGATCATGCCCGGTCCCCCTTGCTCTTGATCAGCACAGCGTCGGCGCCGTCGATCTCAGCCGTCAGCACCCGCACGCTCTCGTCCATGGAGGTCGGGATGTTCTTGCCCACGTAGTCCGCCCGGATCGGCAGCTCGCGGTGGCCGCGGTCGACCAGGACGGCCAGCTGGACGGCGCGCGGCCGGCCGAGGTCCTTCAGCGCGTCCAGGGCCGCCCGCACGGTGCGGCCGGAGAAGAGGACGTCGTCGACCAGGATGACCCGGCGCCCGTCGAGGCCGCCGGGAGGGATCTCGGTGTGACCCACCGCACGGGTCGCGTGAAGGCGCAAATCGTCCCGATACAGCGTGATGTCCAACACACCGACCGGAACGTCAAAGCCCTCGAATGCGGCGATCCGGGCGGCCAGACGGCGAGCCAGCGGTACGCCACGAGTAGGTATGCCCAGCAGCACCGTTTCGGCTGCTCCGGACGTCTTTTCCAGGATCTGGTGGGCTATCCGGTCCACCACACGGGTGACATCCGTCGCCGTTAGGATGGTTTTTCCCAGCTCAGTGCCGGTTGTCGGAGACGACAAAACCGGACCTCCTTCCCCGCCTCTCCGGACGGGTCGTTAAAGGACGCCAAACGTCAACTACCCTAACAACCGTCCTGACCTGGGCAACGGAAGGGTCTCGACCACTTGACCCCGCGTCGCGCGCCAGTTACGGTCACGCTCCGTAGCGATCGCTGGGGAAACCCCTCAGGCCAGTGACTGGGAGTGTCCGTATGCCGTCTGAGTACGCCAAGTCTCTTGGTGCTCGCCTGCGCTCCATCCGACAGCAGCAGGGGCTGTCTCTGCAGGGTGTCGAGGAGAAGTCGGCTGGGCGCTGGAAGGCCGTCGTCGTCGGGTCCTATGAGCGCGGCGACCGTGCCGTCACCGTCTCGCGCCTGGCCGAGCTGGCCGAGTTCTACCGCGTGCCCGTCGCCGAGCTGCTGCCCGAGGGCAGTGGCGTGCGTCACGAGCCGACCAACAAGATCGTCCTGGACCTCGAACGGCTCTACGACGCCGGCGCCGAGGACCTCGCCTACGTCGCCCGTTACGCCCGGGCCATTCAGCAGCAGCGGGGCGACTACAACGGCCGGGTGCTGTCCATCCGGGCCGACGACCTGCGCGCGCTGGCCATCGTCTACGACGCCTCGCCGTCGGGCCTGGTCGAGCGGCTCAACGAGCACGGCGTGCTGGTCACCGACCCGCGGAGCCTGTTCCAGAGCTAGGACGTGTGCAAAGAAGGGGGGCCCACGCCGTTGCCGGCGCGGGCCCCCCTTCTTTGGTGTCGCTCAGGTGGCGTAGTCAGCGATGCGGCCCAGGATGCCGTTCAGGAAGCGCGGGGAGTCGTCCGTGGACAGCGTCTCGGCCAGCTCCACCGCCTCGGTGATGGCCACCGGGTTGTCGATCTCGTCGTTGTAGAGCAGCTCGTACACGGCGATGCGGGCCAGGTTGCGGTCCACCACCGGCATCCGCTCCAGCGTCCAGCCCTCGGCGTAGCTCGACAGCAGCTCGTCGATGCGCGCGGCGTGACTCTCGACACCCTCGACCAGCCGGACCGTGTACGGCAGGTAGCCCGGCTTGGGCTCCTCCAGGTTGGCCACGTAGGCGGTCAGCACCGAACCGCGCGGCTCCCCGCGCAGGTCGGCCTGGTACAGCACGTCAAGGGCCCGCTTGCGGGCCTTGCGTCGCGCGGTCATCTGGGCGGTGACGTCACCGCCCAGAAAAGACCCTTTCCGGTCGTTCCCGTCGGTCACGCGCGACCCAGGTAACGGCTGTCGCGGGTGTCCACCTTGATCTTCTCGCCGGTCGAGATGAACAGCGGCACGTTGACCGTGGCGCCAGTCTCCACCGTGGCGGGCTTGGTGCCGCCCGTGGAGCGGTCGCCCTGCAGGCCCGGCTCGGTGTAGGTGACCTCGAGGATCACCGAGGTGGGCAGCTCGACGTAGAGCGCGGCGCCCTCGTGCGTGGCCACGATCACCTCGGCCTCGGGGAGCATGAACTTGCTCGCCTCGCCGACGGTGCCGCCCGGTACGGTGATCTGGTCGTACGTGTCCAGGTCCATGAACACGTAGTCCTCGCCGTCGGCGTAGAGGTACTGCATCGTGCGCTTGTCGACCGTGGCGGTGTCGACCTTGGTCCCGGCGTTGAACGTGCGGTCGACCACCTTGCCGGAGAGCACGTTCTTCAGGGTGGTCCGCACGAACGCGCCACCCTTGCCCGGCTTGACATGCTGGAACTCAACGACGGTCCACAGGTCGCCGTCGAGGTTGAGCACCAGGCCGTTCTTCAGGTCGTTCGTGGATGCCATGAGGTTTGACGTCACTTTCGTCGCTGCCGGCCCGCAGACCGGGAAGATTTGGTCCCGAGCGGCGCGAAGTTCCGCCGGTGCGGGAAAAGGCCCGGTGAAGTGTACCGGGCGGTCTCCTCACCGCGTGAAATTGGCCCGAAACAGTATACCGGAGGCCCAGCATGCGGTTCACCGACTGTTAACCTTCTGTACACCTAGCTCTGCCAGCGTGCCGGGGTGGGAAGACCGGACCTTCTGAACCGTGCTCTGGGCTTCGCCGGATCCGTGGCAATCGCGCTGTCCGGACTGGCCGCCGGAGCACTGCCCGGCCGCGACCCCTTCGCCCAATGGCCGCTGATCCGCGAGCTGCGCGCCTTTCCCCTGATCGGGATCGCCGCCGGCTACGTCGGCCTGACCCTGCTGTGCGGCGCCTGGCTGCGCCTGCGCGGGTCGCTGGAGCAGCACACCCCGGGGGACCTGATCCGCACGTTCCTGTGCTGGGCCGCGCCGCTGGCGCTGGTCCCGCCGATGTTCAGCCAGGACGTGTACAGCTACCTCGCGCAGGGCGCCATGGTGCACGAGGGGATCGACGCGTACAAGTTCGGCCCCTCGGCCCTGGGCGGCCGCCTCGCCGAGGACGTGCCCGCCATCTGGCAGAACACCCCGGCCCCCTACGGCCCGCTGTTCCTGCGTGCCGCCGCCGCGGTGGTCAACCTGACCGGCTCGCACGTTGTCCTCGGCGTCTGGGCCTTCCGCCTGATCGCGCTGGCCGGCGTCGCCCTGGTCGTGATCTGTCTGCCGGGCATCGCCACCCGTTTCGGCGTGCCGCCCCAGCGCGCCCTGTGGTTCGGCGCCCTGAACCCGCTGCTGATGCTGCACCTCATCGCCGGCATGCACAACGATGCCCTGATGGTCGGCCTGATGACGGCGGGCATCTACGCCGCCGTCCGCCGCCACCCCGCCATCGGCGCCGTGCTCATCAGCGCCGCCGCCCTCATCAAGGCCCCCGCCGCCCTGGCCCTGATCACCGTGCTGATGCTCAACCCGAAGGCCTGGGCCCGCATCGGCCTGGCCGCCGGCGCGGCGCTGGCCGGCCTGCAGCTCGCCTCGGGCCTGGGCCTGGGCTGGATCGGCGCGATGCGCACCCCGACGACGGTGCGCAACGGCCTGTCCGTCAGCACCGACGTGGGCATGCTCCTGACGGTCATGGGCTGGCCGGAGCCGATGCAGATCCTGCGCACCGTGGCCGCCGCGGCCGGCTTCGCGCTGGCCGGCTGGGCCCTGCTGCGCGCGCCGAACCCGGTCGCGGGTCTGGGGCTGGCGCTGAGCTCGATCCTCCTGCTCGGGCCGGTGGTGCACCCGTGGTACCTGCTGTGGGCCTTCGTGCCGATGGCCGCCGGACTGCAGCGGGTGCCGCAGGCGGCGGTGTGGGGCTCGGCGGGGCTGGCGCTGTTCCTGCTGCCGACGGGTGCGCCGGGCACCCCGGGGGCGGTGGTGGCCGCCGTGATCGGGTCCGTGGCCGGCCTGCTCTACCTGCGCCTGCGCCCGCCGGTGGCGGAGCTGCTCGACCGGACCACGCTGATGACGGGGGCCCCCGCCACGGTGACCCCCTGACGCACTGCCCGGCCGCGCTCGCGGCCGGGCGTCGCGGTCAGCCGGCGGCGACCTCGCGGTAGGCCTCCAGCAGCAGCTCGTCGGACGGGCCGGCCAGCGTGCCGGGCTGGGCCAGCCCGTCCAGGACCACGAAGCGCAGCGTCGCGCCGCGGGCCTTCTTGTCCACGCGCATGGCGGCGTGCAGGTCGGGCCAGGCCTCGGCCGGGTACGTCACCGGCAGCCCCAGCCGCTGCAGCACCTCGCGGTGGCGGGCCGCCACGGCAGGGTCCAGCCGCCCGGACAGGCGGCCCAGCGCGGCGGCGAAGACCAGCCCGACGCTCACGGCGTGGCCGTGCTTCCAGCGGTACTGCTCGCGCCGCTCGATCGCGTGGCCGAGGGTGTGCCCGTAGTTGAGGATCTCCCGCAGGCCGCCCTCGCGAAGGTCCTCCGAGACCACCCGCGCCTTGACCGCCACGGAGCGTTCGACCAGCTCGGGCAGGACGGCGCCGCGCGGGTCCAGGGCGGCCGCGGGGTCGGACTCGATCAAGGTCAGGATCGCCGGGTCGGCGATGAAGCCGCACTTCACGACCTCCGCCAGGCCGGCCAGGAGGTCGTCCGCGGGCAGGGTGTCCAGGGTGCCGAGGTCGCACAGGACGCCGGCCGGCGGGTAGAAGGCGCCCACCAGGTTCTTGCCGGCGGCCGTGTTGATACCCGTCTTGCCGCCCACCGCGGCGTCGACCATGCCCAGCAGGCTCGTCGGGATCGTCACCAGGCGCACGCCGCGCAGCCAGCACGCGGCGACGAAGCCCGCCAGGTCGGTCACGGCGCCGCCGCCGACGCCCACCACGGCGTCGGAGCGCGTGAAGGCCGCCGCGCCCAGCGCGTCCCAGCAGCTCGCGGCCACGGAGAGGTCCTTGCCGGCCTCGGCGTCGGGCACCTCGATCGGCAGCACCCTCGCGCCGGCCCGCTCCAGGGTGGCGATCGCGGCGTCCGCGTGCGCGCGGACGGGCCCGGCGAAGATGACCGCCACCTGGGCGGCCCCCTTGACCAGGTCGGGCAGGCCTTCGAGGACGTTTCGCCCGATCTGTACGGCGTATTCGTCGACCTCGATCGCGGTCACAGCCGGGCCGCCAGGTCGTCCGCGATCTCCTCCGGCGTGCGGCCGTCCGTCGGCACGGTCACCGTCGCGACCTCCTCGTAGAGGGGGCGGCGCTGATCGAGGAGGTGCTTCAGGGTGGCCCTCGGGTTCATGGCCAGCAGGGGGCGGCCGGCGCCCAGGCCGATCCGGCTCACGGCGTCGGCGAACTCGACGGCGAGGTACACCACGGTGTGGCCGGCCAGGCTCTTGCGGGTTTCCTCGGCCATGATCGCCCCGCCGCCCAGGGCCAGGATGCCGTCGAACTCCTCCAGCGCGGTGGCGATGGCGGCGCGCTCGAGGGCGCGGAAGTGCTCCTCGCCCTCGTCGAAGAAGATCTCCGGGATGGGCTTGCCGGCCCTCGCCTCGATGTCGGCGTCGACGTCGCGGAACCGCAGGCCAAGGCGCTCGGCCAGCAGGCCGCCGACGGTCGTCTTGCCGGCGCCGGGGGCGCCGATGAGCACGGCGCGGGGGCTCATCGGATCACCAGGTTGTCGAGGTACCCGGCGACGTTGCGGCGGATCTCCGGCACCGAGTCGCCGCCGAACTTCTCCAGCGCGGCCTCGGCCAGGACCAGGGCGACCATCGCCTCGGCGACCACGGCGGCGGCGGGGACGGCGCACACGTCGGAGCGCTGGTTGATCGCGGTGGCCGGCTCGCCGGTGGCCACGTCGACGGTCTGCAGGGCGCGGTTGAGCGAGGAGATCGGCTTCATCGCGGCCCGCACCCGCAGCGGCTCACCCGTCGTGATGCCGCCCTCCAGGCCGCCGGCCCGGTCGGTGACGCGACGCACCCCGTCGGGGGTGTTGATGATCTCGTCGTGGGCCACCGAGCCGCGGGAGCGCGCCTGCGTGAAGGCGTCGCCGATCTCCACGCCCTTGATCGCCTGGATCGACATGAGGGCGGTGGCGAGCCGGGCGTCGAGCTTGCGGTCCCACTGCACGTGGCTGCCGAGACCCGGGGGCACGTGGTACGCCAGGACCTCGACGATCCCGCCCAGCGTGTCGGCGTCCTTCTTGGCCGCGTCGACCTCCTCGACCATCCGGGCGCTCGCGTCCGGGTCGAGGCAGCGCAGCGGGTCGGCGTCGACGCGCTCGAAGTCCTCGGGCTGCGGCACGAGGCCCGGCTTGGCGGCGACCGAGCCGAGCTCGATCACGTGCGAGACGATCTCGACGCCGAGGGCCTGGCGCAGCAGGGCCTTGGCGACCGCGCCGACGGCCACTCGCGCCGCGGTCTCCCGCGCGCTGGCCCGCTCCAGGATCGGGCGGGCGTCCGTGTGGCCGTACTTCTGCATGCCCGCCAGGTCGGCGTGGCCGGGCCGGGGCCGGGTGAGCGGGGCGTTGCGGGCCTGGGCGGCCAGCAGCTCCGGGTCGACCGGGTCGGCCGCCATGACCGTCTCCCACTTGGGCCACTCGCTGTTGGCCACCCGGATCGCGACCGGGCTACCCAGCGTAAGCCCGTGCCGCAGGCCGCCGATGAACTCGACGACGTCCTGCTCGAAGCTCATCCGGGCGCCGCGGCCGTAGCCGAGGCGCCGACGGGCCAGCTCTGCCGCCACGGACGCGCTCGTCAGCTCGATCCCGGCGGGCACGCCCTCGAGGATCGCGACGAGCGCCGGGCCATGGGATTCTCCAGCGGTCAACCAGCGCAGCACGTAGATCAGTCTGGCACGCGGCCGTCGCCCCGTCGGGACAGGGCCGCGCGCATCTCACCAACTGGCGACGCGCGGGTTACGACAAGGCCGCCCGCATGGCCCCGACCGGCGCCTTGGCCCCGGTGAACAGCTCGAACTGGTCGACCGCCTGCCACAGCAGCAGGTCCAGGCCGGACACGATCGGGCACCCGGCGGCCTTGGCGGCGGCGGCCAGCGGCGTCGGCCAGGGGTCGTAGATCGCGTCGAAGACCACCGGGCGGGACGAGAAGTCCGCGTGCGCGAGGTGGTCGGCGGCGCCCTTCGGTACCGTCGAGATCACGATCGGCGCCGATGCCGCCTCCGCCGCCGAGTCCCAGGGCGCGGCGGTCAGCTCGACGTCGAGCGCCTCGGCCACGGGTCGCAGCTCCTCGGCCGCCTCGGGCCGGCGGGTGTAGACGGTCACGTCGGCGGCCAGGCTCGCGGCCGCGGCGATCGCCGCCCGCGCGGTGCCGCCCGCGCCGAGCAGGGCCAGCCGCGGCGTGCGCGACACCCCCGCCTCCAGCAGGGCGCGGACCATGCCGGGGGCGTCGGTGTTGTAGGCGTGCCAGCCGTACGGCCGCCGCACCAGCGTGTTGGCCGCGCCGATGGCCGCCGCGAACGGATCTACGAGGGAGGCGACCGTCAGCGCCACCTCCTTGAGGGGCATGGTCAGCGACAGCCCCGCCCACTCGGGCCCGAGCCCGCCGACCAGGCCGGCGAGCTCGTCCTCGGCGCACTCGATCGCGGTGTACGACCAGTCGGCCAGGCCGGCCGCCGCGTACCCCGCGTTGTGGATCGCCGGTGAGCGCGAGTGCCCCACCGGCTTGCCCAGCACCGCCGCGCGCATCGCCTACTTCACACCGTTCGCCTTGGCCTGCTTCTGCAGTTCCTCGAACTCGGGCCACGTCTTGGCGAACGCGGTGTCGCCCGCCTGGTTGATGGCCATGAAGTACATGTAGTCGCTCTTCGGCGGGCCGGCGGCCGCGGTCAGCGCGCTCGTGCCCGGATTGCTGATCGGGCCGATCGGCATGCCGGCGACGTCGTGCGTGTTGTACGGGTCGTTCTTGTTGTGCAGCTCGGACTGCAGCAGCTCGGTCGAGGGCTTGGCGCCCTTGCCGGTGATGCGCAGGTAGTAGTTGACCGTGCTGTCGACCTGCAGGCAGTTGCACGGGAACTTCTTGCTGTACACGCGGTTGTACAGGACCCGCACGATGCCCGGCTGGTCCTTGTCCAGCCCCTCGACCTGCGCGATGGACGCCCCGACGAGCGCCTCGAACGGCGAGATGTGCAGGGTGTTCGTCACCGCGTCGATGAACCCGATCTTGTCGATCTCCTGGTTGAACCGGGCCACGATGAGCTTCAGGATGCCGGTCGCGTCGAGGTTCGGCGGCAGGTCGTACGTCGCCGGGAACAGGAAGCCCTCGATGCCCGGGGCGCGCTGCTTGCCGTCGGTGCGGGTGTACCAGACCTCGCCGACGCCGAGCGCCTTCGGGTCCTGGGCCGCCTTCTCGAAGTCCTCGTACGGGATCTTGGTGGCCTCGGAGAGCTTCTTGAAGGTGTCCTGGTACGTCAGGCCCTCCGCCAGCGTGACCTTGTTGACCAGGCGGCTCTTCGGGTCGAGCATCAGCGACAGCGCCATGGAGGCCTTCATCTGCTTGCGCAGGCTGTAGAAGCCGGGCTGCAGCTTCAGGCTGCGCTGGTCGTTCTTGGCCGCCTCGACGAACGCCTTGGCGCTCTTGACGACGTCCTTCTGCTGCAGCGTGTTGCCGATGTCCGCGGCCAGCTGCCCGGACAGCACTTCGACCGTAACTTGACCGGTGCCACCGCCGTTGTAGTCGGGGGCGTTGAAGAGGCCCTTGATCCGGTCGATGCCCGCGTAGGCGCCCAAGGCGAGGCCGCCGACGACCACCAGACAGAGGAAGAACGCGAGGAAGGTCCTTCCGCCGCGCCCCTTCTTGCGGGACCTGGCCGAGCCGGCGGCGTGGCGCCGACGCCGGGGCCGCTCGTCCTCATCCCAGGCCAGATCGAGCTCGTCCATCTGCTTTCTGCCTCCTGGCGCTCAGCCGCGAACTGCTGCACGTCTGGCGTCGAGCCAACCCTGCAGGATCTCCACCGCGGCCGCCTGATCGACGACCGCGCGCTGACGCCTGCCTCGGACGCCGCGCTCCGACAGCCTACGTGTTGCCGTCGCCGTGGACATCCTCTCGTCCGCCAGTACGACAGGCACCGGCGCGGCCAGCTCGGCCAGCCGATCCGCGTATTGCCTGATCAGGACCGCTGCCGGGCCTTCCTTGCCGGCCAGGTTGATCGGCAGGCCGACAATGATCTCCACTGCCTCGTATTCACGGAGGTACCCCAGAATTTCCGACATGTCGGTTGGGGTTTTACCCTCCGTATCGACCCGCTGATCCCGCGCGACGGTGGCGACGGGGCTCGCGAGGATGCCGTCCGGATCGCACACGGCCACGCCGACCCGCACCGAACCGACGTCGATACCGAGCCGCCGGCCACGCGTCCACTGCTGCTGCCCCACACGCGCACCCTAGCCGCTCGCCGTACGGTCGCGCCTCCCGGCCGTCACCCCCCGCGAGTCCCCCCGTCCGCCGCGGATCACCCGGTCGGGCGGACGCCTTGCTGACGAATGACGAAATGTCGGGCGCTGGTGCGCCCGACATGTTCGGACATTTCGTATATGCGCGAATCGGCGCTCGCGGTGCGACATTGGCACCTTCGGTGACCGGGCGCGAAGCGCCATGCAGCCGCCCTCGATTTGCGACGCGAGCTCGCAAACTCGACATGTCGGGCGCTGGCGCGGCACGACTCGTTGTCCGGCTTGGAGTGACCCAGCAATTGCCGGGCTCCCTAAGTCGCGGCGCGGAGCGCCCGACCT
>NZ_BAAARV010000070.1:29308-127353 GCF_039532525.1 Dactylosporangium salmoneum
TCTCGACCGCCAGCAGGAGGTTCGGCGCCTCGGCCGCCGGCACGCCGCCGCCCTGAGCCAGGTCAGCGTTGCCGCCGCCCCGCCCGGACAGCGCGCCCTTCACCAGGTCACCCGCGGAGAGGCCGCGCGACTTGCCGGCCGCGTTCACCGCGACGACCAGCGACGCCTTGCCGCCCGCCCGCGAGGTCACCGCGACCACCGCCGGGCGCTCGGCCGGGATGCGGCCCCGGATCTCCTGCACCAGCGTGCGCACCTCGTTGGCCGAGGTGCCCTCGGGCGCCTCGGTGGCCACGAGGGCCACCCCGCGCACGTCCCGGGCCGAGTCGGCCAGGCCGGCCGCGCCGGAGAGGACCAGCTGCGTGCGCAGCTTCTCCAGCTCCCGCTCGGCGTCGCGCAGCTGCGCCACCGTCTGCTCCACCCGGTCGGCGACCTGGTCGCCGGGGACCCGGAAGAGCTCGGCCAGGCGCGAGACGAGGACGTGCTCGCGGGCGAGGTGGCCGAAGGCGTCGAGGCCGACGAGGGCCTCGACCCGCCGTACGCCGGAACCGACCGACGCCTCCGAGAGGATCTTCACCAGGCCGAGCTGCGACGAGCGCTCGACGTGGGTGCCGCCGCACAGCTCGCGGGCGTAGTCGCCGACCTCGACGACCCGGACCTCGTCGCCGTACTTCTCGCCGAAGAGGGCCATCGCGCCGAGCTTGCGGGCCTCCTCCTGCGACGTGATGAACGCGTGCACGAGGAGGTCGCGCAGGAGTACCTCGTTGACCTGCTGCTCCACGTCGTGCAGGACGCTCGCGGGGACCGCGGACGGCGTGTTGAAGTCGAAGCGCAGCCGGCCCGGCGCGTTCAGCGAGCCCGCCTGGGTCGCCGACTCGCCGAGGAAGTTGCGCATCGTCTGGTGGATCAGGTGGGTCGCGGTGTGCGCGCGGGAGACCGCCCGGCGCCGGTCGACGTCGATCTCGGCAAAGGCGGTGTCGCCCGCGCGGACCTCGCCGGCGAGCACCTTCGCGCGGTGCACGACGAGGCCGGGCAGCGGCGACTGCACGTCGAGCACCTCGACCTTGCCGCCGCCGAAGGTGATGACACCCAGGTCGGCGAGCTGGCCGCCGCTCTCGGCGTAGAAGGGGGTGGCGTCGAGGACGATCGAGACCTCTTCGCCCTCGCCGGCGACCGGGGCGCCCAGCAGGGAGCGCACCCGCGTTTCGCGGGAGACCTCGCGGTACCCCGTGAACTCCACCGGGCCGCCCTGCTCCAGCGCCGAGCGGTAGACGGACAGGTCGGCATGGCCGGTCTTGCGCGCCTGCGCGTCGGCCTTGGCGTTGGCCTTCTGCTCGGCCATGAGCCGGCGGAAGCCGTCCTCGTCCACCTGCAGGCCCTGCTCGGCCGCGATCTCCAGCGTCAGGTCGATCGGGAAGCCGTACGTGTCGTGCAGCTGGAACGCCTTGTCGCCGGCGAGCACCTTCCCGCCCTTGGACTTGGCGTCGGTCACCGCCAGGTCGAGGATCGTGGTGCCGGCGCTGAGCGTGGCCAGGAAGCGCTCCTCCTCGCCGTACGCGTACTGCGAGATCCGGTCGTACTCGGCCGCGACCTCTGGGTAGGACGGCGCCATGCAGTCGCGGGCGATCGGCAGCAGCAGCGGCAGCGCCGGCCCCTCCTGCCAGCCCAGGAGGCGCATCGAGCGGATGGCCCGGCGCAGGATGCGACGCAGCACGTAGCCGCGGCCCTCGTTGGACGGGATGACCCCGTCGGAGATGACCATGAGGGCGGTGCGCACGTGGTCGGCGATGACCCGCAGGCGTACGTCGTCCGGGTGGCTCTCCGCGGCGACGTGCGAGACCGCCTGGCCGTACCGCTTGCCGGTCAGCTCCGCCGCCTTGGCCAGGATCGGCTTGACCTCGTCGATCTCGTACAGGTTGTCGACGCCCTGCAGCATGGAGGCGATGCGCTCCAGGCCCATGCCGGTGTCGATGTTCTTGTTGGGCAGGTCACCGACGATGTCGAAGATCTCCTTCGACTTCACGTTGGTGATCTCGTGCTGCATGAAGACGAGGTTCCAGTACTCCAGGTAGCGATCCTCGTCGACCTCCGGCCCGCCCTCCTTGCCGTAGGCGCCGCCCCGGTCGTAGTAGAGCTCGGAGCAGGGGCCGGCCGGGCCCGGGATGCCCATCGACCAGAAGTTGTCCTTCTTGCCGCGGCGCACGATCCGCTCGGCCGGCAGCCCGGTGCGCCGCCAGATGTCGATGGCCTCGTCGTCGTCCAGGTAGACGGTGGCCCAGATGCGCTCCGGGTCGAGCCCGAACCCGCCCTTGTCCGCCGGGTTGGTCGACAGCTCCCAGGCCAGCTTGATGGCGCCTTCTTTGAAGTAGTCGCCGAAGCTGAAGTTGCCGTTCATCTGGAAGAAGGTGCCGTGCCGGCTGGTCTTGCCGACCTCGTCGATGTCGGGCGTGCGGATGCACTTCTGGACGCTGGTGGCGCGGGTGTACGGCGGGGTGCGCTGGCCGAGGAAGAACGGCACGAACTGGACCATGCCCGCGTTGATGAACAGCAGGTTGGGGTCGTCGACGGCGGGCAGCGGGGCGGAGGGCACCACCGTGTGCCCGTTGGCCTCGAAGTGCGCCAGGTAACGTCGCTTGATCTCGGCGGTTCTCATCGGTCCTGCCGGCCTTCCGGGTATAGGTCCTCGTCCAGGGTCAAGCCTTCGGCGAACGCGGCGTGGATCTCGGCCTCGCGCTCTGCCATGCCGTCGCGCACGTCGTCGACGAACCCGCGCACGCTGGCCGCCAGGCCCACAGCCGAGTCGCGCGCCGATGCCGCGATGCCCTGCGGGGTGAAGGCCTGAGCCTTCTTGGTGACGGCCCGCACCACCAGTGCCCCGACGGCGAGTCCGATTCCGAGCCACAGCAGACGCCGCATGGCTCTCGCCCTTTCTACGATATTGGATGTTGTACCGCGTCAGCCCCGCCGGCGACGCTGCTTGATCTGCTCACGCACCTCGGCCTCGTCCGCCTCGCGGCGCCGGTTCGCGGCGGCCTTGCGCACGCCATACCCGAACGCGGCGACCTTCACCAGCGGGTTGGCGGCGGCCGCACTGACCACCGTGGACAGGTTCGCAACGTTCGCGCTCACGTGCGACACGTTTTCGGTGATCGTGTCGATCCGGGCGAGCTGCATGTTGACCCCGTCGAGGGTCGTGTGGACCTGCGTCAGCGCGGTGTTCACGTTGTCGATCGTGGTGTTGACCCGCTCCAGCATCGGCGTGGTCTGGTTGGCGGCGTCGCGCAGCGCATCGGTTGCCGCGTCGATGGTGTGCCGAGCCCGCAGGATCGGCACGGCGAGCACGAGCACGAGCACGAAGAACCCACCCGACGCCACCAGCGCCGCGATACCGCCAAGGGACACGGTCACGCCGTTTCCTCCTTCACCGCATTGACCTTCACCCGTGTGGAAGCGCATTTCCAACGGAGGAACCCTACCCTCCGTGATGCGGGGCCGCGCTTCGACCGGCCGCTGCGGCCGCTTTTCGGCCGCACCGACCCGGTTCTGTAGTCCACTCCCGGCCAATCACACGGGTTGTTCCCCGGTTTCCGGGCTCGCTTCGGGGTCAGGGGCCGTCCTGGCCGCCGCCCCCCGGGTCGTAACTGATCCGGTTGAAGACCTTGATGGTCGTCACCGCGAGCGGGCAGATCGCCGCGGGCGCGGCCGTCCCGCCGTCGCCGTCGCCGGGCGGAGGCGCCGACGGCGAGGGCGCCGCCGCCGAGGAGGCCGCCTTCGTCGGCGGCTTGGCGGTGGCCGACTTCCCGCCGGACGGCACCGGCGCCGGGCTGATCGTGGGCCGCGTCCCCTTCACGTCGCAGACGGCCGCGCGCACCCAGAGGTCGAGCACGTACTCGTCGCGCTGCCAGCACGTCTCGATCCCGTCGACCCCTTCGGCCTGGCAGTCGGGGATGTTCCACTCGATCCACCCGGCGTCGCGCAGCTTCCCGACGAACGCCCGGTTGGTCTCCTCGGGCCCGCGCGCCGACTCCCACGTCCGCTGCCGCGACCGGCACTCCCGGATGCACCACCGGCTCCCGAGCGCCCCGTCGGCCGCGTTCCGCGCCGCCCACTCGGGCAGGTGCAGGTCATCGAGCTCCACGAACACCGGATCGCGGGACAGCTCCCGGATCACGAAGAACATCGCCGGCGCCAGCACCACGGCCAGCACGACGAAGATCACGGTCGCGTACCTGAGCTGCCGCACCCGCTTCGCCTGCGCCCGCTGCAACAGCCCGAACGGCGCGATCTGCGTCGTCGACTCCCAGTCGAAGGCCATCGGCGAACTGGCCGTGCCGCGGTACGTCACCGGGTTGGGATCGAACCGCGCCAGGTCCACGAACGGCTTCGGCGGCGGCCCGTCGCCCGGGAACCGCCCGCCGGGCGTGCGCCCGCCCCCGTACGGACCCGGCCTCCCGCCGGGACCGCCCGGCCCACCCGGTCCACCGGGTCCGCCCGGCCCGCCGCGCTGACCGGGCCCGCCACTCGCGCCGGGTCCGCCGGACCTGCCGCGCTGACCGGGCCCACCACCGGCGCCGGGTCCGCCCGGTCCCCCAGGTCCGCCGCTCGCGCCGCGCCCGCCAGGTCCACCGGGTCCGTCGGGCCGCCCGAGCTCCCCGGAACTGCCGCCGCGACCACCCTGAGCACCGGAAGCGTTGCCGCCCCGCTGCGGGCCGGGACCACGGCCTTCCCCGCTGCGCTCGCCACCGCGCACATCACCCGTGCGCGCGTCACCGCCACGGGGGTCGCCACCGCGCGGCTCGCCACCACGAACGTCGCCCGTACGCGAGCCGCCGCCCCGCACGTCCCCGGTGCGCGCGTCGCCACGGACGTCACCGGTGCGCGCGTCGCCACGGACGTCACCGGTGCGCGCGTCGCCGCCCCGTGCATCACCGCCACGGACATCGCCACTGCGCGGCTCGCCACCACGAACGTCGCCCGTACGCGAGCCGCCGCCCCGTGCATCACCGCCACGGAGGTCGCCACTGCGCGGCTCGCCACCACGAACCTCACCGGTACGCGGGCCGCCGCCGCGGATGTCGCCGCTGTGCAGGTCGCCACTGCGCGGGTCGGGCACGCGGGGTTCGGCGCCGCGGGGAGCGGCTCCCGGGCCGGTGCGGAACGCGGCGGGCTCGTCGGGTTCGGCCGCGCGGCGGCGCCCGCCGCCGGAGGCCCGGCCCGATTCGGCAGCCCGGCCGGCGCCGGCCTGTCCCGGCTCGCCCGAGCGCGGCTCTGGAAGCGCGTGGGCCGCCCGACGGGCGCCGCTCGGCGACTCGTGCTGCTCGTCGTCCCGCGCACGCCGACGCCCGCCGGTGGACGACTCCTGCGCCTCGTCCCCGGACCCACGCCGGCCGGTGGGCGACTCCGCCTCCGGACCGCCGGACGCCCGCCGCCGCCCGCCCGTCGGAGATTCCTGCTCCTGGCCACCAAAAGCACGCCTGCCGCCAGTCGCGGACTCCTGCTCCTGGCCACCGAAAGCACGCCGACCGCCGGTCGCAGACTCCTGCTCCTGGCTACCGAAGGCCCGCCGGGCGCCGGGCGGGGATTCCTGTTCCTGGGCACCGGAGGGTCGCCGGCCGCCGGTGGGTGGCTCCGCCGCGGAGCGCCAGGACTCGGCGTCCTCTCGGGCGGCCCTGCGTCCGCGCCGTGACCCGTCCGGCATACCCGAAATATCGGGCGTGGTGGAAGCGTCCGGCATGCCCGATGCGCCCGCGGACGGTGCGGAAGAATCCCCGGAGGGCCCCGCCAGGCCGCTGAACCGCGTTGCCCCGCCGGACGGGGCCGAGGCACCGCCATAGGAGGCGCCGCCCGAAGCCGACCGACCGGGCGGCACGGCCGCGCCGCCCGAAGCCGACGCACGCCCGGACGCCCCGGCGCCGCCGGAAGCCGGCGCGCGACCGGATCCCCCGGCACCACCGGGCGGAGTGCCCGCGCCGCCGGAAGCCGGCGCGCGACCGGATCCCCCGGCACCACCGGGCGGAGTGCCCGCGCCGCCGGAAGCCGGCGCGCGACCGGAAGCCCCAGCGCCGCCGGGCGGAGTGGCCGCGCCGCCGGAGGCCGACGCGCGACCCGAAGCCGCGGCACCGCCGGGCGGAGTGGCGGCGCTGCCGTATGCGGTGCCGCCGGACGCCGCCGGCGAGCCCCCGCCCGAGGCCGGGCCGCTGGGGGCCGTGCGGCGGGACCCGGCCGGCGACTCGCGCACGGCATCGCGCAGCGCCCGCCAGTCCTGGGGCGGCTGCTCCCCCTCGGGGCCGGGACGGGAACGCTCGCCATCCCGGGGCGGCCGCCAGGCCTGCGGCGGCTCGGCGGCGCCCCGCTGGGGTGCCACCGGCGCGGCCCCCGCACCGGGCGGGCCGGAAGACGCGTCGCGGTCGCCCTTGCGCGGCAGCCGCCAGGCCTGAGTCGGCTCCGCTCGGGGCGGCGGCGGGCCCTCGGGGGCCGGGCCGGACCCGGAGGGGGCCGAAGGAGCGGGCGCCGAAGGCGGACGGCCGAACGGCGGCGGGCCGGGCTGGGCCGGGATCGGGGCCTGCGGCGGCGCCGGGCGCCGCGGGTTCACCTGATCGAGCACGTCGGCGGCGGGCGCGGGGCCGAAGCCGCCCAGGTCGTCGCCGCCGGGCTCGGGGCCCGCGCTGCGCAGCTCCGCCAGCCAGCCCAGGTCCTCGTCGCTCGGGCCCACTTCGGCCTTGCCGCGGCCGCGCCGCTTCTTGGCCTCGTCCCGACCCGATGTCACCGGCGCCGCTCCTCCGTGCTGTTCGGTTCCGAAGCGTCACCCGCCTCGACAGACGCTACGGTCCCCCGCACGATACGCCGCAGCTTGGGCAATCGTTCCGCCACGGCGCGCTCTGCGCCATGGCCCGTAGGGCGGTAGTACTCCCGGTCGCCAAGCCCTTCCGGGGCGTACTGCTGCTGCACCACGCCCATGGGGTGATCGTGCGGGTAGCGGTAGCCCTTCCCGTGCCCCACCCGGCTCGCCCCGCTGTAGTGGGAATCGCGTAAATGCGCGGGAACTGCACCGCCGTGCCCGGCCCGCACGTCGGCCATCGCGGCGTTGATGGCGGCGACGACCGCGTTGGACTTCGGGGCCAGGGCAAGATGGATCACGGCCTGGGCGAGGACGATCTGGACCTCGGGAAGTCCGACGTACTCCACGGCGTGCGCGGCCGCGGTGGCGATCGGCAGCGCGGTCGGGTCGGCCATGCCGATGTCCTCGCTGGCCGAGATGACCATCCGCCGGGCGATGAACCGGGCGTCCTCCCCCGCCGTGATCATGCGGGCGAGGTAGTGCAGGGCGGCGTCGACGTCCGAGCCGCGGATGCTCTTGATGAACGCGCTGACCACGTCGTAGTGCTCGTCGCCGTCGCGGTCGTAGCGCAGCGCGGCCACGTCGACCGCCTTCTCCGCCGTGGCGAGGTCGATGCTCGGGCTGCCCTGCGCGATCGCGGCGCCCGCGGCGGCCTCGAGGGCGGTGAGGGCCTTTCGCACGTCGCCGCGGGCCAGCCGTACCAGATGCGCCTCGGCATCGTCGTCCAGCGTCACGGCGCCGTCCAGGCCCCGCTCGTCGGTCACCGCCCGGCGCAGCAGCGCCCGCACGTCGTCGTCGGTGAGCGGCTGCAACGTGAGCAGCACGCAGCGCGACAGCAGGGGCGAGATGACCGAGAAGTACGGGTTCTCGGTGGTCGCGGCCAGCAGGGTCACCGTGCGGTCCTCGACGGCGGCGAGCAGCGAGTCCTGCTGGGTCTTGCTGAACCGGTGGACCTCGTCGATGAACAGCACCGTCGGCGGGCCGCCACGGCGGCGCTCGCGGCGCGCGGTGTCGATCACCGCGCGGACGTCCTTGACCCCGGCGGACAGGGCCGAGAGGGCCACGAAGCGCCGGTCGGTCGCGCCGGCCACCAGGTGCGCGATGGTCGTCTTGCCGGAGCCGGGCGGGCCCCACAGGATCACCGACATGGGCGAAGCGCCGCCGACGAGCTGGCGCAGGGGCGCGCCCGGGGCCAGCAGGTGCTGCTGGCCGACGAGCTCGTCGAGGCTGACCGGGCGCATCCGCACCGCGAGCGGCGAGTCGGCCGCGACGTCGGTGAAGCCACCGGGTGCGACCGGGTTCTCTTGTGGAGGGACCCAGTCGCCGCCCGGTGGTTGAACTTCAAACAAGCCGTCCACGGGCCCAGACCCTACAGTCCGGAGCTCACTTCGAGCGCTCGACCGGGACCTTGACGTCGGCGGACGCGGGCGCGGGGGCCTTCGGCTTGGCGTCGACGCCCGCCTCGGCCCGCTGCTCGGCCGTGATCGCCGTGGGCGCGCCGGTCAGCGGGTCGTAGCCGCCGCCCGTCTTCGGGAAGGCGATGACCTCGCGGATCGAGTCGGCGCCGGACAGCAGCATGCAGATGCGGTCCCAGCCGAAGGCGATGCCGGCGTGCGGCGGCGGGCCGTACTTGAACGCCTCGAGCAGGAAGCCGAACTTGTCGGCGGCGTCCTCGGCCGTGATGCCGAGCATGTCGAAGACCCGGCGCTGCACGTCGCCGCGGTGGATACGGACCGAGCCGCCGCCGATCTCGTTGCCGTTGCACACGATGTCGTAGGCGTAGGCGAGGGCCTCGCCCGGCGCCTCCTCGAACCGGTCGATCCAGTCCCTGTTGGGCGAGGTGAACGGGTGGTGCACCGCGGTCCAGCCCTTCGCCCCGCCGCCGGTGCCGCCGGCCTCGGGGTCGGTCGGCTCGAACATCGGCGCGTCGACGATCCAGCAGAACGCCCACGCGTTCTCGTCCACCAGGTTGGCCCGCTTGGCGATCTCGACGCGGGCCGCGCCCAGCAGCTCCTGGGCCCCGCGGCGGTCGGTCGAGGCGACGAAGAAGACGGCGTCGCCCGGCTTGGCCCCGACCGCGTCGGCCAGGCCGGCCAGGTGCGCCTCCGAGAGGTTCTTGGCCACCGGGCCGCGGGCCTCGCCGGTCTCGGCGTCGAGGACCACGTAGGCCAGGCCCTTGGCGCCGCGCGCCTTGGCCCAGTCCTGCCAGCCGTCGAGCTCCTTGCGGGTCTGGGCGGCGCCGCCGGGCATCACGACCGCGCCGACGTAGCCGCCCGCGTCGATGGCGCCGGCGAACACGCGGAACTCGGTGCCGCGCAGGTACTCGGTCAGCTCGGTGAGCTCCACGGAGTACCGCAGGTCGGGCTTGTCGGAGCCGTAGCGCGCCATGGCGTCGTGCCAGGTCAGGTGCGGGATCGCGCCGGAGATCTCGTGCCCGGCGAGGTCGGACCAGAGCGCGCGGACGATCGACTCGCCCAGCTCGATGATGTCGTCCTGGGTCACGAACGACATCTCGATGTCCAGCTGGGTGAACTCCGGCTGGCGGTCGGCCCGGAAGCCCTCGTCGCGGTAGCAGCGGGCGATCTGGTAGTAGCGCTCCAGGCCGCCGACCATGAGCAGCTGCTTGAACAGCTGCGGCGACTGGGGCAGCGCATACCAGGTGCCGGGCTGCAGGCGCACCGGCACCAGGAAGTCGCGGGCGCCCTCCGGCGTGGAGCGGGTCAGCGTCGGCGTCTCGACCTCGACGAAGTCGCGCTCGGCGAGCAGGTTGCGGGCGATCTGGTTGGCCCGGCTGCGCAGCTTCATCGCCTTGTGCGGGCCCGAGCGGCGCAGGTCGAGGTAGCGGTAGCGGTAGCGCACGTCGTCGCTGGCCGCCTCGCCGTCGTCGATCGGCAGGGGCAGCGGCGCGGCCTCCGAGAGCACCTCGAGCCCGGTGGCGACCACCTCGACCTCGCCGGTGGGCAGGTCGGTGTTCTCGTTGCCGGCCGGGCGGGCCCGCACGTCGCCGGTGACGAGCACGCAGTACTCGTTGCGCAGCGCGTGCGCGGCCTCCATCTCCTCGCGGAAGACCACCTGGACGACGCCCGAGGCGTCGCGGAGGTCGACGAAGATGACCCCGCCGTGGTCGCGGCGGCGGGCCACCCAGCCGGCCAGCGTCACGGTCGTTCCGGCGTCGGCGCCACGCAGGGTGCCGGACTCATGGGATCGGATCACGGGGTCTCCTTCGGCGAACTACGCAAGACGCCCCATTCTTTCACTGCAGGGTCGGGGCCATGTCCGCGGCCGGGGGGTTCCACTCGCCGCTGTCCGCGGCCACCTGCTCGCCCGAGCGGATGTCCTTGACCTGGTCGCCACCTTCCGCGGAGGCGCTGGCCGGGAACCACACGAACGGGATGCCCCGCCGCTCGGCGTAGCGGATCTGCTTGCCCAGCTTGGCCGGCACGGGCGCGACCTCGGTGGCGATCCCCCGGGCGCGCAGGGCGGCGGCGATGCGGTTGCTGGCCGCCCGCTCCTCCTCGCTCCACAGCGCGACGAGCACCGCGGTCGGCGTGGGCCGGCTCACGGCCAGGGCGTCGCTGTCGAAGAGCAGGCCGAGCAGGCGGGACACGCCGATGGAGATGCCGACGCCGGGGAAGACGTCCTTGCCGGCACTCGCGAGGTTGTCGTACCGGCCGCCGGAGCAGATCGAGCCGTACTGCTCGTAGCCGGCCAGCTCCGTCTCGTACACGGTGCCGGTGTAGTAGTCGAGCCCCCGGGCGATCTTCAGCGTGGCCTCGACCAGCCCCGGCGAGTGCTCGCGGGCGGTCTCCACGACGGCGGACAGCTCCGCGATGCCCTCGTCCAGCAGCGGGTGCTCGACGCCGAGGGCGCGCACGGCGTCGGCGAAGGACGTGTCCTGCGAGCGGATCTCGGCCAGCGCCAGGCAGGCCTTGGCCTGCGACTCGGTCCCGCCGGCCCCGATGATCAGCTCGGCCACGGCATTCGGGCCGATTTTGTCCAGTTTGTCGACTATCCTCAGGATTTCCTCGGGATCCTCCAGGCCGAGGCCACGGTAGAAGCCCTCGCAGAGCTTCCGGTTGTTCACCATGATCCGGACGGCCGGAATCGGCAGCGAGCGCAGCGCGTCACCGATGACCAGGGGGATCTCGGCCTCGTAGTGGGGCGGGAGGGTGTCCCGGTCGACGATGTCGATGTCGGCCTGGAGGAACTCCCGGTAGCGGCCGGCCTGCGGCTTCTCGCCCCGCCACACCTTTTGGATCTGGTACCGCCGGAAGGGAAACTGCAGCTTGCCGGCGTTCTCGAGGACATAACGGGCGAACGGAACGGTCAGGTCGAAGTGCAACCCCAGGCTCACCTCGTCGTCTGCGCCCAGTCTGGCTCCGCCGGGCTCCGCGCTGGCGGACCCGGACTGGGCCCCTTCGACAGCCTGGAGCCGCCGGAGGATGTACACCTCCTTGGAGGTCTCCCCCTTGCGCAGCAGCTGGTCGAGCGGCTCGACCGCGCGGGTCTCCAGCGGCGAGAAGCCGTAGAGCTCGAACGTGCGGCGCAGCCGGTCCAGGACCTGCTGCTCGGCGAGGCGCTCGGCGGGGAGCCACTCCGGGAAGCCGGACAGCGGCGTGGGTCGGGTCATGGGTCTCTACCAGCTCTCTCGGTCTCAGAAGCCCCGCCGGGGCGCCTGCAGCGCCTCACGAAGATACGGGTTGTGGGCCCGCTCACGTCCGATGGTGGTCTCGGACCCGTGGCCGGGCAGGACGACCGTGTCGTCGGGCAGGGTCAGCACCTTGTCGCGCAGGCTCGCCATCATCTGCGCCATGCTTCCGCCCGGCAGGTCGGTGCGGCCGATCGAATCGCGGAAGAGCACGTCGCCGGAGAAGACCAGCCGCTCGCCCTCGTCTTCGCCGCGGAACATCACGGAGCCGCGCGTGTGCCCGGGCGCGTGGTCGACGGTCAGCTCCAGCCCGGCCAGCTTCAGCACGAGGCCGTCGTCGAGCGGCTTGACGTCCTCCGGCTCGCTCCAGGCCAGCCGCCCGCCGAAGAGCGAGGTGAGGTCCGCGCTGAGGCCCTTGGCCGGGTCGGCGAGCATCTCGCCGTCGTCCGGATGGATGTAGGCGGTGATTCCACGGGCCTTGCAGACCGGGGTGACGGAGAACGTATGGTCGAGGTGACCATGCGTGAGCAGCACCGCAACCGGCTGGAGCCGATGCTCGGCGATGACCTCGTCGAGCCGATCGGCGACCCCGATGCCCGGGTCGACGATGACGCACTGCTCTCCCGGCGCGGGGGCCACGACGAAGCAGTTGGTCCCGAACGCCTCGGCGGGGAACCCGGCTATCAGCACGGGGGTGCTCCTCCCTGTCGATGTCCCGCTGACGCCCGGCTGCGACGGGCGTCAAACCAAAGCGGGCAGCAGGTAGACCCTATCCGGAGGTCAGGCACAGCGAACCGTGACCGGGCGGCGACCCGCATTCCGGGTTCTACCCGTACACTCTGGCGGGCGTGTGACGTGGCACCCAAATGTACTTTCCTGGAGGGGAGCACCGGTGGCTTCCAGTAAGAGCCGGCAGCGCGCTTTGGCGCGGGCCAAGGCCGAACGACAGATCGCCCGGCGGGCAGCGGCGGCACGCCGCCGTCGCCAGTGGCAGGCAGGAATTGGCAGCGCCGTGGTGCTCGCGCTGCTCGTCCTGTTGGTGGTCTGGAAGACCGGCGGCTTCTCCTCGACCCCCGCCAGGGTCGCGGACTGCGCATACACCTCCGTGGACGCGGGCAGCGGCGTCACCGACGTCGGCAAGCCGCCGACGAACGACGTGGTCAAGAACGGCGTCAAGACCATGACGATCAGCCTCGGCCAGGGCACCGTGACCGCCAAGCTCGACCCGAGCAAGGCGCCGTGCACGGTCAACAGCTTCACCTACCTGGCCGGCAAGAACTTCTTCAACAACACGACCTGCCACCGGGTGACCGACGCGATCCTGCAGTGCGGCGACCCGTCCGCCACGGGCAGCGGCGGCCCGGCCTACCGCTTCCCGAACGAGAACGTGCCGTCGCCGATGGCCCCGTCGGCGGCCCCGAGCGCGGACGCGGCCCCCTCGGCCGACGCGAGCACCAACGCGCTGTACCCGATGGGCACCATCGCGATGGCGCACTCGGCGCAGCCGGACAGCAACAGCAGCCAGTTCTTCCTGGTCTTCAAGGACGTGCAGTACCCGGCCGACTACACCGTCTTCGGCACCATCACGGGCGGCCTGGACGTGCTGCAGAAGATCGGCCAGACCGGCACCGCCGACGGCTCGGCCGACGGCAAGCCCAAGGAGGACGTGAAGATCAGCTCGCTGACCGTCACCGACACCGCGCCGGACGAGTCCCAGCCGACCCCGGTCCCCTCGACCTCGGCGGCGCCGTCCACGGCGCCCGGCACCTCGGCCGCTCCCTCGGCCGGCACGCCGAGCAGCAAGTCGTAGTCGTAGTCGTAGTCATCCCATCCCTTCCCTGTTGAGCAAGGAGTACAGACCGTGACCACCAACCGGGACCGCCAGCGCGCTGCAGCGCGTGCGCGGCTGGAGCGGGAGATGGGCGTACGCGCCGAGCAGTCCCGGCTCCGGCGGCGTCGGAACACGACGATCGCCGCTGGGGCGGGCGCCCTGATCGTGCTGCTCGCCGCGGCGTGGGTGGTCATCGCGGTGACCAGCAACGGCGACAAGAAGGAACAGGCCGCGGCCGACCCCTCGGCCACGCCGACGACCTGCTCGTTCCTGCCGCTGGCCGACCCGAGCGCCTCCGCCTCGCCGGACCCGGAGACGGCCAAGTACACCAAGGACGTCGGCATGCCCCCCGCCACCGGCGAGGCCCGCACCGGCACCCAGACGATGACGCTGGACACCTCCGTCGGCACCATCAAGGTCGAGGTCGACACCGCCCACGCGCCGTGCGCCGCGGAAAGTTTCACCTACCTGGCGAGCAAGAAGTTCTTCGACAACACGAGCTGCCACCGCCTCGTGCTGCAGCAGGTGTACGTGCTGCAGTGCGGCGACCCGTCCGGCACCGGCTACGGCGGCCCGAGCTACCGCTACGCGCAGGAGAACCTCCCGACGGACAAGCGTCCGGCCTACGGCGAGGGCGTGGTCGCGATGGCGAACAACAGCCAGCCGGCGTCCACGGGCAGCCAGTTCTTCATCGTGTACAAGGACATCGAGGACAGCGCCCAGCTCCAGCCGGCCTACACGGTCATCGGCCGCGTGACCGAGGGCCTCGACCTGGTCAAGAAGGTCGCCGCGGCGGGCGTGCAGGCCGGGCCGTCGGCCGACCCGTCGACCCCGCCCGCCGAGGGCAAGCCGAAGACCGAGGTGAACATCAAGTCCCTGACGATGAGCGCCCCGCAGCCGTAACCAGCTCAGACGAAATGAGGGGCGCCCCCGCGTGGGGGCGGCCCTCATTTCGTCTCAGGCGCCGCAAGCGACGTCTCAGGCGCCGGACGTGACCCGGTAGGCGTCGTAGACGCCGTCGATGCGCCGCACGGCCGCCAGCAGGTGGTTGAGGTGCTTCGGGTCCGCCATCTCGAACGAGAACCGGCTGATCGCCACCCGGTCGCGGGTCGTGGTGACCGTCGCGGACAGGATGTTGACCTTCTCGTCGGACAGCACCCGGGTCACGTCGGCCAGGAGCTTGTGCCGGTCGAGGGCCTCGACCTGGATGGCCACCAGGAAGGTCGACGCGCTCGTCGGCTTCCAGCTGACCTCCAGGACCCGCTCGGGCTGCTCCTTGAGGTCCGCCGCGTTGGCGCAGTCGTCGCGGTGCACGCTGACCCCGCCGGAGCGCGTCACGAAGCCGAACACCGCGTCCCCGGGGACCGGCGTGCAGCAGCGGGCCAGCTTGATCCACACGTCGTCGACGCCGAGGACCTCCACGCCGGGGTCCGAGGCGGCGGTACGCGTCCGGGCCGGTCGAGTGGGAATCGCCGTCTCGGCGATGTCCTCGACCGCACCCTCCTCGCCGCCGTAGCCGGCCACCAGCCGCTGCACGATGGACTGCGCCGAGGCCTGGCCGTCGCCGACCGCGGCGTAGAGGGCGGCCACGTCGGTGAGGTGCAGCTCGCGGGCGATGGTCATCAGCGACTCGGACGTGAGCAGGCGCTGCAGCGGCAGCCCCTGCTTGCGCATCGCCTTGACGATCGCCTCCTTGCCGGCCTCGATCGCCTCCTCGCGGCGCTCCTTGTTGAAGTACTGCCGGATCTTGGTGCGGGCCCGGGGGCTCTTGACGAAGCCCAGCCAGTCCTGCGTGGGGCCGGCGGTCTCCGACTTCGACGTGAAGATCTCGATCACGTCGCCGTTGGACAGGGTGCTCTCCAGCGGCACCAGCTTGCCGTTGACCCGCGCCCCGATGCACTTGTGCCCAACCTCGGTGTGCACCGCGTAGGCGAAGTCGACCGGGGTGGAGCCGGTGGGCAGCGCGATGACGTCGCCCTTGGGCGTGAAGACGTACACCTCCTGGCTGGACAGGTCGAAGCGCAGCGCGTCGAGGAACTCGCTCGGGTCGCTCGCCTCGCGCTGCCAGTCCAGCAGCTGCCGCAGCCAGGTCATCTCGTCGATGTGCGCCGGCGGGCCGGCGATCGTGGCGTTCTTCGTCTCCTTGTAGCGCCAGTGCGCGGCGATGCCGTACTCCGCGGTGCGGTGCATCGCGTAGGTGCGGATCTGCAGCTCGACGGGCTTGCCGGTGGGTCCGATGACCGTCGTGTGCAGCGACTGGTACATGTTGAACTTCGGCATGGCGATGTAGTCCTTGAACCGGCCCGGCACGGGCTGCCAGTTCGCGTGGATCACACCGAGCGCCGCGTAGCAGTCGCGCACCGTGTCGACCAGGATGCGCACGCCGACCAGGTCGTAGATGTCGCCGAAGTCGCGGCCGCGCACGATCATCTTCTGGTACACGGAGTACAGGTGCTTCGGCCGGCCGGTGACCTCAGACTTGATCTTGGCAGCCTTGAGGTCGTTGGCCACCTTCTGGGTCACCGTGCGCAGCAGGGAGTCGCGCTGGGGCGTGTGCTCGGCGATGAGCCGGCTGATCTCGTCGAAGCGCTTGGGGAACAGCGTGCGGAACGCCAGGTCCTCCAGCTCCCACTTGATCGTGTTCATGCCCAGGCGGTGGGCCAGCGGGGCCAGGATCTCGAGCGTCTCCTTGGCCTTCTGCTCCTGCTTGGGGCGGGGCAGGAAGGTCAGGGTGCGCATGTTGTGCAGCCGGTCGGCGAGCTTGATCACCAGCACCCGCGGGTCCTTGGCCATGGCCACGACCATCTTGCGGATCGTCTCGGCCTTGGCCGCGTCGCCCAGCTTGACCTTGTCGAGCTTGGTCACGCCGTCGACGAGCAGCGCCACCTCGCCGCCGAAGTCGACCTGCATGCGCTCGATCGTGTACTCGGTGTCCTCGATCGTGTCGTGCAGCAGGGCGGCGACCAGCGTGGTGGTGTCCATACCCAGGTCGGCGAGGATGGTGGCGACGGCGAGCGGGTGCGTGATGTAGGGGTCGCCGGACTTGCGGTACTGCCCCTTGTGGAAGTGCTCGGCCATGTCGTAGGCCCGCTGGAGCAGGCGCACGTCGGCCTTCGGGTGGCTGGCCTTGTGCTGGGCGATCAGCGGCTCCAGCACCTCGCTGACCGAGGGGCTCTGCCAGGGCGCGTTGAAGCGGGCCAGCCGGGCCCGCACCCGGCGGCCGGTCGGCGCGGCGCCCACGATGCCGGCGACGGCGCCCGTGACGCCCCCGGCCGCATCGGTCAGGTCTTCGGTGTCCTCGCCGAGGATCTCCTCGGGCGGGCGGCGCCCGGCCCCCGACCCGGTCGACCCGCCGGGCCGGTCGGTGGACCGGCGCTGGGGGGTGCCGTTGGGGGCGACGGGGAACTGCAGCACCACGCCGCCCGCCTCCGCCGTCTCCGGCGGGCCAGCTTCGCGGACGTCCTGCGGTTCATCCTGCACGTGGTCGACCGTACCCTCCATGGGGGGTGCGATGTCGCCGGTCACCGGCCGCTCCTCACGCCGACAACGTTTCGAACCGCAAGCTTACCCGGCCCCGCCGGGATTTCCTGTTAGCGGACAGGCCCGCAACTGCGTGGAAACGCCTGAGCAACGCCCCTCAGACGGTCAACAGGGCATGAACCGGGCGCGGGGCAAGCCGGGACCGCCCATCGAGGAACGACAGCTCCAGCACGACGCTGAAGCCGCTGACCCGCCCGCCGGCCTGCTCGATGAGCCCCAGGGTGGCGGCGGCGGTGCCGCCGGTGGCCAGCACGTCGTCGACGAGCAGCACCCGCTCCCCCGCCATGAAGGCGTCGGCGTGCACCTCGAGGGTGGCCTCGCCGTACTCCAGCGCGTAGCTCGCCGACACGGTGTCCCGGGGCAGCTTGCCGGCCTTGCGGATCGGCACCACGCCCCGGCCGGTGGCGTAGGCGATGGCGGCGGCGACCACGAACCCGCGGGCCTCGATCCCGGCCACCACGTCGAAGCTGTCCACCCCCTGCACGGCGATGATCGCGTCGATCGCGGCGGCGAAGGCCGGCCCGTCGGCGAAGAGCGGCATGAGGTCCTTGAACACGATCCCGGGCTTCGGGAAGTCGGGGACGTCCAGCACCTTGCTCGCGACCAGCTCGGCGATCTCCACCCGGGGCTCCTCCCGACAAAAGCGAACGGGCGCCGCATGCGCGGCGCCCGTCGATTCTCACAGCCCTTCGGCTACCGCCGAGCGCCGCCCCCACTGGGACGGCCGCCCGCGCGGGGTCGCTTGCCCTGGCCGGGCCGGGCCGCCGGGCGCGCGCCCGGCCGGGGCGCCGCGCCGGCCAGCTCCGAGCGCTCGACCGCCGCCTTCGCGCCGACCGGCACCCCGTCGCTGTCCAGGGCCGGGCTCTTGGCCCGCTGCGCCTGCTCCTTGGCCTGCGCCACGCGCTTGTTCTGGATCCGGTTGGCGTGCTGCTGCAGCCGCGGCTCGCGGCTCTTGAGCTCGGCCAGCACGGGCGTGGCGAAGAAGATGGACGAGTACACCGCGACGCCCATACCGATGAAGAGCACCAGGCCGAGGTCCTTCAGCGTGCCGGCGCCCAGCAGGCCGGCGCCGATGAAGAGCAGGCCACCGACCGGCAGCAGTGCCACCAGGCCGGTGTTGATGGAGCGCATCAGCGTCTGGTTGACCGCCAGGTTGGCCGCCTCGGAGTACGTCATCGTGCTGGAGCCGGTGATGCCCCGGGTGTTCTCCTGCACCTTGTCGAACACCACGACGACGTCGTAGAGCGCGAAACCGAGGATCGTCAGGAAGCCGATGACGGTCGACGGGGTGACCTCGAAGCCGACCAGCGAATACACGCCGCCCGTCAAGATCAGGTCGAGCAGCAGCGAGGCGACCGCGGCCGCGGCCATCCGCCACTCGAACCGGGCGATGAGGTACACCAGCACGGCGGCGAGGAAGATCGCGAGGCTCAGCGCCGCCTTGTTGGTGACCTGGCCGCCCCACGAGGTGCTCACCGCGCTGTCGCTGATCTGCGACGTGTCGATGTTGAAGTGCTTGGCGACCGAGTCCTTGATCTCCGTCTGCCGGGCGGCGTCGTTGATCAGCTCGGTCTTGATGATGTACTGGCTGTCGCCGACCGTCTGCCCGGTCTTGACCGAGACGCCGGCGTCGGTGAACGCCTGCTCCACCTGGTCCAGCGTGCCGACCTTGACCGGCACGTTGTACTGGTTGCCGCCCTCGAACTCGATGCCGAGGGTGAAGCCGCGGACCAGCATGCTCGCGATCGCGATCGCGATCGCCACGCCGGCGACGATGAACCAGACCTTGCGGCGGCCCACGATGTCGACGCCGGCCTCACCACGGTAGAGCCGGGCTGCGATGCCACTGGCGCTCATCGTCAGGCCTCCTTCGGGCGGTTACGACGGGTCGCGGAGCCCGCGTCGGTCGCCGGGGCGTGCTCCAGCACGCGCCCGAGACCACTGACCCTCGGTGACAAGAATGCCTTGCTGCGAGCGAAGAGCGTCATGATCGGATGGCGGAAGAGGAACACCACCACGAGGTCGAGGATCGTCGCCACGCCCAGGGCGAAGGCGAAGCCCTTGACCGAGCCGATCGAGACGAAGTAGAGGATCGCCGCGGCCATCAGGGTGATCGTGTTGGCCGAGATGATCGTGCGGCGGGCCCGGACCCAGGCGCGCGGCACCGCGCTGCGTGGGCTTCTGCCGTCGCGGATCTCATCTTTGAGCCGTTCGAAGTAGATGACGAACGAGTCAGCGGCCACACCGAGGGAGACGATGAATCCCGCGAAGCCGGCGAGGCTCAGCGTGAAGCCGATCCAGCGGCCCAGGACGATCAGCGCCATGAAGACCAGCACGCCGGAGAGCAGGAGGCTGATCATGATGACGCCGCCGAGCAGCCGGTAGTAGAAGAACGAGTAGAGCACGACCAGCAGCAGGCCGATGCCGGCGGCGAGCAGGCCCGCCTCCAGGTGGGAGCTGCCCAGGGTGGCCGAGATGCTCTGCGCGTCCTGCGACTTGAACGACAGCGGCAGGGCGCCGTAGTTGAGCTGGCTGGCCAGCAGCTGAGCCTCGCTCTTGGTGAACGTGCCGCTGATCTCCGCGTCGCCCGGGATCACGTTCTGGATCGTCGGGGCCGAGACCACATCGTTGTCGAGGACCACGGCGACCTGCTTGCTGTCGGTGCCGTTGTTGTAGGCCTCGCGGGTCAGGTCGGTCCAGCGGTTCTGCCCGTCGCTGTGGAAGGACAGGTTGACCGTCCACTTGCCGTTCTGCGAGTTGATGCCGGAGCTGGCCTTCGACACGTCGGTGCCGAGGACCTTGGCCACGTCGAGCTGGTACTTGACGCCGGGGCCGCAGGCGACGACCTGCTCCTTCTCGCTGCGGATCGAGCCGACGGGCCGGTGGTTGAGCTTGTCGCAGTTGATGTACGGGATGTTGTACTGCATCGAGGTCGGCAGCACGGCGACCTCGTCCGGCGTCAGGTCCTTGAAGCCCTTGTACTGGTCGGCCTTGTCCGGCGCCTGGCTGAAGTCGACGGGCGACTGCTCGGCGAGCGCGGCGGCCCAGACGCTGGCACCGAGCTTCTTCTGCACCGCGGCGCGCTGGGTGGCGACGTCCGGGGCGACCGACTCCGACGCGGAGGCCGAGGCGCCCGCGGCGGCCTCGCTGCCACTAGGCGTCGGGGTGGCCGAGGCCGACGGCGCCGCCGAGCTGGCCGGCGGCTGGGCCGAGGCGGACCCGCTCGGGGAGGCCGGCGCCGAGGCGCTGGGGGAGGCCGGCGTGCTGGGCGAGGCCGACGGGTTGGTCGCGCCGGTGTCGCTGGTCTGGTTGAGCACCGTGCGGAAGCGCAGCTCGGCGGTCTGGCCGATCTGCTTCAGCCGGTCGTCGCTCTTACCGGGCAGGGAGACGACGATGTTGTTGTTGCCCTCGACGACGACCTCGGCCTCGGCGACGCCCAGGCCGTTGACCCGCTGGTCGATGATGCGGCGGGCGGTCTCCATCTGGTCCTGGGTGGGCGGCTTGTTGCCCTCCAGGTTCTGGGCCTGCAGCGTGACCGTGGTCCCGCCGATCAAGTCAAGGCCGAGCTTGGGCTCGAGCCGGTCACGCCATCCGCCCTTGCCGCCGAACCATACGATGGCGGCGAGCACGATGAAGATGGCGGCCAGCACTGCGAGCTGGCGGCTCGGGCGCATCGGTGCCTGAGGTTGTGCCACGGCTGTCGGGTCTCCCTACACGACGCCGGCGGGGTTCGCGCGGCGTGAATGTTTCAACAGAGCGGGCTTACGAGCGGGACTTCAGTCGGCGTCCGTCGTGGAGGAACCCGACTCGTCGGACTCCTCGTCGGCGGTGTCCTCGTCGACGGCCGCCTTCTTGTTGACCTTGCCGATGGCCGCACGGGCGTACTTGGCGGTGACGCCCGGCGCGATCTCCAGGAGCACGGTGTCGTCGACGATCTCGACCACCGTGCCGTACAGCCCGCCGACGGTCACGACCTCGTCGCCGATGCCCATTGCGGACTGCATGTTCTCGACCTCGCGGCGGCGCTTCTGCTGCGGGCGGATCATGAGGAAGTACACGAAGGCCGCGAAGGCGACGACGACGAGGAGCGGAAGTGCGCTGCTGCCGCCCGAGTTGGCGTCGGCGAAAAACACGAGTGGTGGCCTTCCCTGTTCGAGTTGACTGCATCCGCGCAGCGGATCGCGGCGAGTCTAGTCGGTGTGTCGGAGACCACGCAGACCGGCATCTGTCACGGTCGTATCACGACACGCCGGGAGCTAAGGCTCCAAGCTGAACAGATCCGGTGTTTGTGACAAGCCGCTTGCGGGATTTCCGCCCCCGACGGTACCAGCGGGAGCTGGGATTCCAACGTGGCGCCATGCGCTTGCCGTGGCCACACGGCCACGTGGAGTGCGTGCGATGAGGCCCGAACGCAGCAGGAACGGCTCGCAGACCTCCTCCACCGTATCGGGCTGCTCACCGACGGCGACCGCGAGGGTGGACAGGCCGACCGGCCCGCCGCCGGCCCGCAGCAGGGCCATGAGCACGGCGCGGTCCAGCCGGTCGAGGCCGAGATCGTCGACGTCGTACACCCGCAGGGCGGCCCGGGCCGCCCTCAGGTCGACCACGCCGTTGCCGCGCACCTCGGCGTAGTCGCGGACCCGGCGCAGGAGCCGGTTGGCGATGCGGGGGGTGCCCCGGGAGCGCCGCCCGATCTCCACCGCCCCCTCCTCCATGATCGGTACGTCGAGAATCCGCGCCGACCGCGAGATGATCTGCTCCAGCTCCTCGGGCTCGTAGAACTCGAGCTGCCCGACGAACCCGAAGCGGTCCCGCATCGGGCCGGTGAGCAGGCCGCTGCGGGTCGTGGCGCCGACCAGCGTGAACGGCTCGACGTCGAGCGGGATGGCGGTCGCGCCGGGGCCCTTGCCGACCACCACGTCGACCCGGAAGTCCTCCATGGCGCTGTACAGCAGCTCCTCGGCCGGCCGGGCGATGCGGTGGATCTCGTCGATGAACAGCACGTCGCCGTGCTGCAGGCTGGTGAGCACGGCGGCCAGGTCGCCGGCCCGCTCGATGGCCGGCCCGCTGGTCATCCGCAGCCCGGCGCCCAGCTCGGCGGCGACGATCATGGCCAGCGTGGTCTTGCCCAGCCCCGGCGGGCCGGACAGCAGGATGTGGTCGGGCGGACTGCCTCGGCGCAGCGCGCTCTGCAGCAGCAGGTGCAGCTGCTCGCGGACCCGGTGCTGGCCGATCAGCTCGCTCATCCGCTTCGGGCGGACGGACTGGTCGGCGACCGCGTCCTCGTCGGAGGCGAACGCGCTGATCAGGGGGTCGGTCATCGCAGGGTGCCCAGCATCCGGATGGCCTGCTTCAGCAGGACCGGCACGGGCGGCGTGGTCCCCCCGTCGAGCTGCTCGGCGACCGCGGACACCGCCTGGTCGGCCTGGCCGGCGGTCCAGCCGAGCCCGACGAGGGCCTGGCGGACCTGGTCGTGCCACAGCGCGCCGGCCCCGACGCCGACCAGCGCCGCGCCGTCGCCCGGCAGCGCACCGATCTTGTCGCGCAGCTCCAGCACCAGGCGCTCGGCCCCCTTCTTGCCGATGCCGGGGACCCTTGTCAGCGTGGAGGTGTCGCCGCCGGAGATTGCCCGCCGTACGACATCAGGGGTATGGACGGACAGGACGGCCTGGGCGAGGCGGGGCCCGACCCCGGTGGCCGTCTGCAGGAGCTCGAAGAGCTGCCGGGCCTCGTCGTCGGCGAAGCCGTAGAGGGTGAGCGAGTCCTCCCGGACCACCAGCGACGTGGCCAGCCGGGTCTCGGTCCCCACCCGGAGGTCGGCCAGCGTGTGCGCGGAGCACTGCACGAGCAGCCCGACGCCGCCGACCTCGATGACCGCGCCCTCCGGCGACACCGCCATCACCTTGCCGCGAACGCTCGCGATCACCGGGCCCTCCTCAATGCGGCACCCAGGCGCTCGCGCGCCCCGCCCCGCCAGACGCGAACGCTCGCGATCACCGGGCCCTCCTCAATGCGGCACCCAGGCGCTCGCGCGCCCCGCCCCGCCAGACATGACAGATGGCCAAGGCTAAGGCGTCGGCGGCGTCGGCCGGGCGCGGCGCCACCTCGAGTCGCAGCAGCTTTGTCACCATCGCGGTGACCTGTGCCTTGTCGGCGTTGCCGTTGCCGCTGACGGCCGCCTTGACCTCGCTCGGGGTGTACATCTGCACGGGCAGGCCGGCCCGCGCGGCGGCGAGGATGGCCACCGCCCCGGCCTGCGCGGTCCCCATCACGGTGCGCACGTTGTGCTGGCTGAAGACCCGCTCCACGGCGGCGCTCTCCGGCTCGTGCTCGGCCACCACCTCGGCCAGGCGCCGGTCGAGCTTGAGCAGCCGCAGCGACAGGTCCATGTCGGGGTCGCTGCGGACCACCTCGACGTGCACGAGCTTGCAGGGGCGCCCCGGCAGGCCGTCGACCACCGCGACGCCGCACCGGGTCAGCCCCGGGTCGACCCCGAGCACGCGCACCCGACACCCCCTCATACGTGTGTTCGACACCCTAGCGGACGATCGTGAAGGACCTTCGCCACGACACACACACCGAAGGGCCGAAAGGTATGTGGGTGGCCCCCATGGGACGGGCGCGCCAAGCCTCGTACGTTTCCCGCCATGACGACGCCACACCCCGTTTCCCCGCAGCACGTGGTCGCCCTGGACCTCCGGGGACGCACCGCGCTGGTCACCGGGGCCGGCAGCGGCATCGGCCGCAGCGTGGCGGCGCGCCTGGCCGCCGCCGGGGCGCGCGTGGTCGCCGTGGACCGCGACGCGGAGCCGCTCAAGACGCTCGCCGACGAGGCCGGCGTGGTCCCCGTCGTGGCCGACCTGGCCGACCTCGACGAGATCGAGCACCGCCTGGCCGGGCACCTCGACGCCGACGTCCTGGTGAACAACGCCGGCCTGCAGCACGTGGCGCCGCTGGAAGAGTTCCCGCCGGAGCGCTTCGGCTACATCCAGGCCGTGATGGTGGCCGCCCCCTTCCGGCTGGTGCGGGCCGTGCTGCCGCACATGTACGCCGGGAACTGGGGCCGCATCGTGAACATCTCGTCGGTGCACGGCCTGCGCGCCTCCCCCTTCAAGGCCGCGTACGTGACCGCCAAGCACGCCCTGGAGGGCCTGTCGAAGACGGTCGCCCTGGAGGGCGCGCCGCACGGGGTCACCGCCAACTGCATCAACCCCGCCTACGTGCGCACCCCGCTGGTCGAGGGGCAGATCGCCGACCAGGCCCGCACCCACGGCATTCCCGAGTCCGAGGTCGTCGAGAAGATCATGCTGACCAGCGCGGCGGTCAAGCGGCTCATCGAGCCGGCCGAGGTCGCCGAGCTCGTCGCCTACCTCTGCACCGACGTCGCGGGCTTCATCACGGGCACTTCGCTGTCGATCGACGGCGGCTGGACCGCACACTAGGGCGTGTGACGATGCTGGAGTACCTCGAGCTGCTGGCCCGTGAGGCGGCCGCCGTCGAGTTCGAGGGCCCGCTCGTCGCCGCCCGCAGCGCCGGCCTTCCGCCCGATCGGATCGACGAGCTGGAGCAGGCCAAGGTCGTGGCCCTGCGCGTGCGCGCCCTGCTGGAGCGGCGCCGGCGGCGCGAGGAGGAGCTCTCCGGCCTCTTCGACACCGCCAGCGACCTGGCCGGCCTGCGCGACGTTGACGCCGTGCTGGCCGCCATCGTGCACCGCGCGAGGACGCTGCTCGGCGCGGACGTGGCCTACATGACGCTCAACGACGAGGCCCACGGCGACACGTACATGCGGGTGACCGACGGCTCGATCTCCGCCCGCTTCCAGGCCCTTCGCCTGCCCATGGGGGCCGGCCTCGGCGGGCTGGTCGCGCAGACCGGCAGCCCCTACGTGACCGCCGACTATCCGCGCGACGCCCGCTTCCGGCACACCGGCGACATCGACGCCGGCGTGGGCGAGGAAGGGCTGGTGGCGATCCTCGGGGTACCGCTGCGGCTCGGATCCCGGATCATCGGCGTGCTCTACGCGGCCAACCGCTCCGCCCGCCCCTTCGCCCGCGAGGAGGTGTCGCTGCTCGTCTCCCTCGCCGCCAACGCCGCCGTCGCGATCGACACCGCCCGCCTCCTCGGCGAGACCCAGGCCGCCCTGGAGGAGCTGTCCGCCGCCAACGGCGTCATCCGCGCGCACAGCGACTCGGTCGAGCGCGCCGCCGCCGCTCATGATCGAATGACCGCACTCGTACTGCGGGGAGCCGGCGTCGAGGACGTCGCCGCGGTCGTCGTCGAGGTCCTCGGCGGCTCCCTCCTCGTCCTGGACGCCGAGAACCGCACGCTCGCCCTGGTCGGCGAGCTGGCCCAGCCGGACCCCAGCGCGATCGCCGAGGCCCTGGCCGCCTCCCGCACCGAGGGCCGCAGCGTCCGCCGGGGTCAGCTGTGGCTGGCCGCCGTCGTCGCGGGCGCGGAGAACCTCGGCGCCCTGGTCCTGCGCCCCGACAGCTCCCTGGTCGACGCCGACCAGCGCATCCTCGAGCGCGCCGCCGTCGTCACGGCGCTGCTGCAGCTGTTCCGCCGTACCGTCGCCGAGGCCGAAGGCCGGGTCCGCGGCGAACTCCTCGACGACGCCATCACCCGCCCGGTCCGCGACGCCGACGCGCTGCGCGCCCGGGCCAAGCGCCTCGGCGTGGACCTCGACGCCCCGAACGTCCTGGTCGCCATCGGCGCCGAAGCCCTCACCGGCGGCTCGATCCGCCAGCGGGCCGTCTCGTGGGCCCAGACCTACGCCCAGACCCGGTCCGGCCTCGCCGCCGCCCGCGACGGCCACGTGGTGCTGCTCATCCCCGGCGACAACCCTGGCGCCGCCGCCCGCCTGGTCGCCCGCGACCTGGGCAAGCTCCTGGCCCGCCCGGTGACCGCCGGCGCGGGCGGCCCGGCCACCACCCCGGAGGCGATCGCCGCCGCCTACCGCGACGCGGACCGCTGCGTCACCGCCCTGACCGCACTGGGCCGCACCGGCACCGGCGCCAGCACGGCCGAGCTGGGCTTCGTGGGGCTGCTGCTGGGCTCGGCCCCGGACGGACGCGACCGGGACGTGCGCGCCTTCCTCGCCAGCACCATCGGCCCGGTCGTCGACTACGACGCCCGGCGGGGCACGGCCCTGGTGAAGACCCTGGAGTCGTACTTCGGCGTGGGCGGCAGCCTGGCCCGGGCTGCTGAGGTGTTGCACGTCCACGTCAACACGGTCACGCAGCGCCTCGAGCGGATCGCACAGCTCCTCGGCCCGGACTGGCAGAAGCCGGAACGCGCCCTGGAGGTTCAGCTGGCCCTGCGCCTGAACCGGTTGCAGCAATAACGCGGCATCTGTTCGCGTTGCCCGCGCCGACCATTGAGCACCGCCCGCTCCCGAACGCCTCCCACCGCCGCGGGTTTTTCGCCACCGAGCTGCGAATCGCGAGCACGGCCCCGGCCGGGTCATGAAAATGCTCTGCGGCCCGATGCGCCACAGACCACGCTCATCGGCGCGAGGCCCATCGCGACATTGAGTGATCGGCGGTGGAGCGGCCGGGCGCAATAGACAATGGCGTCCTGGCATGCCTGGCATTGTCGAACGACGAGTGCAATGCGTCGGCGGCCGCATCTTGCTGGTCACGGCTGCACGTATTGCCGCGCGCCGCACCGGCGGGTGTGTAGCGCCGTTCGTCTCGTGCGGCGCGGGATGTATGACCTGCTCAGGTGGCATGACAGGCGGCGGCGGCTCGTGTGCTGGGGTGTCGCCACGCACGCGGCGCAGTCGCTCCGCGTGCCGCCTGGCCAAGCCCCAGGCTCGATGTCGAGCATGTTCCTTGCGAAACTGCTCATTTGTCGGAGAATAACGACGCGACCTCGTCCGATCGCGCATGGCAGCCAATTCCGTCTTGGTGAACAATTGCAACTGCCCCATGTACCTAATTGTCCCAGCACCCGGCCGGAATCACCGCCCCGAAGTCCGCGCAGAATGTCAAATGGCGCACGCCCGCTCGCGCGAGGACCATTGTGACAACAAGTGACCGGCCGTTCAGTGGGGGCTGGCGCGCTGAGCTGCGATGTGGGCGCGACACCCGTCCTGCGGGTCGAGGTGGCGCTGACCCCGACCCGCGGAGCGCCAAAGTGGACGACGACGGAGGCCGCCCGGAGGCACACAGACCTACGCCGCGGGCCGAAACCCGCCGGACAGACGCCACAGGCCGCAACAACGCCAACCAGCACCCGCGGGTCAGAACCGCCAGGCCGACGCAGCGGCCCCATGAACGCGGGCCAGCACCCGCGGGGGCAGGACCGCCGGGCCGACGCAGCGGGCCGCAAGAACGCGGGCCAGCAGCCGCGGGGGCAGAACCGCCGGCCCAGCAGCGCCATGCCGGGCCGCAGCGCTGTGCCGGGACGGAATGCGCCGGCCCGGCGCCGCTCGGGAGAGCGGGCCGGGCCGGGGTGCAGGAGAGGACGCGATCAGGCGTGCGCGCCGCGCAGGACGAAGTCCACCAGGCTTTCGGCGAAGTTGTCGTCCGGCACGTTCGGGTTCCAGCGCAGCATGTTCTGAGCCAAGGTCGGCCCCGACAGGACCAGCACCGACATCTCGACGTCCAGGTCGGCGCGTAGCTCGCCCGAGGCGATGCCGCGGCGCAACACCGACCGCATCAGCTCGCGGCGGGGCTCCGCGACGCCCTGGTAGACGCGGTGCATCTCCGGGCTCTTGAACAGCTCGGGCATCAGGCAGGCGGTGGCCTTGCCGTACTGCTCCATGCGCTTGTTGCGCATCGCGGCGACCAGTATCACCAGGTCGTCGCGCGCCGACTCGCCGCGCGGCTCGGGCAGGGGGCCCTTCATGGCCAGTACGGCGTCGATGAGCAGCGCTTCCTTGTTCGGCCAGCGGCGGTAGATCGTCGCCTTGCCGACGCCGGCCTTCGCGGCGACCGCCTCGATCGAGATGCCGTCGGCGCTCTGGCCGGCGCTGAGCAACTCGAACACCGCCTCGACGATCGCCTCGTCGACCCGGGCGCTACGGGGCCGGCCAGGACCCTTTCGGTCCTGGTCAGGCACCGCATCCACGCTGAGCGTCATAGTCTCCATTGTTACCGAGTTTTCACACCGAAGCTACTCACCGGTTTCCTCGCGCCCTCATTCACCGACCGTCACCAGCTCTACACCCTGCTCCTCGGCCAGGCCCTCGGCGCTGGTCGGCGCGGGGGCGGAGGCGGGGCGCTTGCCGGGCAGCCAGACGACGGCCACGACCGCGCCGAGGATGGCGAAGATCGCGGAGCCGACGGCGGCGTTGTGCATGGCCGCGATGAAGGCGTCGTTGGCGTGCTGGATCAGCGCCGGCCCGGCGGACCCGGCGTGTGCCGCCACGCCGTACGCACCGGAGATCGACTCGCCCGCGGCGTCCTTCGCGGCGGCCGGCAGGTTCGCCGTGGCGCTGGAGACGTGGTCGCGGTAGACCGAGGAGACGACGGCCCCGAGGGCGGCCACGCCGAGGGCGCCGCCGACCTGCCGGATGGTGTTGCTGACGGCCGATCCGACGCCGGCCTTCTCCCGGGGAAGCGACGACATGATGGACTCCGTCGCGGGCGGCATCACGTTGGCCATGCCGACGCCCATGAGGAAGAACAGCGCGCCGACGACCCAGATCGGGGTGGTCGCGGTGATGAACATCCACGAGGCCAGGCCGACCGCGACGAGCAGGAGACCGGTGGTGCTGACCGCCTTCGGGCCGAAGCGCTTGACCATCGCGGCGCTGCGCGGGGCGAAGATCATCTGGGCCGCGGCGAACGGGACGAACAGGGCGCCGGAGGCCAGCGGGCCGTAGCCGCGGACCAGCTGCAGGTAGAAGGCGCTGATGAACATGATGCCCATGGCCGCGAAGAAGACCAGGCCGATCATGCCGGTCGAGGCGCTGAACTTGCTGTTGGAGAACAGCCGCACGTCCAGCGACGGGAACTCGATGCGCCGCTCGTAGATCACGAACGCGGCCATCACGACCGCCGAGGCGGCCAGCGTGCCCCAGGCCTCCGGCTTGCCGAAGCCCTTGTCGCCGCCCTCGATCACGCCGTACGTCAACAAGGTGAGGCCGACGATGGACAGCAGCACGCCGACGATGTCGATGCGGCCCGGGCGCGGGTCGCGCGACTCGGGGATGAGCGTGTTGACCAGGATCAGGCCCACGATCACGATCGGGACGTTGATCAGGAAGACCGAGCCCCACCAGAAGTGCTCGAGCAGCAGGCCGCCGACGATCGGGCCGATCGCGACGCCCAGGCCGACGGCGCCGGCCCACACGCCGATGGCGCGGCCGCGCTCGCGCGGGTCGAAGACGTTGGCGATGATCGACAGGGTCGAGGGCATGACCGCCGCGGCGCCGAGGCCCATCAGGGCGCGGGCCCAGATCAGCTGGTCGGGCGAGCCGGAGTACGCCGAGACGAGCGAGGCGATGCCGAACAGCGCCAGGCCCACGGTGAGGGTGATGCGCCGGCCGAGGCGGTCGGCGAGGATGCCGGCGGTGAAGAGCAGGCCGGCGAAGACCAGCGTGTACGAGTTGATCGCCCACTCCAGCTGGCTCTGGGTCGCGCCCAGGCCCTTCTGCGGGTCGGCGATGGTGCGCATGGCCACGTTGAGGACGGTGTTGTCCAACACGACCACGAGCAGGCTGATGACGAGCACGCCGAGGATCGCCCAGCGACGCGGGTGTCCTGTGTTCGGTGCTGCCTGGGTTGCTGCGTCCACGGTGTTGCTCCCCCTGGATTGGAACGCGCGAAAACGATACGGAACAGTTCCGTATCAACGTAGCCCTGGCGACGCCGATACGGAACCGTCTCGTATTGAAAAGTGCGTCCCATCACACGCGGCGCCACCTGCGGAATAAACCGGCGACCGTGCCCCACAGCCCCCGCCGGAACAGCAGCACCACGAGCACGAAGACGCCCCCGGTGACCAGCCCGATCAGGGTGAAGCCGGACTGCGACAGCACGTCCTCCAGGTCGACCATGAGCGCGGCGCCCAGCACCCCGCCCCACAGCGTGCCGATCCCGCCGAGCACGACCAGCACCACGCCCTTGCCCGACGTCGTCCAGTGCACGACGTCGAGGGAGACGAAGCCGTGCGCGACGGCGAAGAGGCCCCCGCCGAGCCCGGCCAGAAAGGCCGAAAGCACGAAGACCAGCAACTTGTACCGCGAGGTCGCATACCCCAGCGCCCGCGCCCGGGCCGGGTTGTCCCGCACCGCGACCAGCACCCGGCCGAACGGCGAGTGCACGATCCGCCAGGCCAGCAGCAGGCCCAGCACGGCGATGGGCAGCGCCGCGTAGTAGAAGTAGTACGGGTCCGACAGGTCCAGCCCGAACAGTTCCCGGGGCACGCTCTGCAGGCCGTTCTCGCCCCCGGTGACCGAGGACCAGGCGTTGGCGACGTAGTAGATCATCTGCGCGAAGGCCAGGGTGACCATCGCGAAGTAGATGCCTGTACGCCGTACCGCCAGGAATCCGATCGGCACGGCCAGCGCGGCGGCGGCGAGGGCCCCGCCCAGCACCGCCACCGGGAAGGGCGCCCCGGCCTTGGCCGCGATCAGCCCGGCGGTGTAGGCCGAGGTACCCCAGAAGGCGGCGTGGCCGAAGGAGAGCAGCCCGCCGTAGCCGAGCAGCAGGTCGATGGCGACCGCGAACAGCGCCCAGCAGAGCATGTCGACGGCCACCGCCGGGTAGATCCCGTTGGGCAGCCAGAGCGCGACCGCGGCGCCAACGGCCAGGAGCACCCATTTCATGCTGCGCTCTCCTCCCGTCCGAAGAGCCCGGCCGGGCGCACCAGCAGCACGAGCGCCATGACCAGGAAGATGAGGGTCTGCGCGAGCAGCGGCGGGGCGTAAGCCTCGCTCCACGCCTGCAGCAGCCCGATGCCGAAGCCGGCCGCGACCGACCCGAAGACCGAGCCCAGCCCGCCGATGACGACGACGGCGAAGACCCCGATGACGAGGTCGCCGCCCATGAGCGGGTTGACCGCCCGCACCGGCGCGGCCAGCACCCCGGCCAGCGCCGCCAGGCCCACGCCGAAGCCGAACACCGGGGCGATCCAGCGCCCGACGTCCACGCCCAGCGCCCGGGTCAGCTCGGGCCGCTCGGTGCCGGCCCGGACCACCAGCCCGACCCTGGTCCGGCTCAGCAGCCACCAGACCAGGACGCACAGCGCCATCGCGACGGCGAAGACGAAGACGCGGTACGCCGGGAAGTCGAACACCCCGAAGTCGACGGTGCCGCGCAGCCCGGCCGGGGCGTCGTACGGCTTGGACTGCGAGCCGTAGCGGGCCTTCACGGCGTCCTGCAGGATCAGCGTCAGGCCGAAGGTGAGCAGGAAGTTGTACAGCGGGTCCAACCTGGACAGCCGCCGCACGACGGTCAGCTCGAGCACCACGCCCAGCAGGCCGAGCACGGGCGGTACGACCAGCAGCGCCAACCAGAACGAGAGCCCGAAGGAATCCAGCAGGAAGAAGGCGCCCACCGCGCCGAGCATGTAGAACGCGCCGTGGGCGAAGTTCACCACGCGCAGCATGCCGAAGATGACGGCCAGGCCGAGGGCGAGCAGCGCGTAGAAGCCGCCCCCGACCAGTCCGTTGAACGTGTGGGTGAGGAAACCCATCGCGGATCAGAGCTTGCAGTCCGCCGACGGCGCGCGGAACGCGTCCTGGGCCGGGATGGTCTTCAGGATCTGCTCGTAGTCCCACGGCTCCTTGACGTCGGCCGAGGGCTTCACCTTGGCCAGGTAGGCGTCGTGCAGCACCCGGTGGTCGGCCGCCCGGAACTCGCCGTTGCGCAGGAAGAAGTCGTCCACCTTCTTGCCCTCCAGCTGCTTGACCACCGCGTCGGCGTCGTCGGTGCCGGCCGCCTGCACGGCCTCCAGGTACTGCATGGCCGCCGAGTAGTTGGCCGCGTGCGCGAACGTGGGGCGCTGCCCGCCGGCCTTGGCCGAGAACTTGTCGGCCCAGGCGCGGTTGCGCTCGTCGAAGTTCCAGTACCAGGCGTCGGTGAACGTGGTGCCGGCCAGCGCGTCCGGGGTCAGCGAGTGGATGTCGGTGAGGAACATGAGGCCCACCGCCAGCCCGACGCCCTTGTCCTTGAGCTTGAACTCGTTGTACTGCTTGACCAGGTTCACCAGGTCGGCGCCGGCCTGCATGGTGCCGAGCACGTCCGGCTTCGGGTTGAGCGTGGGCGCCTTGAGCAGGAAGGTGGAGAAGTTGTCGTTCGGGAACGGGGTCGGGTCGCTGGCCACGACCGTCCCGCCGCCCTTCTGCACCGCCGCCGTGAAGGACTTCTGCATGTCCTGGCCGAAGGCGTAGTCGGGGTAGACGATGTACCAGTTCTTGGCACCGGCCTGGGTGGCCGCGGTGCCGGTGCCGTTGGCCAGCATCGCCGTGTCGTAGGCGTAGTGGAACGTGTACTTGTTGCAGGACTTGCCGGTCAGGTCCGTGGTGGCGCCGGAGATGTTGAAGTACAGCTTCTTGGCCTGCTTGGCGACGTCGGCCACCTTGAGCGCCGCCGAGGACGTGGGCACGTCGAGGATGGCGTCGACGCCCTGGCGGTCGTACATCTCGCTGGCCCGGGTGTTGGCGATGTCGGGCTTGTTCTGGTGGTCGGCGGAGACCACGGTGATGTCCTTGGTGATGGCCTTGTCGCCGTACTTGGCCTTGAAGTCGTCGATGGCCATCTGCACGGCCACGACGGAGTTCTTGCCGGACAGCTGGGCGTAGGTGGCGGACTGGTCGTTGAGCACGCCCAGCACGATCTTGTCTCCGGTGAGCCCGCCGCCGCCCGACTTCTGAGGGCCTCCGCCGCCGCAGCCGGCGAGCGTGACGCACAGGGCGGCGCCGATCGAAATGGCTTTCTTCATTGGGGTGTACCTCCACTCAAATGCCGAGGTGCGCGAGGAACTCGGCCTCGCGGGAGCGCACGTCGGCGTTGTCGAAAGTGCCGGCGATCCGGCCCTCGGCGAGCAGGTAATGGCGGTCGGCGACGGTGGTGGCGAAGCGCAGGTTCTGCTCCACGAGCAGCACGGTGACGCCGGAGTCCCGGGCCCGGCGCAGGATCTCGCCGACCCGGGCGACCAGCAGCGGCGACAGGCCCTCGGTCGGCTCGTCGCACAGCAGGACGGTGGCCCCCATGCGCAGCACCCGGGCCAGCGCGAGCATCTGCTGCTCGCCCCCGGAGAGCTTGGTGGCCGGGCTGTGCCGGCGTTCGTAGAGGTTCGGGAAGGCCTCGTGGATCTCGTCGAGCCCCCAGGGCCGGGGGCCGACCACGGGCGGCAGGGCGAGGTGCTCGGCGACGCTGAGGGTGGCGTAGGCGCCGCGGTCGTCGGGCACCCAGCCCAGGCCGGCGCGGGCCCGGCGGTGGGCCGGGCGGCGGGTCAGGTCCGCGCCGGCCAGCTCGACCGTGCCGGACTGCCCGTCGTGCAGGCCCATGACGCAGCGCAGCAGGGTGGTCTTGCCGGCCCCGTTGCGCCCGGCCAGCGTGACGACCTCGCCCTCGCCGACCTCGAGGTCCACGTCGCGCAGGACGGCGGCCTCGCCGTACCAGGCGGACAGCTTCTCAATGCGCAGCATCGGCGCTCCCCAGGTAGGCCTCGACGACGCGCTCGTCGGCGCGCACCTCGTCGTAGGGGCCCTCGGCGAGCACCCGGCCGGCCTGCAGCACGGTGACCCGGTCGGCCAGCCGCCCGACGACGCTCATGTTGTGCTCGACCAGGACCACGGTCCGGCCGTCGCGGACGGCGCCGATCAGCTCGACGGTCCGCTCGACGTCCTCGACCCCCATGCCGGCGGTCGGCTCGTCCAGCAGCAGGACCTTCGGGTCCAGGGCCAGCGCGATCGCCAGCTCCAGGGCCCGCTTGCGGCCGTAGGCGAGGCTGCCGGCCGGCTCCTCCGCCGCCGCGCTCAGGCCGACCCGCTCCAGCAGCTCGCCGGCCCGGGCCCGGAAGCGGCGCAGCGGCCGCTCCGAGCGCCAGAAGGCCCAGCCGAGCGACGTGCCGCCCTGCAGGGCCAGCTCGACGTGGGTCCGCACGGTCTGCTGCGGGAACAGGCTCGCGATCTGGAATGAGCGGGCCATCCCGAGCCGGGCGACCTTTTCCGGCGCCAGCCCGGTGATGTCCCGCCCGCCGAGCTCGATGCGCCCGGCGCTCGGCGGGAGAAACCCGCTGAGCAGGTTGAACAGCGTCGTCTTGCCGGCCCCGTTGGGCCCGACGAGCGCGTGGACGCTGCCTGCGGCGACGTCGAGATCGACCCCGTCGACCGCGCGGAACCCGCGGAAGTCCCGCGTGAGCCCGCGCGCGACGAGCGCGGAACCGTCCATAGTGGACACCTCCTCTGGCGGATTGGAAGCAAGCTTTGGCGCTCGGCTCCAACGTCGCCATGGAGGTGATCCATACATTTACCTACATGCGCGTGGCGGTCATCGCCACAACCCGACATATCGCCCTAAACACGACGAGTCCGGGCACCACCCAGGGGTGCCCGGACTCGTCGCGCGGAGGCGCTCAGCGGCGCTCGGGGATCCACCTCGCCAAGGGACCCAGGCGGGTGCGAAGGCCGGCCAGGCCTCCCGGGAAGAAGTACACGGCCAGGATGAACACCGTGCCCAGGATGAACAGCGGCTGGGACAGCGGGCCGCGCAGGAAGCCCGGCAGCCCCGACACCGCGTCCGAGTCGCGCAGGGCGACCAGCCGGTAGTCGAGGTACGTGAACAGGAAGCCGCCGAGCAGCGGGCCCCAGCGCGTCCCCGGGCCGCCCAGCACCACCATCACCAGCAGGGTCAGGGTCTGGTCGGAGGCGGCGATGTGCGGGGTGGCGCCGCCGATCAGCAGCGCGTACATCGCGCCGGCCAGGCCGGCCAGGCCGCCGGAGACGGTGAAGGCGAAGAGGCGGTAGCGGTACGGGTCGAGCCCGAGCACGCCGACGCGGCGCTCGTCGTCGCGGACCGCGGCCAGCACGCGCCCGGCCGGGGAGTCGGCGATGGCGTGCACCACGAGGACGGTGATGACCAGGACGGCGACGGCCAGCCAGTACAGGTTGACCGTGTTCGACACGCCGACCAGGAAGTCCGGCACCCGGGCGGTGTCCATCGGCAGGCCCTCCTCGCCGCCGGTCGCGCCGCCCGGGTTGCGGCCGATCGTGATCGCGGCGACCTGGGCGAAGGCGAGCGTCACCATGGCGAAGGCGATGCCGCCGGTGCGCAGGGCGACCGCGCCCAGCAGCGCGGCCAGCGTGGCCGTGCCGACGACCGCGAGCAGGATCGACGTCCACAGGCCGTAGCCGGCCTTGGTGACCAGCATGTCGGTGCCGTACACGCCCGCGGCGAAGTAGAGGGCGTGGCCGAACGACAGCAGGCCGGTGCGGCCGAAGAGCAGGTCGTAGCCCATGGCCAGGGCGCCGAAGACGAGGCACAGGGCCAGCAGCTGCAGCGTGCCGGGCGTGTTAACCGCGTTGTCGAACACGCCGGGGATCTTCAGGCCGCAGTACGGCAGCGCGATGAGCACCACCAGCACCACGAGCGGGCCGAAGCGGGCCAGCGGCACCCGCTTGCGCGGCGGGGCGGCCGCCGTGGCCTTGGGTTGCGCCGTCTGTGTCGTCATGAGGTGGCGACCTTCCCGGTGATCCCTTGCGGACGGACGAGCAGCACCACGGCGAGCAGCGCCACGACGCAGATGTCGCCGAGGCCCGACCAGGTGTAGTTGACGAACTGCTGCAGCAGGCCGACGGCGGCCGCGGCGTAGGCGGCGCCGGTGACCGAGCCCATGCCGCCGATGACGACGACGATGAACCCGAAGATGAGCAGCGAGCTGCCGCCGGTCGGCGAGATCGAGCCGGCGTAGACCCCGCCGAGCGCACCGGCCAGGGCCGCGGCGGCGCCGCCGATGGCGAACACGAGCGTGAAGGACCGCCGCACGTCGATGCCGAGCGCGGTGACCATCGAGCGGTCCTCGACGCCGGCGCGGATGACCAGACCGATCCGGGTGTACTTCAGGAAGGCCAGCAGCCCGGCCAGCACCGCGACGGCCGCCCCGATGAGCAGGAAGCGGTCGTTGGGCACCCGCGCGCCGGCGATCGTGGTGAGCTGCTGCGTCCACTGCGGCCGCGGGTACGTCCGCGGGTCGCTCCCCCACGAGGCCTGCAGCAGCGCCACCCCGGCCAGCGACAGGCCGACGGTGACGAGCACCTGCTCGATGGTGCGCCGGTAGAGCGGCCGGATGAGCACCAGCTCGACCAGCGCGGCGACCACTGTGCCGCAGACCACGCCGAAGACGACCGCGAGCACGAAGCCCCAGCCGCTCGGCCCGGCTCCCGGGAGGTGGTCCGAGGCCCACCAGGTGCCGTACGCCCCGACGGAGAGGAACAGCCCGTGCGCGAAGTTGAGCACGTCCGCGAGCCCGAAGACCAGGGCGAGCCCGGAGGCGACGAGGAAGTACAGGGCGGCGAGCCCGAGCCCCGTCAGCGTGAGCAACACGATGGTGCTCATGTGTGCTCTCCCTTTCCGACGCCCAGCAGCGCCTTGGTCTTCTCGGTGTAGTCCAGGAGGTCCTGGGCGCCGCCGGTGTAGGCGACCTTGCCGTTGGCGATGACCACGGCGTCCCGGGCCAGGCGGCGCACCACGGCCAGGTTCTGCTCGACCAGCAGCATCGGCACCGTCTGGGCCACCGCGTGCAGGGCGGCGGCGACCTCGCCGACCACCTTGGGGGCCAGGCCCTTGGTCGGCTCGTCGATGAACAGCAGCCGGTTGGGGTTGAGCAGCACCCGCCCGATGGCGAGCATCTGCTGCTGGCCGCCCGACAGCGTGCCGGCCCGCTGCTTGCCGCGCCGCTGCAGCTCGGGGAAGAGGCCGTAGACCGTGTTGTAGTCGGGGTCGGCGCCGGGGCGCTCGGCCAGGCGCAGGTTCTCGGCGACGGTCAGGCCGCCGAACACGCCGCGGTCCTCGGGCACGTAGCCGAGGCCGTCGCGGACCAGCCGGTGCGTGGGCTGGCGGGTGATCGGGGCGTCGGCCAGGCGGACCTCGCCGCCCAGCTCGGCCTTCGGCGGCAGCAGGCCGAGCACCGCCTTGAGCGTGGTGGTCTTGCCGACGCCGTTGCGCCCGAGCAGCGCGGTCACGCCGTGCGGCGCGACGCCGAAGGTGACCCCCTGCAGGATGTGCGACCCGGCGATGCGCACGTTGAGGTCACGGATCTCGAGGATGGTCACAGTTTCTCCCCCAGGTACGCCTCCTGGACGGTCCGGTCGGCCATGACCACGTCCGGGGTGTCGCAGACCAGCAGCGCGCCGTGGTGCATGACGGCGACCCGGTCGGCCAGGTCGAGCACGACGTCCATGTGGTGCTCCACCATGAGCACGCTGCGCCGCTCGTCACGGGTCAGCGTGCGGATGAGGGCCACCAGGCCGGGCACGTCCTCGGCGCTGACCCCGGCCATCGGCTCGTCGAGCAGCAGCACCCGGGGCTCGCCGGCGAGCAGCAGCGCGATCTCGAGCTTGCGCTTCTCGCCGTGGGCCAGGGTGCCGGCCAGCGCGCCGGCCCGGTGCTCCAGGCCCACCCGCCACAGCACCCGCTCGGCCCGCTCGGCGATGTCGCGGTCGCGGCCGGGCCACGGGAACGGGCGGATCGAGCCGCCGCGGCGGGCCTGCACGGCCAGCCGGACGTTGGCCGCGACGGTGAGCGAGCCGAACACCGACGAGGACTGGAAGGTACGCCCCAGGCCCAGGCGGGCCCGGCGGTGCGGTGCCAGCCGGGTCACGTCCTGCCCGGCGAGGGAGACCGAGCCGTCGGACGGGCGGCGCAGGCCCGAGATGAGGTTGAACAGCGACGTCTTGCCGGCGCCGTTGGGGCCGATGACGGCGAGGAACTCACCCTCGGCGAGGTCGATCGAGACCCCGTCGACGATGGCGACCCCGCCGATCTTCCAGGTCAGCCGCCGGGTGGAGAGCAGGCCGGTGGCCGGGGCGTCCGCATGGACTCCCCCGGCCACCGGCGTGGTGCCGAGCGACACGAGCTCAGCCCTTCATCTGCGCGACCGGCGGCGAGGCGTCGGCCGGGTCGAGCGCCTTGACCAGCTCCGGCTTGAGGTCGGCGCCGGTGCCGGAGAACTTGCCCTGGAACATCGGCTGCAGCAGGGCGTGGTCCTCCTTGCGGATGGTCAGCTTGCCCTTGACGCCGTCGAAGCTGTAGCCCTCCAGCGCGGTGACCATCTTGTCGACGTCGTCGCCGCCCTCGGTCGCGGCCCGGACCACCATCTGCGCGGCGGTGAAGCCGTCCGGGTGGAACAGGTCGACCTTGCCGCCCTCGACGCCCTTGCGCAGCGCGGCGACGGCCTCGTTGTCGCTGGCCCCGTCGAAGTAGTGGGCCAGCAGCGAGATCTTCGAGCCGGCGGCGCCGAAGGTCGGCCAGGAGGCGCGCTGGTCGATGCCGGTGACCACGAGCGTCGAGCCGAGCACGCCCTGCTGGTCGAGGGCCTGCCACATGGCGGAGGCGGTGGCCCCGGCCCAGGCGACGAAGATCATGTCGGCCTTGGCGTTCTTGGCCTGGACCGCGAAGCCGGTGAAGTCGGTGGCGTTGGCCGGCACGAAGAGGTTCTCGACGGTGGCGCCGGCGCCGCCGACGACCGCCTTGACCGCGTCGGCGTTGGACTTGCCGAAGGCGCCGTCCTGGGTGAAGACGAGGACCTTCTTGCCGGTCGGGGAGGCCAGGTAGGACTTGGCGGCCAGCACGTCCTGGTAGGACTGGCGGCCGGACCGGAAGGTGTACTTGTTGATGCCCGTGATGGCGTCGGTGGCCGCCGGGCCGGAGATGAACAGCACCTTGTTCTGCGCGGCGAGCGGGGCCATCTGGCCTGCGACGCCCGAGGAGGTGCTCCCGGCGATGATCTTGTAGCCCTGGCCGATGAGGTCCTTGCCGGCCGAGACCGCCTTGGCGGCGTCCCCGGCGTCGTCGACCTCCTTGACCTCGATCGGGCGGTTGCCGACCTTGCCGGTGCCCTTCGTGGCGTACGCCAGGCCGGCCTTCCAACCCTCGATGTACTGCTTGCCGTAGCTGGCGAGGGGACCGGTCTGGGAGTAGACGAGCCCGACCTTGATCGGGGCGCCGTCGCCGGCCGGCTCCTGCGCCGCCTCCTTGGGGCTGCTGCACGCAGACGCGAACGTCGCGGCGAGCGAAAGTCCCAGCGCCGCGATCAACACCCGCCGCGGCGCACTTGTCTGCCTGATCAACGCTTCCTCCGTGTGAACGCCTTGTTAAGGCCAGCGCCTGCTGGCGGTGTTCGACACGCTAGGAGTGGCGTCGGGCACGTAGCTATGTGGTCGGCCCACACAGAATGCCGGGAACCCTATGGGGCAATCCGGTCGAGAAAGTCCCTGAGCTGGGGCGATGACCGTTTCAGACATGGTTCGGCCCTCCCTCCGCAGCGATATCGCGAGCGGAGGGAGGGCCGTGCTTCGGACGCCGCCGGAGTTACCGGGCGGCGGCCGCCAGGGGCGCCTGGTAGGTCTTGAGCAGCGCCGCCTTGTCGGCGTCGACCGTCTTCCAGTCGTCCTTCAGGACCCCGCCGGTGTCACCGGAGTTCGGGTTCCAGGACCAGTACGTGTAGCTGAGCCCGTTGTCCTTCATGTAGGCGACGAGGTTTCGCTGCCAGATGCCCTCCAGGTCCTTGTTGCCCTGGGCGTCCTTCTCGGCGACGGAGCGGCCGCCGAACTCGCCGACCAGCACCGGAGCGGTGTTGCTCTTCACCAGGTAGCCGAACTGCTTGTCCCACAGGGCCGGCATGTTCGCCGGGAACGACGGGTCGTTGAACCACTGCTGGGACCAGACCTTCGGGCTGTAGTCGTGCGCGGAGTACACCAGCTTCGTCTGGTCCGACAGCTTGACCGGGTGCGCCTTGGCGCCCTGCAGGTTGCCGCCCCACCAGTAGCCGTCGCTCTGGCCGTCGGCCTTCTTGTAGTTCTCGATGCCCTCGACCACGATCAGCCAGTTGGGGTTGACCTTGAGGATCGCGTCGCCGGCCCGCTGCGCGGCGGCCTGCCAGTCGGTCTTGGCGTTGCCGTCGCCCCAGGTGGCCTCGCCGTGGGGCTCGTTGTGCAGGTCGGCGCCGACCACGAGCGGGTTGTCCTTGTACTGCTTGGCGAGCATCACCCAGTCGGAGATCCAGCGGTCCTCGGACACCTTTTCGGTGTACCAGAGGTTGCTCTGGCCGGACGCGTCCGGGCGGTGCCGGTCGAGGATGACCATCATGCCGCGCTTGGTGGCGCCCTCGACGACCTTGTCCATGATCTGGTGGCCGGTCAGGCCCTTCAGGCCCGGGTTGAGGGCGTAGTCGACGCCGTTGGGCTTGGAGGCCGCGTCGAAGAGCTCGTTGCTGTACGGCAGGCGCATCGAGTTGAAGCCCTGGCCGACCATCTGGTCGAGCATCTCGTCGAGGTTGCGCGACCACAGCCCGTGCGGCGCGAACGTGTTGGTCTCCAGACCGAACCAGTTGACGCCGGTGAACGTCACGGTCTCGCCGCGGGCGTCCACGATCCGGCTGCCCTCGGCATGCAGCGGCATCTGCAGCCGCTGCGTGGAGTCCGACATCGCGGGGTGGACCTTCTTCTCGTGGTGCAGCAGCAGCGGCAGCGTTGCCACGGCAGCGACGGCGAGCGCGACCAGTGCGGAAATCCAGTAAAGGCGCGTGCGACCCATAGAGCTGACCTGTCCTCACGTTTGACGGCGGGGCAGGTCAATACGCTACGGATTACGGGAATATCCAGTCAGCGTACAAATGCCGGATTTGCGTCTCTACCAAATGTAGGAGATTCGGCGCTCCTTCGAGGATCGGTCTCAATGGTCGGTGGGGACGCTCTCCCACTCCGCGGCGCGCACGACGGCCTCGAGCTTCGAGCGGGCGCCCATCTTGCTCAGCAGGTGGCGCACGTGGCTGCGGACCGTGGTGTAGCTGATGCTCAGCTCGCGCGCGATGTCCCGGTTGTCCCGGCCCTCCGCCATCAGGCCGAGGATCTGCCGCTCGCGGGGCGTGAGGGTATCAAGCCGCTGGGCGTGCTCCTGCGACCGCCGGGCCTCTTCCCGACGCCGGGACAACAGCTTGGCCAGCTGGCGGGCCGGCACCAGGATCTCGCCGTCCACGGCTCGGCGCACCGCCTCGGCGACGTCCGCCCCGCCGGCGCTCTTGACGAGGTACCCGGCCGCCCCGGCCTCCAGGGCGGTGAGGATGACCTGGTCGCTCTGGTCGGCGCTGAGGAAGACGACGGCGATGTCCGGCTGGTGCGTCCGCAGCGCCGCCACCGCCTCGGCCCCGGTGCCGTCGGGCAGCCAGAAGTCGCACAGCACCACGTCGAGCCGCTCGACGTCGGCGAGATGTTCGACCTCGCCGACCGAGCCGGCCAGCGCCACCACGCGCAGCTCCGGGTGCTCGTTGAGCAGGGCGGCCAGCCCTTCCGCGACAACCTGGTGGTCCTCGACGATCAGCACGCGGTACGGCGGACGACCACTCACGGGGATGCTCCTTTGGACTCGAGGTCGGCGCCGCGCGGCACCCAGAACGTGACGGTGGTGCCGAGGCCGGGCCCGCTGCTGATCCGGAACCACCCGCCGGCCAGCTCCGCCCGCTCCCGCATGAGCAGCAGCCCGAGGTGGCCCGGGTCGGTGTGCAGGTCCGCCGCGCCAGCCCCGTCGTCGACCACCCGGACCAGGTAGCCGCCCTCCTGCTCGCCGAGGGTCACCGTGCACCGGTCGGCGCCGGCGTGCTTGCCGACGTTGGCCACCGCCTCCTGCAGCATCCGGAACAGCAGCAGCCGCGTCGGCAGCGCCGGCTCCGCGGTGAGCCGGTCCTCGACCGTCACCTGCAGGTCGTGCTGCTCGGCGAGGTCGTCGAGCAGGTCCCCGGTGGCGGCGGCGAGCCCGTCGTCGGACAGCCGGGGCGGGCGGAAGTCGAAGATGAGCCGGCGCAGCCGGGTCGCCGCCTGGACCAGCGACTCCTCCAGCCGGTCCAGGATTTCGAGGTCGGCCGGCTCCCTCAGCCGCCGGCGCAGGTGCTGCAGGCGCAGGGTGGCGGCGGTGATGACCTGCAGGCTGTCGTCGTGCACGCCGGCCGCGATGCGGGCCCGCTCCCGCTCCTGGGTGAGGATCAGGTCGTCGAGCAGCTCGCCCTGCTCGTGCCCGGTCAGCGTGAGCCGGGCGATGCGCTGCTCCAGGCCGGCCTGGCCGCGCCCGGGCCGGCTCTGGTCGTCCACGGCCAGCACCAGCAGGCCGCTGGGATCGCCCTCCAGGGTGCGGGCGCGCACTTCCACGGCCAGCTCCCGCCCGCCGGGCAGGCGGACCGTCGCGGCCACGGGGTGCTCGACGGAGAACGCCGGGTCGCCGGCGAAGAGCTCGGCGACCCGGCGTCCCACGAGGTCTGCGGTCGTGCGCTGGAACAGCGCCTCGGCCGCGCTGCTGGTCAGGCGCACCACCCCGGCGGCGTCGAGCACGATCAACGCCTCCGGAGCGGCACGGAAGGCCTGCCAGTACACCAGCGTCAGTTCTCCAGATCCTTGGGCACGACGTACGGCTTGGCCGGCGGGATGTCGACCGGGCCGCCGGACTTGTCGACCTTGAAGTTGACCGTCGCGGTCGCGTCGCTGCGCTGGCCGTGCAGCTCGAACACCACCGTGTCCTCGGTGTTGCCCGGGATCGTGTACTGCCCGACGGCTCGGGCGGTGCCCTTCGCGTCCACCCGGAACGCGGCCACCAGCTGCGGCGTTGCCCCCTTGGCCGTCCTGACGGTCACGTGCACGGCCTCGTTCGGGGCGAACTGGGTGGCGTAGAAGTTCACCATGGTGCCGGGCAGGCCGCCGTAGGCATTGGTGCGCGCCTGCGGGGTGAACGGCAGGATGGTGAAGCCGGTGGAGACCGCGGCCCGGCTCTGCTCGCCGGTGAACACGAGCGACTGGGCCCCCTTGAGCTGGAACGGCATGATCAGGCCGGCGCCCTTGAACGTGCCGGCGTCGTCGGTGGCGATGGCCATGACGGGCTGCCCGCCGGCCGCGTTGAGCCGCACCAGGACCCGCTCGGACGGGGCGAAGCCGGAGCCCGAGAAGGTGATCTTCTGGGTCGCCTTCACCGCGTACGGCGCCAGCTTGATCGACGGGTACAGCCGCAGCACCTGGAACGGCGCGCTGGCCGCCGCCCCACTCGTCTTGCCCACAACTACCAGACTGGTCGTCCCGACGGCTGTAACCCCAACTCTGATCGGCGTCTTACCCACTGCGCCACCCTCGTCGGCCTTGAGGGTGAGGTTCGGGTCGCCGTTGATCCGCCCCCAGTAGACGTTGAGCTGCTCACCCGGGGAGAAGCCCTTCACCGTCAGGTTGACCGTGTCGCCGGGCTTGCCGACCACCGAGGACAGCGTCGCCTGCCCGGCCCCCTGGGCCACCGAGGCGTCGGCCTTGGCCACCTTGTCGCTGCCGCGCGCCTGGGCGGTCACCTCCTGCACGGGCACGGTCATCTTGTTCGGCATGGTGAAGTTCGCGGTGAACACGCCCCACTTCTTGGCCTTCGCCGTGGCCACCATGTGCGGCTTGGCGTCGGGGCCCGCGCTCTTCGCCGGTTTCTGGCCCGGCTGCGACGACGGCCCGAGGTACACGTCGACCACGGAACCCTGATCGAAGCCGGAACCCTGGACAGTGACGCCGCCGCCCAGCCGCACCAGGCCCGGATTCAGGGTGATCATCGGCGACCCGCCACCCTGCACCATGACGCCGTTGAGGTCGATCGTGGGCGGCGGCGGAGCTTTCGTCTCCACCTCCGTCGGCGTCTCGTCCCCGCCGTGGCCCAGCCCCGGCGCGCTGATCCCCAGCGCCGGCAGCAGCGATCGGCCCACCAGCACCATCAGCAGCGCCGCGGCGCCGGCCAGCAGGACTCGCTTTCCCGACAGCTTGACCTTGCCCCGCTTCCGCCGCCCTTTGCCGCGCGGGATCGCGGGTCGATGCTTGAGCGATTGCATCAGGACTCCTACGACGTATTGCCGATCTTCACGATTGACAGCGAGACGTCGCCCCGGGTGGCCTGCCAGACGGTCTGGCCGTGCTGGTCGATCGCCTCGATGATCCAGGTCTCGCCGCCGCGCTGGAGGGCGTCGCGCATCTTGTTCGACATCACGACGTAGTCCACGTTCTCCCAGCTGGAATGGAAGACCTTGTCCCGCACGTCCGGGTCGGACGTGGCCTTGTAGTGCGGGTGCGCGTTCTTGTACGCCGGCTTGGCGTCATGCAGCGACACCCAGATGTCGTCGTCGATGATGAGCCTGGCGTTCGGCGAGATGTTGTGCCGAATCCAGGCCACCTGCTCTTCCTGCAGCCGCGTGAGCGGCAACCGGTACGCGTCGCTGAACTCCAGTTCGCCCTTCGCGTTGTACTTGACCAGGAACCCGCCCGGCATCACCAGCACCGGCACCAGCAGGCAGGCGACGAGCACCGCCGCGCCGGCCTGTTTGGTGCGCCGGGTGAGCCAGCCGAAGAACATGCCCAGGTTCAGCGCGAAGAGCGGCACCATCGGCGCGATGTAGAAGTCCAGCAGGGCGCTGCGGCTCAGGTAGAACGCGTAGCCGAGCGTCATCAGCCCGCAGGCCAGCATCGGCGTGCGCAGCCGTTTGTTGCGCCGGCCGGAGATGAGCACCAGCACGGTCGCCGCCGCCCCGGCGATGAGCAGATAGCGATCCTTGAACAGCCAGCTCTGCTGCAGCAGGTACGTGAACGACAGGCCGTTGGAGCTGTTGGAGTTGCGGTGCATCTGCCACCAGATGGTGTTCAGCAGCGACACGTGGCCCTTGAGCTGGTTGTTGTCCGGGCTGAACTGGAAGCCCTCCGGGAACAGCTCGTTCTTGATCTGCGCGAACAGCAGGTAGGTGCTCACCGGCACGATCACCGCGAACCACCAGAAGCTGACCCCGAAACGCCGGTTGTTCTGCTCCTTGATCGTCTTGTGCAGCAGGTACGCGCACCCCGGCAGCAGGAAGACCGCGTTCTCCTTGGTCACCAGGGCCAGGCCGAAGCAGAAGCCGGCGCCCATCGCCGTGACGATCCGCCCGTCGCGGCGGGCCAGCAGGTACAGCCCGAGCAGGATCCAGAACATCATGAGGTTGTCCAGCAGGACCTGGCGCTGGTAGTACACCCCGAGCGGGCTCAGGTTGAACACGAAGGTGGCCAGGAACGCCGCCGGCTTGGAGCCCGTGAAGCGCCGGACGATCTCGAACATCAGCAGGACCGACGCCAGGTGGACGATGAGCATGAGCACCCGGCCGGTGTTGAGGGCGTTGCCGAACGCGGAGAACCCGCCCGGCAGGATGCCGACCCAGCCGGCGATGGCCAGCCAGCCCATCGGGGCATGGTCGTAGAAGTATGTGTACGGGGAGAGCTTGCCCTCCTTCAGCACCGCCCAGGCCTGCTCCATGTAGATGCCCTCGTCGGTGAGGTACAGCGGGTACCGGAACATGTTCCAGCCGTGGCTGACCAGCCCGATGAGCATGCACAGGGCGATGAGCGCCTTCGGCGCCTTGTCCGGCCTGCCCGCGGTACCGGATGCGGGCCTTGGCCTTGGTTTGGTAAGGGTGTCAGCCGACATTGGTCAGCTCCGAAACCTCGGTGCGGTGGGCGCCGACGTGGGCCGTCTTCTCCCAGTTGGTCGCGCCCTTGAGCTGGCGGTACAGCGCCCGCGCGGCCGCGTAGGAGAGCACCATCTGGTACGGGAACCAGGTGAGCGCCATCTTGAGCACCGTCCCCGGCCGCGCCTTGAGCCCGTGCGCGGCAGTGAACTCGTACAGCCCGACCACGGACATGACGAAGTGCGCGCCGAGCAGCAGGACCGGCAACCAGGACAGCATCGCCACCGGCACCGGCACGCTGAGCACGAAGGCGCTCAGCAGCGCGACCGGCAGGTAGAAGCCCAGCATCGCCTGGACGTGCGGGAACGCGAGCGTGTACCAGGCCAGGAAGCGCTGCCGCCGGTTGGGCATCAGCTTCCAGGTCCCTTTGCCGAGGGTCTGCATGAAGCCCTGGCACCACCGGGTGCGCTGCTTGATGAAGCTCTGCAGCGTCGGCGGGGTCTCCTCCTTGGTCACGTACCGGTCGTCATAGACCACCCGGACCCTCTCCCCCATGCTGGACACCCGCAGGCCGATGTCGGCGTCCTCGGTGAGGTTGGACTCGTCCCAGCCGCCGAGCCGCTCGATGAGCTCGCGCTTGAAGAAGACCGTGTTGCCGCCGAGGGTGATCGCGCCGTTCTTGGCGTGGTAGTGCAGCCGGCTGCGAAACCAGAAGAAGTACTCCAGCACGTTGAACGTCGAGTACCAGTTGGAGTCGAAGTTCATCAGCTGCACGCCTGCCTGCACGACGCCGACGTCATCGGAGAGCATGATGGTGTTGACAATGTCGAACAGCTCGCGCTGGACCTCGTCCTCGGCGTCGAAGATGGCCACGACGTCGTTGGTGGCGTGGCGCAGTGCCGTGTTCAGGCCGTGCGGCTTGTTGATCGGCCCGTCGTCGAACACGACCACGTCCACGTTGGTCCTCCCGACCGCGCGCAGCGCGTCGACCTGTGCCCGGGCCCGCTCGATGGTGCCGACGTCGTCGGCCGAGCAGACCACCAGGATCTGCACGAGATGGGGCGGGTAGTCAGCGGACGCGGCGCGGGCGATGGTGTGCTGGATGACCTCCTCTTCGTGCCGTGCCGGGAGGATGGCGGTGAAGGAAATTTCCGGCGTAGCACGTTGATCGGGGACGCGTGCCTTGGCGTCCGCTTCCGGCTGATCCCACGTGTAGATCATCAGATACAGGGCGTGGGCTGCCTGCACCGTCAGCACCAGCGAGACCAGGGTGAGCACGGCCAACACCATCTGCTCCATCGGTGCGTTCACTCCAAATCCACTTCGAGCTGACGGCGAAGTTGACCCCGAATCCGGCCGCGATGCCGACCAGGTTGGCGGGGAGGTAGTGCATGCCGAGAGCGACCAGCAGCTGGACCACGATGACGTTGACCGGCATCGCGGCCAAGCCGGCGAGACTGAAGTACGCGAACCGCTGCAGCGACAGGCGGCGGCGCCGGAAGGTCCACACTTCATGCAGGACGTAGTTGGATATGAGGGCGAGCTCGACCGCCGCCACGGTGGCCGGCAGCAGCGCGAGCCCGAGCAGCCCGTGCAGCACGAGCAGGGCGGCGTTGTTGACGACGACACCGCTGACTCCCACCAGGGAGAACCGGCTCAGCCGGTGCAAGTAGGGCGTCACGCTCACAACCGTGCCGACGGGCGGCCCCCCGGCACATCCCGCCGCGGTTCTGCCGGGCCGGCAACCTTCGGTCTCCCCCATTCGGCGTAGTTCGGTTGGCTCCGCCGCTTGCGGTATTGGCGGCCGTTGCGGGGTATACGGCGCCCGATGAGTATCAGGATCTTGATAGCCGACGACCACGCGATGGTCCGCGAGGGGCTGCGCAGCTTCCTGTCGCTCAGCGGCGACCTGGAGACGGTGGGCGCAGCGGCCGACGGGCGGGAGGCCGTGGCGCTGACCCACGAGCTGCGCCCCGACATCGTGCTGATGGACCTGCTCATGCCGGTCCTCGACGGGATCAGCGCGATCGCGGTGATCCGCCGCGAGCTGCCCAGCGTCGAGGTGGTGGCGCTGAGCGGGTACCTCGAGCCGCAGCTGATCGCCGACGCCCTGCACGCCGGAGCGGTCGGCTACCTACTCAAGGACACCGACGCCGAGGAGCTGCACCGGGCCGTGCGGGCCGCGGCCGCGGGCCAGGTCCAGCTCTCCCCGGCGGTGGCCGCCCGGCTGGTCCGCGACGTGCACGTGCCGACCACCCCGCCGCAGCTGACCCGCCGCGAGGAGGAGGTCCTCACGCTGCTGGCCCGCGGCCGGGCCAACGGCCAGATCGCCCGGGAGCTGCACATCGCGCCGCAGACGGTCAAGACGCACGTGAGCAACATCCTGCAGAAGCTCAACGCCGAGAGTCGCACCCAGGCCGCGCTCTACGCGATGCGGGTCGGCCTGGTCCCCGTACACGCGGCGGCCCCTTCATGACCGCCGTGTTCGTGCTCGACGCCCGCGGGTTCGTCCTGACCGGCTCCGGCCCGGAGGACCTGGTGGATCGCGTGGTCGCCCTCGAGGCGATGGCGACCGGGCGGGCGGTGTGCACCGAACGCACGACCTACCTGCCGGTGGCGGGCGGGCTCCTGGCCGTCGGCGGGCGGCGGGCGCCGCGGCCGGACGGCCTGGCCCCGTTCGTGCCGCTGGCCGAGCTCCTGCTGGCCTCGGCGGCGGAGCCGGCCCGGCTGGCCCGGGACCTGCACGACTCGGTGGTGCAGACGCTGTACGGCATCAGCCTCGGCGCCGGCACCGCGGCCGAGCTGCTGCACGGCAACCCGGCGCACGCCGAGGCGTCGCTGGCCTGGATCAAGGAGACCGCCGCGGCCGGCCTGACCGACCTGCGCGGGATCATCCTGCGGCTGCGCCCGGAGACCCTCGTCGGCGCGGGCCTCGCGACCGCGCTCAAGGGCCTGTTCGAGACGCTGCGCAACGCCCCCGGGAACAACGCCGCGCCCGCGGACGGCGCCGCACCGGGCAGCGACACCGGGTGGGGCCTGCAGCTGGACGCCGACCCGTCGGTCAGCCCGCAGGTCGAGGAGGCGCTGTACCGCATCGCGCTGGAGGCCCTGGCCAACGCCGCCCGGCACGCCGAGGCCTCGCAGGTGACCGTGCGGCTGGCCGGCGACGACGCCCACGTCGTGCTCGAGGTGATCGACGACGGCGTCGGGTTCGCCCCGGACGGGCCGCACCCGGGCCGCCTCGGGGTGCGCTCGATGCGCGAGCGGGCCACCCTGCTCGGCGGCACCCTCGACATCCGCAGCGCTCCCGGCATGGGCACCGTGGTCCGCGCGGCCCTTCCCATCGGGTGAGGGGTGCCCGGCCCGGCGCCGGGCACCGTGGATGCATGCACGTGGTTGTCGACCTCACCAAATGCCAGGGGTACGCCCAGTGCGCCTTTCTGGCCCCGTCCGCCTTCCAGCTCCAGGGCGACGAGGCCCTCGTCTACGACCCCGAGCCCGGTGAGGAGCAGCACGAGCGGGTCCGCCGCGCGGCCGCCGCCTGCCCGGTGCAGGCGATCCAGATCGACCGGCTGGCCAGCCAGGACATGCCGCCGGTGCGCGTCGCGGACGGCGCCTCCCGGGTCGTCGTCGTCGGCGCGTCGCTGGCCGGGCTGCGGGCCGCCGAGGCGCTGCGCGAGGAGGGGTACACGGGCACGCTGACCCTCGTCGACGACGAGCTGTGCGGGCCCTACGACCGGCCGCCGCTGTCCAAGCAGGCGCTCAGCGGCCGGATCCGGCCCGACGCCACCGGGCTGCCCCGCCGGCCCGACCTCGACGCCCAGTGGCGCCTCGGGGTGCGCGCCATCGGGCTCGACCTCCCGCTGCGCCGGGTGCAGCTCGGCGACGGCACCTCCGTGCCGTTCGACCGGCTGCTCATCGCCACCGGCGTGCGGTCCAGGCCCTGGCCCGATCCCGTCGAGGCGGCCCTGGACGGGATGTTCGTGCTGCGGACCCGCGACGACGCGGTACGGCTGCAGCAGCGCCTGATGCCCGGAGGGGAGTCCCCGCGGCCGGGCCGGGTGCTGGTGGTCGGGGCCGGGTTCACCGGCTGCGAGGTCGCCTCGACGTGCCGCCAGCTGGGCCTGGACGTCACCCTCGCCGAGGCCGCGGCCACGCCCCTGGCCGGCGCGCTCGGCGGCCTGGTCGGGGGAATCGCCGCCGACATCCACCGCGAGCACGGCGTCGACCTGCGCTGCGGGGTGACCGTCGAGCGGATCGACGGCGACGGCACGCGGGTGCGCCGCGCCCACCTCTCCGACGGCACCGCCCTCGACGTCGACGTGGTGGTCGCCGCGCTCGGCGGCATCCGCAACGTCGAGTGGCTGGAGGGCTCGGGCCTGGCCGTCGGCCCGTGGGGCGTGGCCTGCGACGCCGGCTGCCGCGTGTTCGACGTCAACGGCGTGGTGACCGACGACATCTTCGTGGCCGGCGACGTGGCCCGGGCGCCCAACGCCATGTTCGGCTACCAGTTCCTGGCCCTCGAGCACTGGGGCAACGCGGTCCGCCAGGCCGAGGTGGCCGCGCACAACATCGTCAGCGACGAGTCGGACCGCTGGCCGCACCTGCACATGCCGCAGTTCTGGTCGCTGCAGTTCGGGACGAACATCAAGTCCGTGGGGGTACCGACCTTCGCCGACGAGGTCGTGGTGGCCCAGGGCTCGGTGGCCGAGCGCCGGTTCGTGGCCGTGTACGGGTACAAGGGGCGCGTCACCGGGGCGGTCGCCTTCAACCAGGCCAAGTGGCTGCCGTTCTACCAGCGCCTGATCGAGCAGGCGGCGCCGTTCCCGCCGTCGTTCCCCGCCGTCGACCGCCCCGACGACATCCTGCCCGCGCCGGCCGACGTGCCCTCCCGCACGCTGCTGGCCCGGGACGCCACCGTGGTGGTCACCGGCCACCGCCCGACCACCGTGCGGAGCGCGCTATGACCACTGCCGTCGGGTCCGTCTTCAGCGCGATCCTGGATCCCGTCAACCGCCACGACCCCTATCCGCTGTACACCTCCTTGCGCCGGACCCCCGTCCTGCCCGCGCCGGACGGGTCCTATGTGGTCTCCACGTTCTCCTCGGTCGCGGCCCTGCTGCACGACCCGCGGGTCAGCTCCCTCACCGACGCGCCGGACCTGCTGGGGCTGCCGCCCTCGTTCCTGAAGCTGGACCCACCCTCGCACGACCGGCTGCGGCGGCTGGCGACCCGGCCGTTCGGCCCGCCGCACTCCCCGCACCGGGTGGCCGACATGGAGCCGTGGCTGGCCTCGCTGGCCGCGGAGCTCATCGGCGAGTTCCCGCCGTCCACAGTGGACCTGGTCGACCAGTTCGCCTACCCGCTGCCGGTGCGCGTCATCTGCGGGCTGCTCGGCGTGCCGCTGCAGGACGAGCCGCGCTTCCGGGCCTGGATCGACGAGGCGCTGAACCGCGTCGAACCGGAACGGCAGGCGCTGGGGGATCTCGCGGAGTACCTCGGCGACCTCGTCGACCGCCGCATCGACGACCCGGGCGAGGACATGCTCTCGGCGCTGGCCACCGACAACGGCCCCGACGGCCGGATGACCCGCGCCGAGCTGGTCAGCACCGCCGTGCTGCTGCTCATCGCCGGCCACGAGACGACGGTGAACCTCATCGCCAACAGCTGCCTGGTCCTGCTGCGCCAGCCGCTGTGGCTGGAGCGCCTGATGGCCGAGCCGGGCCTGATCGTGCCCTTCGTCGAGGAGGTGCTGCGCTACGACCCGCCGGTGCAGATGCTGCGCTGGCGGACCGCGCTGGCCGACATCCCGATCGCCGGCACCACCATCCCGCAGGGCGCCCCGATCACCCTCGTCCTGGCCGCCGGCAACCGCGACCCGGAGCAGTTCGCCGACCCGGACCGCTTCGACCCGGGCCGCCGCCCGGCCCAGCACCTCGCCTTCGGCGACGGCATCCACTACTGCTTCGGCGCCCCGCTGGCCCGCCTGGAGGCCCAGCTGGCGGTGTCCGCCCTCGCCCCGGTGCTCATGCGCGCCCGCTTGCTGGAGGACCCGCCGGTGTACCGCACCAGCGCCGTCCTGCGCGGGCCGCGCCACCTCAGGGTTGCCCTGGACTGAACCCTGACCCGGCGCGGACCAGGCCGGACTCGTAGGCGTACACCACCGCCTGGACCCGGTCGCGCAGCCCGAGCTTCATGAGCACCCGGGCCACGTGCGTCTTCACGGTGGCCTCGCCGAGCGTGAGGGCGGCGGCGATCTCGGCGTTGGACTGCCCGCGGGCCATCAGCCGCAGCACGTCGGCCTCCCGCCCGGTCAGCTCGGCCAGCGCGGCCGGCGGGCGCGGCCCCGGCTGCCCGGCGAACGCGGCGATGACCCGGGTGGTCACCGCCGGATCGAGCAGCGCCTCGCCGGAGGCGACCACCCGGATCGCGCTGAGCAGGTGCTCGGGCGAGGAGACCTTGAGCAGGAACCCGCTCGCCCCGGCCCGCAGCGCGTTGTACAGGTTCTCATCGGTGTCGAAGGTCGTCAGCACGACGATCCGCGGCGGCGACGGCGTGGCCAGGAGGGCCCGGGTCGCCGCCAGCCCGTCCTGGCGGGGCATCGCGATGTCCATGAGCACCACGTCGGGCCGCAGCCGCCGGGCCAGCGCCACCGCCTCGACCCCGTCCCCGGCCTCCCCGACGACGGCCATGTCAGGCTCGGTCTCGATCACCATCCGCAGGCCGGCCCGCACCATCTTCTGGTCGTCCGCGACGACCACCTTGATCGGGCTCATGCCGCGCCTCTCCGGCCGTCCGCGCCTCTCCGGCCGTCCGCGCCTCTCCGGTCGTCCGCGACGACCGCCTTGATCGGGCTCATGCCGCCACCGGCAGTCGTGCGTGGACCGCGAACCCGCCGCCGGCCCGCGGCCCGGCCGTCAGGTCCCCGCCGAACAGCGCGGCCCGTTCCCGCATCCCGATCAGCCCCTGCCCGGTCCCGGCCGCCGGTCCACCCGCGCGCCCGCCGTCGTCGGCGACGGTGAGGTGGACGCCGTCGGGGGCGTAGCGCACGCCGACGGTCACGGCCGTCGGCCCCGCGTGCTTGAGCACGTTGGTCAGGGCTTCCTGCACGATGCGGTACGCCGAGAGGTCCGCCGCCGGCGCCAGCGCCACGGGCTCGCCCTCCCGCCGCAGGGTGACCGTCAGCCCGGCCTCCCGCATCTGCGCGAGCAGGTCGTCGAGCCGCTCCAGCCCGACCGGCGGATCGGCCGCGCCCTCCCCGCGCAGGAGCCCGAGCGTGCGCCGCAGTTCCCCGACCGCGTCCCGCCCGGACGCCTCGATGCTGCGCAGCAGCTCCCCGTCCACGGGCAGCCCCGCGTCGAGCCGCCGCCGTACCACGCCCGCCTGGATGACCATGACGGTGACGCTGTGCGCCACCATGTCGTGCAGCTCGCGGGCGATCCGTCCGCGCTCGTCCAGCACCGCCTCCCGGGCGCGCCGGTCGTCGGCCCGGCGTTGCTGTGCCGCCAAGGCCACCCCCAATCCCCAGGGCGCCACCGGGAAGAAGAACGCGCCCATCGGATCGTCGGGGGCGACGCTCCAGAACGTGACAGCGGTACCGAGGACGAGCCCCAGCCCGACCCACTTCCTCCACCCGGACGGGTGCATCCGCCCGGCGGTGAACGCGAAGATGATCATCGCGGCGAGCTGCCACAGCCGGTAGGTCACGACCCCGCCCGGGTACAGCAGCGGATTGGCGTGCACGCAACTGGCCGCGAGCCCGACCAGCGGCGCCCGGCGGCGCAGCGCGACAAGCACGGCGAAGACGGCGAGCGCGAACGGCCACCAGGCCCCCGGCATCCGCACGACGGCCTCTTCGGTCAGCGCGAACGCGACGAAGCCGGCCGTCACCGCCAGGTCAACCCGCATGTCAGTGAAGGTACGGCCCGACGGGTGCGGCGGAACCCATCCGCCGGATGACCGACTCTCCCCCACGCGACGGACCCCGGTTGGCCCGCGCGAGGGGCGACCCCCCGCCCGCGCGCCCCTACCGTCCACGCCATGCGCTACCTGTTGATCTTGGCCTCGCTGGCCCTGCTCGCCGCGACGGCGGCCGACCCCGCCCTCGGCGACGCGTCCCAGGGCTTCGGCATCTACCGCCAGCACCCGGAGGCTCTGCAGTGGCACGCGGTGCTGCTGCACTACGCCTGGGCGTTGTTCGTCCCCGGGCTGCTCGCCCTGCTGGCCCCGATCCGCCGCCGCGGCGCGGTGCTGGCCCGCACGGCTTGGCTGGCCATCGTCGTGGGCCTGTCCACCTTCGCCGCCCTGATGTCCGCCGACCTGTGGCTGCTGGCCATGGAGCAGCTCCTCCCGGACGACGCGGTCCGCCGCGCCAACGAGGCCTTCGAGTCCATGGCGTGGGCCCGGTGGGGCTGGCAGGTCCCCGGCCTGCTCGGCTGGGCGCTGTCGCTGATCCTGGCCCCGCTGGCCGCGGCCCGGGCGCGGGTCATCGACTGGTGGACGGCCGGGGCCGCGCTGCTCGGCACGGCCCTGTACTTCGTCTTCGCCATCTCCGCCCTGCCCCTGTCCCTGATCGGCCCCGCGGTGATGGTGGCCGCCTACACGAGGGCCGCCCTGCGCCTGCGCCGCCCGCCCGCCGAGGAGCCGGACTCCTTCGGCGCCTTCACGTCCGCCGCCGGCCGGGCCTGCCTGGTCCTGGCCCCGGTGCTCTTCGCCGCCGGCCTGGCCACGGTCCCGAACTTCAGCCCGAGCCTGTCCGGCAGCCTGTCCCACCCGACCCTGGCCCAGGCCAGCGCCCTGCTGCTGCACCTGTCCTGGCTGGCGTTCATTCCGGCAGTACTGCACCTGTCCCGCACCGCCCCGACCTGGTCCCGCGCCCTGTCCGTGACGGTGGTGGTGGCCCTGCTGAACTTCTCCGCGCTGATGGTCGGCGACTACACGTCGATCGCCGCCGCGACGACCCTCGACCCGTCCACCGCCACCCGCATCGACGACCGGATGGGCACCTACGCCCTGTTCACCTTCAGCTGGATCGTGCCGGGCATGGCCCTCACGCTGCTGGGCCTGATCGCGGTGGCCGTCGCGGCCGCGATCACCGGCCGGGCGAGGTGGTGGACCCCGGCGCTGACCGCGGCGGGCATTGCCGCCTTCCTGATCCTGGGCGTGGGCCCGCTGAGCCTGCTGAGCCCCGTCCTGCTGCTGTGCGCCCTGGCCCCGCTGGCCCGCCGCCCGCATCCTTCCCCCACGCCGGCACCGACGCCGGCCCCCGCCCACTCTTGACCGACCGCCCCTGACCGACCAGCGCGCCCCCGCGACAGACGGGGGCGCGGCTTGGTCGTCGCTATACGGGCCCGGCGCTGATCCTGCGCTGGCGCAGTTCGGGCACGAACCGGGCCACCGTTTCGTAGTCGTGGTCCTCGTGCAGCACCTCGAGCTTCAGCCGAATCGCCGTCGCCGCGACGACGAGATCGGCCACCGAGAGCCCTTGATAGGCGCTCGGCTCGACCAGCTCGTGGCGGATGGCGTCCACGAGCGGCCAGATGTCGTCCGGGACAGAAGCCCACGGATACAGCCCGCAAATCCTGCTTTCGACGGCGAGATAGCTTTCGCTGTCGGCGATGGCCATCGTTTCGGCAAGCGTCGGTTCGCAGACGGCGATAAGCCCTCGCTCGACGAGATCGTCCCATTCTGCGGGAGCCTGCTCCCGCTGCAGCCGGACGAGAGCGCTGGTGTCCGCCAGATATCTCACTCGTCCACCTCGTCGAGCGCCGCGTAGTTGAACCGGCCCTCGCGGGACATCCTTCGAAGATCTTCGAGTGCCTGTCTTCGCTCGAGGCGCTTCTGCTCGACGAGGAGTCTGAGCCCCTCATTGATGGCCTGGTTCGGCCATGCGTCGCCGAGCTGCCGCTGCGCCTCTGCGAGCAGCTCTGGGTCGATCTCCGGTTCCGCCGCCGGGTGGGCGGCTATTTCGGTCATGGTCATGGTCACCTCCCCTCCATGTAGAGTAATGGCCAGAAGGCCATGTTTCCACCCCACCTCCTGTTTCTCAGGATACGGAGCCATAACGACGAGTGGCGCCGCCCGCCGTAGCGGGGGCGCCACTCGGGCAGCGGTTGAATCAGGCCTCGACCAGGGCCATGACCTCGTCGGAGACGTCGAAGTTGGCGTAGACGTTCTGGACGTCGTCGCAGTCCTCCAGGGCGTCGATGACCTTGAAGATCTTGCGGGCGCCCTCCTCGTCCAGGGGGACGGTGACGCTCGGGACGAAGGAGGACTCCGCCGACTCGTAGTCGATGCCGGCGTCCTGCAGGGCGGTGCGGACCGGGACGAGGTCGGAGGCCTCGGAGATGATCTCGAAGGCCTCGCCCAGGTCGTTGACCTCCTCGGCGCCGGCGTCCAGCACCGCGAGGAGGAGGTCGTCCTCGGTCAGGTCGCCCGCCTTGGGGACGATGACCACACCCTTGCGGGTGAACATGTACGACACGCTGCCCGCGTCGGCCAGCGAGCCGCCGTTGCGGGTCAGGGCGACGCGCACCTCGGTCGAGGCCCGGTTGCGGTTGTCCGTCAGGCACTCGATCAGGATGGCGACGCCGTTCGGGCCGTAGCCCTCGTACATCGCGGTCTGCCAGTCGGCGCCGCCGCCGATCAGGCCGGAGCCGCGCTTCACGGCGTTGTTGATGTTGTCGTTGGGGACCGAGTTCTTCTTGGCCTTCTGAATGGCGTCGAAGAGCGTGGGGTTGCCGGCGGGGTCACCACCGCCGGTGCGCGCGGCCACCTCGACGTTCTTGATCAGGCGGGCGAAGAGCTTCCCACGCTTGGCGTCGATGACCGCCTTCTTGTGCTTGGTGGTCGCCCATTTTGAGTGCCCCGACATGCCTAACCCTCCGTCGTCTTACCCGCCTCGCGCGCCATCTCCACGAAGTACCGATGGACGCGTAGGTCGCCGGTGAGCTCGGGATGGAAGGCGGTAGCGAGCAGGTGCCGCTGCCGAACCGCGACAATCCTACCGGCGGCAGGCCCGTTGTTCACGCGGCCCAGTACCTCAACGGAATCCTCAACCGACTCTACCCAGGGCGCGCGGATAAAGACCGCATGGAACGGGCCACCGTCAATGCCCGAAATGTCCACGGTCCCCTCGAACGAGTCGACCTGGCGGCCGAACGCATTGCGGCGGACCGTCATGTCGATCCCGCCGAAGGGCACCTGGTCGGCACGGCCGTCCAGGATCGTGGAGGCGAGCATGATCATGCCCGCGCACGAGCCGTAGACGGGCATGCCGCCGGCGATCCGCTTGCGGATCGGCTCCAGCAGGCCGAACTCGACCGCCAGCTTGCTCATCGTGGTGGACTCGCCACCCGGGATGATGAGGGCGTCGACCGAGTCGAGCTCGTCGACCCGGCGCACGGGGCGGCCGACCGCGTCGAGCTCGGCCACCGCGTGCAGGTGTTCGCGGGTATCGCCCTGCAGGGCGAGCACGCCAATGATCACGGAGGCGGTCACCAGCCCCGCTCGGCGAGGCGGTGCGGCTGCGGGATCTCGTCGACGTTGATGCCGACCATGGCCTCACCCAGGCCGCGGGAGACCTTGGCCAGGACGTCCGGGTCGTCGTGGAAGGTGGTGGCCTTGACGATCGCGGCGGCGCGCTGCTGCGGGTTGCCCGACTTGAAGATGCCCGAGCCGACGAAGACGCCCTCGGCGCCGAGCTGCATCATCATCGCCGCGTCGGCCGGGGTGGCGATGCCGCCCGCGGTGAACAGCACGACCGGCAGCTTGCCCGTCTCGGCGACCTCCTTGACCAGCTCGTACGGCGCCTGGAGCTCCTTGGCCGCGACGAACAGCTCGTCCTCGGGCAGCGAGGTGAGCCGGCGGATCTCGCCGCGGATCTTGCGCATGTGGGTGGTGGCGTTGGAGACGTCGCCGGTGCCGGCCTCGCCCTTGGAGCGGATCATGGCGGCGCCCTCGTTGATCCGGCGCAGCGCCTCGCCGAGGTTGGTCGCGCCGCAGACGAAGGGCACGGTGAACGCCCACTTGTCGATGTGGTTGGCGTAGTCGGCCGGCGTGAGCACCTCGGACTCGTCGACGTAGTCGACGCCGAGCGCCTGCAGGACCTGCGCCTCGACGAAGTGCCCGATGCGGGCCTTGGCCATGACCGGGATCGAGACGGCGGCGATGATGCCGTCGATCATGTCCGGGTCGCTCATGCGGGACACGCCGCCCTGGGCCCGGATGTCGGCGGGGACCCGCTCGAGCGCCATGACGGCGACGGCACCAGCGTCCTCCGCGATCTTGGCCTGCTCGGGCGTGACGACGTCCATGATGACGCCGCCCTTGAGCATTTCGGCCATGCCGCGCTTGACGCGGGCCGTGCCGGTGACCGGCGAACTGGGTGAGGACACGACGACGCACTCCTAACAGGAAAAGCTGGATTCACCCGCAAGTTTACGCTTCCGTCATCCCCCGTCCCGACGGCCAATGGCAAGCTCGCGGCCCACGCTCAGGTCAGCGACGGGTCATCCACGTCGAAATAGGCAGGTACGGGGTGTTTCCGGGCGAGCCGGAAGAGCCGGACGATCGGCCGGCGGCGCACGGCCAGCGCGTCGCGGACCACGTCGTTGTGCACCTGCCGGGCCAGCGCCACCCGGCGGCTGACCCCGACCAGCGATTCGGCCACCTCGCCGGGCACCGCCACGAAGCCGTCGCCGCCGAGGCCGTCGCCGCCCAGGCCGTCGTCGGGCCGGACCAGGCGCAGGTGCCTGGTGAGGTCGTTCTCGGCCACCTCGCGGTCGTCCGGCTGGGCGTCCAGGGCGATCTTGGCCGCGTACATGAGCGTCGGCAGCTGGGCCGACTCCGCCAGGGCCACCGCGGCGGCGGCCCGGCGCACCAGGTGGGCGTCCAGGGTGGCGTAGGCGGCCGAGGCCCGCGCGTGCAGCCGGTCGACCCGGGCCGCGAGCCACGTCAGGTAGGTGGCCACGACGACCACCAGGGCCACCACGGCGATCACCCACCACATGCGGCGCAGCCTACGGGACGGACTCCTGCACGGTCGCTCCGGCAACCTCGATTGCCGTCGCGTAGACCTCCAGCACCCGCTCGGCGACGACCGGCCAGTCGTAGGCGGCCACCACCTCGGTCCCCCGGGCGGCCAGCGCGGCCCGGCGGGCGGGGTCGTCGAGCAGCTGCGCGGCCGTGCCGGCCAGGGCGTCGGCGTCGCCGACCGGGAACAGCGCCCCGGCCGTCCCGCCGTCGAGCACCCGGCGGAACGCGTCCAGCTCGCTGGCCAGCACCGCGGTGCCGGCCGCCATGGCCTCGGTGAGGATCATGCCGAACGACTCGCCGCCGGTGTTCGGCGCCACGTAGAGGTCGACGCTGCGCAGCATGCGCGCCTTGTCCTCCTCCGACACCTTGCCCAGGAAGACCACGTTGTCCGAGAGGTCCGGCAGGGGCTCCCCCGGACCGGCCACGAGCAACCGCAGGCCCGGACGCGAGGCACGCAACGACTCGAAGGCGCTCAGGAGGTACCGAAACCCCTTCCGCGGCTCGGTGAAGCGCCCGATGAACCCGAGCGCCCCGCCCTCGCCCGGCCAGCCGGGAAGCGGCTCCGCGTCGCGATACTTCGACGCCTGCACCCCGTTGGGAATCTCCCACGCGCTGCCGCCGAGGTGCTCGACCTGCACCTTGCGGGCCAGCTCGCTGACCGCGATCCGCCCGGTGATCTTCTCCAGCACCAGCTGCAGCACGCCCTGGGCGGCGGCGAGGGCCCGCGAGCGGGTCATCGCGGTGTGGAAGGTGGCCACCACCGGCCCGCGGGCCGAGAGCACGGCGAGCATCGACAGGCTCGGGATGAGCGGCTCGTGCACGTGCAGCACGTCGAACTGGCCGGCGGCCAGCCAGCGCCGGACCCGGGTGGCCGAGATCAGGCCGAACGACACGCGGGCGACCGAGCCGTTGTACGGCACCGGCACCGTCCGCCCGGCCGGCACGACGTACGGCAGGGTCATGCCCTCATCGTCGCCGGGGGCCAGGACGCTGACGTGGTGGCCGAGGGCGATGAGCGTCTCGGCGAGGTCGCGGACGTGGTTCTGCACCCCACCGGGCACGTCGAAGGAGTACGGGCAGACGATTCCGATGCGCATCGCCACCCCCTCCTACGCCGCCGCGGGCACGGCCGGCTCGTCGAGCCAGAACCGCTGGAGCATGTGCCAGTCCTCCGGATGCCGCGCGATGCCCACGGCAAACAAGTCCGCGACACGCTGGGTGACGATCCGCATCCGGGCGTCGAGGGAGCCCTCGTCCGGGGCCGGCATCTCGACCGGGCCGTGGAGGTGCCCGGCCGCCGCGTCGGGCTCGAACCACATGTTCACGACGTAGAGCGGCGCGCCGGTGCGCAGGGCGAGCAGCGCCGGCCCGGCCGGCATCCGGGTCCGGCCGCCGAAGAACTCGACGTCCACCCCGCGCGGGGTGAGGTCGCGGTCGGCCAGCAGCGGAACCACCGACCCGGCCCGGACCCGCTCCTCGAGCACGTCGAAGGTCGGCCGCTCCCCGCCGGTCAGCGGGAGGATCTCCATGCCGAGGGAGCGGCGGAAGGCCAGGAACTTGAGGTACACGCTCTCGGGCTTGAGCCGCTCGGCGACGGTGGTGATCGGCCAGCCGTTGGCGGCGACCCACGCCCCGGCGGCGTCCCAGTTGCCGGCGTGCGGCAGCGCGATCACGGAGCCGATCCCGGCCGCCACGTTCTGCCCGAGCAGCTCGCCGCGCTCGAGCCGGAAGCCGCGCAGGATCTGCTCCTTGGAGCGCCCGGGGAGCCGGAAGGCCTCCAGGTAGTACCGCGAGTAGGAGCGCAGGGCCCGGTGCAGCAGATCCGCGAACTGCGCGTCCGGCATGTCGGGGCCGACCACCCGCCGCAGGTTCGCGGCCAGGGTCGCGGTGCCCTTCCCCGGTTTCCCGCGGCGGTACCGCCCGGAGCCGCTCGCCGCCGCGGCCGCGAACAGCGGCCAGGTCACCCCGCGGGGCAGCTTGGGCAGCAGGTTGAAGGCCGCGCCGTAGCCGAGCTCGACCAGGCTCACCGGGCGTCGACCTGTTCGGAGGGCCGCCCGGACGCGTGGGCCTGCCGGTACACGGTGCCGATGCGCTGGGCGATCGTCACGATCGACAGGGCAGCCAGCAGCCACATGACCGACTCCAGGCCGTACGGCACGCCGAACTTCCACAGCAGCCCGCCGATGCCGATGCCGATCAGCCGCTCGGCCCGCTCGATGATGCCGACGTTGCAGGTGAAGCCCAGGCCTTCGGCGCGCGCCTTGACGTAGGAGACCACCTGCCCGGTGATCAGGCACAGCAGCGCGGCCGCGACGGGGCGCAGCTCGTGCCCGGAGGCGTAGTAGTAGGCCACGGAGGCGAAGATGGCGCCGTCGGCGATGCGGTCCATCGAGGAGTCCAGCAGCGCGCCGAACTTGTTGGTGATGCCGCGCTGGCGGGCCATCGAACCGTCGATGAGGTCCGTGAAGCAGCTCAGGGTGATGATGACGAGGGCGGCGAAGAGGTAGCCGCGGGTGGCGAAACCGAACGCGCCGACGAGCACGCCGACGGTGCCGGCGACCGTGACCACATTCGGGGTCACCCCGGCCCGCAGGAGCGCGGCGGCAACGGGGTCCACTATGCGGGCCACTCCGGCCCGGCTGACTACGCTGAGGATCTTCGCCATGGCGCTCTCACGATAACCGGGGCGGAGCTTGCCGGATACCGGCGCGTGGGACTGCTCACGATGCTTGAGTAAACCGGAGCGGTTCGGGTCGGACGGCACTTGTGTCGGTGATGTTTCGGGTGTGGGATCGGTGAACAGGTCGTGACTGTGAGACTGCTCACAGATAGCTCAAGACTTTCGGGAGGCGCGTGATGGCGCAGAAGGTCCAGGAGAAGGGTGTCGCCGGCACCGCGCCGGTGGTTGATGACCCCGGCAGGGTACGCAACGTGGTGATCGTCGGGCACTCCGGCGCGGGCAAGACGACGTTGGTCGAGGCGCTGCTCGCCGCGACCGGCACGATCCCGCGGGCCGGCTCGGTGACCGAGGGCACCACGACTACCGACCACGATCCGGCGGCGCAGAAACAGCAGCGGTCCGTCACGCTGTCCTGCGCCCCGTTGCTGCACGACGGCGTGAAGGTCAACCTGCTCGACACGCCGGGCTACGCCGACTTCGTCGGGGAGCTGCGGGCCGGCCTGCGGGCGGCCGACGCGGCCCTCTTCGTCGTCTCCGCCGTCGACGGCATGGACGCCGCCACCGCCGCCCTGTGGGAGGAGTGCGCGCACGTCGGGATGCCCCGGGCGGTGGCGATCACCCGGTTGGACCACCACCGGGCCGACTTCGACGAGACCCTGCAGACCTGCCAGGAGGTCTTCGGCGACAACGTGCTGCCGCTGTACCTGCCGATGCTGGGCGACGACGGCAGCAGCGTCGAGGGGCTGATCGGCCTGATCACGCAGCGCGTCTTCGACTACTCCGCGGGCTACCCGCCGCAGACGCGGGAACCCGACCCGGAGCACCTGCCGGCGATCGAGGAGTCCCGCAACACCCTGCTCGAGGGCATCATCGCCGAGAGCGAGGACGAGACGCTCATGGACCGCTACCTCAGCGGCGAGGCGATCGAGACCAGCGTGATCATCGACGACCTCGAGAAGGCGGTCGCCCGCGGCTCGTTCTACCCGGTGGTGCCGGTCTGCGCCGAGACCCGGGTCGGGCTCGACGCGCTGCTGGGGGTGCTGGTCAGCGGATTCCCGTCGCCGCTGGAGCACGACGTGCCGCCGGTGACCGACGTGGAGGGCGAGCCCCGCGAGCCGCTGCGCTGCGACCCGGAGGGCCCGCTCGTCGCCGAGGTCGTCAAGACCACGATCGACCCGTACGTCGGAAGGGTCTCCCTGGTCCGCGTCTTCTCCGGCACGCTGCGCCCGGAGACCCCGGTGCACATCTCCGGGCACGGCATGGCCGAGCGCGGCCACCCCGACCACGACGCCGACGAGCGCTTCGCCCACCTGTTCTCCCCACTGGGCGACAACCTGCGCGAGGTGCCCCACGCCGTGGCCGGCGACCTGGTGGCGATCACCAAGTCGACCACCGCGGAGACCGGGGACACCATCTCCGGCAAGGACCACCCGCTGCTCATGGCGCCCTGGGAGATGCCGGAGCCGCTGCTGCCGATCGCGATCGTGGCCCACACCCGGTCCGACGAGGACGCGCTGGCCAAGAACCTGGGCCGGCTGGTGGCCGGGGACCCGACGCTGCGGCTGGAGCGCAACGCCGAGACGCACCAGCTGGTGCTGTGGTGCATGGGCGAGGCGCACGCCGACGTGGTGCTGGACCGGCTGCGGGCCGGCGGCGTGGAGATCGACACCGAGCCGGTGAAGGTCGCGCTGCGCGAGACGTTCGCCGCGCCGAGCCAGGGGCACGGGCGGCACGTGAAGCAGTCGGGCGGGCACGGGCAGTACGCCGTGTGCGACATCAAGGTCGAACCGCTGCCTCGCGGCGCCGGGTTCGAGTTCGTCGACAAGATCGTCGGCGGGGTCGTGCCGCACAACTACATCCCCTCGGTCGAGAAGGGCGTGCGGACCCAGATGGAGCGCGGGATGGTGGCCGGCTACCCGGTCGTCGACGTGCGAATCACCCTCTTCGACGGCAAGGCGCACTCGGTCGACTCCTCCGACGCGGCCTTCCAGACCGCCGGCGCGCTCGCCCTGCGGGAGGCGGCCGAGCAGGGCCAGACGACGCTGCTGGAGCCGATCGACGAGGTCACCATCCGGGTGCCCGACGACTTCGTCGGGGCCGTGATGAGCGACCTGTCCGGCCGCCGCGGCCGGGTGCTGGGCAACGAGCCCGACCCGGAGGGCCACGAGCGCACCCTGGTGCGGGCCGAGGTCCCGGCGACCGAGCTGATCCGCTACGCGGTCGAGCTACGGGCCATGACCTCGGGGTCGGGCACGTTCACCCGCTCGTTCGTTCGCCACGACCCGATGCCGTCACACCTCGCCGAGGCGGTCAAGAAGGAGCATGCCGCCCGCTGACGGATTTCCCCTAACGGTGATCCCGCTCACCTGGGATCACCGTTAGGGTGAGGCGTGATCTTCGGCCGGTCCAAGCGCCACGCGGGCGACGCGAGCGCGATCGCGGACTTCTGGGCGTGGTGGCCCACCGTGCGGCCCGCCGTGGAGGAGGCCATCACCTCCGGGGAGTGGGCGGCGCTCACCCCGCACATCGTCCGGCGGGTCACGGCGATCCACTCCGACCTGCAGTGGGAGTTCGCCCGCGGTACCGCCGCGAAACACGCCCTCATCGTCTCGCCCGGCGGCGCGGCCGAGCTGCGCCCGATCGCCGCCCGCTGGGGCGCCCTGGCCCCCGAGCCGGACGCCACCTGGGAGTACCACATCGCCCGGCAGGCCGACCCGCAGATGCTGCAGAGCACGATCGGGCTCGGCGGGGGCGTCCAGCTCGACCTGCAGCAGATGCGCTTCGCGTTCACCCGCGACGGCGACGCCCCCGAGATCGGCGTGGTCGCCCACCACCCCGGCTTCCGGATGTTCGGCGAGGACGTGTGCCGGCAGGTGACGTTCCTGACCCTCGACTGGCTGCTCGGCGAGGACGGCGTCGAGGAGTGGATCGGCGAGATCTCCTGGACCGGCGACGAGCCGCCCGCGGCGGCCGAGCCGGCGGCGCTTGCCGCCGCGATCGACGGGCTGCGCGAGGAGTACCGGACCCGGCGCTGGGAGCTCATGCGGGGCGAGCTGCCCGACGGCAGCCCGCTCATCGCCACCGCCCAGCGGCCGCTGCGCCCGGTGCGCTGGCCGCGCTTCGACACGCACGTGGCGATCACCCTGCCGTACACCGGCCAGAACCCGGCCGGGCTGCCCGAGGCCGAGGCGCTGGCAAGGCTGCGCGAGTTCGAGGACACCGCGCTCGACACCGCGGCCGGCGGGGACGGCGAGCTGCTGGCCCACGAGACCAGCCGGGGTGCGCGGACCCTGCACTACTACGTCGACGCCGACTCGCCCGCCGCCGACGACCTCGCCGAGGCGGCCGGCTGGTGGAAGGACGGCCGGGCCCGCGTCGAGCGCCACTTCGACCCGGCCCTGGAGCGCATCCGCCATCTCGGATAGCGACTAAGGTTGATGCGTGGCGGAGATCGTACGCAACGACGAGGTCCTGCGGCTGCTCGACGAGCTGACCACGATGACCGGGCGGGAGAACCCGTACTCGCGGTATGCCCGGCTGCGCCAGATCTCGCCGATCGTGCGGGCGGCCGACGACGCGCTCGTCGTGACCGGCTACGCCGACTGCCAGACGGTGGTGCGCGACCCGCGCTTCGCGCACATGCCGCCCGACATGCTGGCCTTCATCGGGTTCCCCGACTGGCGCGACCATCCGGCGCTGCACCAGCTCTTCACCAGCATCCTGACCCTCAACCCGCCCGACCACACCCGGCTGCGCCGCCTGGTCGGCTCCGCGTTCACCGCCCGCCGGGTGCAGGCGCTGCGCCCGGCGATCGAGCGGATGGTGGCCGAGCTGCTCGATGACCTCGCCGGCCAGGGCCCGGTGGACTTCGTGGACCGGTTCGCGTTCCCGCTGCCCGTGGCCGTGATCGGCGAGCTGCTGGGGGTGCCGGCCGAGGACCGGGCGCAGTTCCAGACCCTGGTCCGCGACTGGACCCAGGTGCTCGAGGTGATCACGCCGGAGGTGCTGGAGCGGGCCGACCCGGCCGCCGCCACGATCCGGGAGTACCTCGCCGGGCTGCTGCAGCGGCGCCGCCGCGAGCCCGCCGACGACCTGCTGACCGCGCTCGCCCAGGCCCAGGCGGCCGACGACCGGCTCAGCGACGACGAGGTGCTCAGCAACGCCGCGCTGCTGTTCGCGGCCGGCTTCGAGACGACCACCAACCTGCTGGCCAACGGCGTGGTCGCCCTGGCGGCCCACCCTGGGCAGAAGCCCCTCCTCGGCGCCGACCCGGAGCGGGCGGTGGAGGAGTTCCTGCGGTACGACAGCCCGGTTCAACTCAGCAGCCGGGTGGTCATGGAGCCCGTCGAGCTCGCCGGGGTGGCGATCGAGCCGGGCGAGCGGGTCGTGGCGTATCTCGGCGCCGGCAACCACGACCCGGCCCGCTTCGACGCCCCGCACGAGCTGCGCCTCGACCGGGCCGACAACGCGCCGCTGTCCTTCGGCGGCGGCATCCACTACTGCCTCGGCGCGCCCCTGGCCCGGCTCGAGGCGCAGATCGCGCTGCCGGCCCTGGTCGCCCGCTTCCCGGCCCTCGCCGTGGCCGGCCCGCCGCAGCGGCGCGACAGTCTGAGCCTCAAGGGCTTCACCGCGCTTCCGGTGTACACCGGGTGCTGACGTACATTCCTGCGGTGATCAGCAGACAGCGGCTCGCCAGGTGGCTGACCGAGGCGTTCGCGCCCGCCGTGCTCGTCACCGTGCTGCTCGTGCTCCTCGGGGTGCACGCCGAGCCGGGGCTGGGCCGGGGCCTGGCGCTCGGCGCGGTGGCGGCGCTGTTCGAGAGCGTCCTGCCGTACCTCTACATCCTCCGCGGCGTGCGGACCGGCAAGATCACCGATCACCACATCGGGGACCGCCGGCAGCGGCTCGTCCCGCTCTTGGTCGGGCTCGGCTCGGTCGTCGTCGGCATCGTCGTGCTGGTGGCCGCCCACGCCCACCGGGAGCTGCTCGCGGCCGTGGCCGCCGGCGGGGTCGGTCTGCTGGTCGCGGCGGCGGTCAACCACTGGTGGAAGATGTCGGTGCACGCCGCCGTCGCCGCCGGTTCGGTCGCGATCCTTTCCCTGGTGTACGGCCCGGCGCTGCTCGCCGCCCTCCCGCTGGTCGGCGCCGTGGGCTGGTCGCGGGTCGAGCTGAAGGATCACACCTGGCCGCAGGTGTGCGTGGGTGCCGTGGTGGGCGCTCTGGTCGCCGGTGGGGTGTTCGCGTCGCTTCGGTAGCCGGGTCGATAGCATCGCAGGTGATACCCGACCGTCTCTGAAGCTTGGAGCAGCCCGTGTCCGCAGCGCGCTCGAATACCGAAGCCCCACCGCGCATCGTGGTCACGGCGGGCACTACGGCGGCGGCCGCGGTCGCCGAGGCAGGACTGCCCACCAACGGCCCCAAGGCGATCGTCGTGGTCCGCGAGGCCGACGGCCGGCTGCGCGACCTGGACTGGACCCCCGACGCCGACGCCGAGGTCGAGGCGGTCGAGCTGGGCAGCCCCGACGGACTCAACGTGCTGCGCCACTCGACCGCGCACGTGCTCGCCCAGGCCGTGCAGGACGTGTTCCCCGAGGCCAAGCTGGGCATCGGCCCGCCGATCGAGAACGGCTTCTACTACGACTTCCAGGTCGCCAAGCCGTTCCAGCCCGACGACCTCGACAAGCTCGAGAAGCGCATGCAGGAGATCATCAAGTCCGGCCAGCGCTTCCGCCGCCGCCGCTTCGACTCGGTCGACCAGGCCAAGGCCGAGCTGTCCGACGAGCCCTTCAAGCTGGAGCTCGTCGACGTCAAGTCCGACGTCGACACCACCGAGGTGATGGAGGTGGGCGGCGGCGAGCTGACCATCTACGACAACCTCGACGCCCAGTCGGAGAAGGTCTGCTGGTCCGACCTGTGCCGCGGCCCGCACCTGCCGACCACCCGGCTCATCCAGGCGTTCAAGCTGACCCGCAGCGCCGCCGCCTACTGGCGCGGGTCGGAGAAGAACCCGCAGCTGCAGCGCGTCTACGGCACCGCGTGGCCGACCCGGGACGCGCTGAAGGAGTACCAGCGCCTGCTCGAGGAGGCGGCCCGCCGCGACCACCGCAAGCTCGGCGCCGACCTCGACCTGTTCAGCTTCCCCGACGAGCTCGGCTCCGGCCTCGCCGTGTTCCACCCGAAGGGCGGGATCATCCGGCGGGAGATGGAGAACTACTCGCGCCGCCGGCACGAGGAGGCGGGGTACGCCTTCGTCAACACCCCGCACATCACCAAGGGCAACCTCTACGAGGTCTCCGGCCACCTGGACTGGTACGCCGACGGCATGTTCCCGCCCATGGAGGTCGAGGGCGCGAACTACTACCTCAAGCCCATGAACTGCCCGATGCACGACCTGATCTTCCGCTCCCGGGGCCGCTCCTACCGCGAGCTGCCGCTGCGGATGTTCGAGTTCGGCACGGTGTACCGCTACGAGAAGTCGGGCGTCATCCACGGCCTGACCCGGGTGCGCGGCATGACGCAGGACGACGCGCACATCTTCTGCACCCCGGAGCAGATCGAGAGCGAGCTGACCTCCCTGCTGCAGTTCGTCCTCGACCTGCTCAAGGACTACGGCCTCACCGACTTCTACCTCGAGCTGTCGACCAAGAACCCGGACAAGTACGTCGGCTCGGACGAGGTGTGGGAGACCGCCACCGAGACGCTGCGCCGCGTCGCCACCGAGTCCGGCCTCGAGCTGGTCCCCGACCCGGGCGGCGCCGCGTTCTACGGCCCGAAGATCTCGGTCCAGGCCAAGGACGCGATCGGCCGGACCTGGCAGATGTCCACCATCCAGCTGGACTTCAACCTGCCGGAGCGCTTCGAGCTGGAGTACCAGGCCGCCGACGGCTCCCGCCAGCGCCCGGTCATGATCCACCGGGCCCTCTTCGGCTCGATCGAGCGCTTCTTCGGCGTGCTCACCGAGCACTACGCCGGCGCCTTCCCGGCCTGGCTCGCCCCCGTCCAGGTGGTCGGCATCCCGATCCGCGGCGACCACGCCGACTACCTGGAGGCCTTCGCCGCCCGCCTGCGCGCCGAGGGCATCCGCGCCGAGGTCGACCACTCCGACGAGCGCATGCAGAAGAAGATCCGCACCGCCCAGCAGCAGAAGATCCCCTTCATGGCGCTGGCCGGCGACGACGACGTCACCGCGGGCACGGTCTCCTTCCGCTACCGGGACGGCTCCCAGCGCAACGGCGTCCCGCTCGACGAGGCCGTGGCCCACGTCGTCGAGGTGGTCCGCTCGCGGGTCAACGCGGGTCCCTCCGCCGCCGTGGCCGAGGGTTCGCCCGAGTGACCAACCCCGGGGAGCCAGACGACCTGGAACGGCTGTGGACGCCGCACCGGATGGCGTACATCAGGGGCGAGGACCGCGCCGACGACCACGACCAGCCGGCCGGCTGCCCCTTTTGCCGCGCCCCGGGCGTGCCGGAGGACGAGAGCCTGATCGTGGCCCGGGGCGAGGCGGTCTACGCGATCCTCAACCTGTACCCGTACAACCCGGGCCACCTGATGGTCGTCCCCTACCGCCACGTCGCGGACTACACCGACCTGACCATGGCGGAGACGGCCGAGGTGGCGTCGTTCACGCAGACCGCCATGCGCACCGTGCGCAAGGCGAGCGGGGCCCACGGCTTCAACCTCGGCATGAACCAGGGCGCGGTGGCGGGTGCGGGCATCGCGGCCCACCTGCACCAGCACATCGTCCCGAGGTGGGGCGGCGACACCAACTTCATGCCGGTGGTGGGCCGCACCAAAGTCCTGCCCCAGCTCCTGACCGAGACCCGCACGCTGCTGGCCAAGGTCTGGCCCACGGCCTGACACGCCGTCCGAGTGGCGCCCCTGCGACCGCGGGCGGCGCCACTCGCCATTTCCGGGCCGGGTCCGCGCGGCCGGGCTCGCGCGGCCGGGCTCGCGCGGCCGGGGTCAGAGGCGGGCGGCCAGGATCGGCCGGACCTCGATGGCCGTGCCCGGGCGGGTCTCCCCGAGCAGGGTCTCGGCGATCGCCAGGGCGCCGTCGAGGTTGTCGGCCTCGACGAGGATCAGGCCCGCCAGGTACTCCTTGCTGTCGATGAACGGCCCGTCGGTCAGCAGCGTCGCCGTGTCGCCGGCGCGCATGGTCGTGGCCGACTCGGCGGCATGCAGCCGGGCCCATCCCGTGACCGCCGGGTCGGACAGGCGGCCGGCCAGGGCGGGCGGGATCGGCCGGCTCTCGCGGTCGGGTTCCTCGGGAGAGTAGGCCAGCAATGCGTATTGCACGGTTCCTCCTGTACGACGGTGCGGCTTCGCGTGTCTGGTGCCGGGTCGCGTACTCAACGAACGGCAAGGTCCGGGACGGACACCCGACGGCATGTCCGTCCGGCGGCCGGCCGTTCGTTACCGCGGCAGATCGGCACCCGACCAAGCAGACCGCGGAGGAACTGATGAGCACCAAAGCAACGCTCGTACGCACCCTCGACGCCCCGGCGTCGCTCGTCTGGAAGCTGTGGACCACCCCCGCCGGGCTGGAGGCGTGGTTCGCGCCCAGCGGGTTCGAGGTCCGGGTGAGCGAGCTCGACCTGCGCCCCGGCGGCCGGCTGCGGTACACCATGACCGCGACGGGCCCGGAGCAGGTGGCCTACATGCAGGGAGCTGGGCTCCCGTTGTCCAGCGCGCTGTGCAAGACGTTCACCGAGGTCGCGGCCCCGGGGCGGCTCGCCTTCGTGTCGCCGATCGACTTCGTGCCGGGCCACGAGCCGTACGACCACCTGACGACCGTCACCCTCGAACCCGACGGCGCCCGCACGACGGTGGCCGTGACGCTCGACCCGCTCCACGACGACGAGTGGACGCGTCAGCACCGCGCCCACCGGGCCAGCGAGCTGGACAACCTCGAGGCGGCGGCACGCTCCTGGTCGTGAGCCCTCGCCCCGCGTCCCCGGCAGCGCGCTCCCGGTCGTGAGCCCTCGCCCCCCGTCCCCGGCAGCGCGCCCCTGGTCCTGAGCCCTCGCCCCCCGTCCCCGGCAGCGCGCCCCTGGTCCTGAGCCCTCGTCCCCCGGCCACGGCGGCGCGCTCCTGGGTGTAGTGCCCCCGACCGCGGCGGCGCGCTCCCGGGCGTAGGGCCCGAGACCGCGCCGCCGATCGATCAGCCGTCAGCGCCTCCAGAAGGCCGCGCGGGCCTTCGGCTGCGCCCCCTCGGCCGAGGCCTGCGGCTGCGCCACCCGGTCCAGCGCCTCCAGCACGAAGGCCCACAGCTCGGCGAAGGGGCGGGTGGCGATGGCCTGCGGGGTCAGTGCCTCCGTCAGCTCGCGCAGCTCGGGCAGCGACAGCGCGGCCAGGCGAGAGGCCAGGTCCTCCAGCATCTCCCGGCGCTCGTACTCCGGGCGCGACTCGGCCGCGCGCAGCCGGTCCGCCTCCTGCGCGGCCAGCTCGCGGGCGTCGACGGCCGGCTCGGGTCCCTCCTCCGCCATCTTGCCCAGGCGTGCCGAGCCGCGGGTGTGGAACGCCTTGCGGCTCAGCACCGGGCCGCCGGCGCCGCCCTGGCCACCCGCGGGCCGGGCGCCCGGCGGCGGCGCCATCGCCGGCATGGCCATCGGGCGGCCCACAGACGGGGCCGCGGCCGGGCTCGGAGCCGGCGGCGGCCCGCCGGCCGGCCCGGCCAGGGACGAGTACTGCACCGTCGCCGAGGTCGGGTGCAGGGGCGGGGGCGGCACGGCCTTCGGCAACTCCCAGCCCGACGGGGTCTCCACCGGCTGGGTGACCTTGTGCGGCGCCGCGCCGTCCGTCACGACCCGGCTGTCGACGGCGACGAACGCGGTGAAGCGGCACAGCACGTTGAAGCGCAGCGACGTCTGGGTGATGCGGGTCTCCAGCGGGGCCGGCTCGTGGGTGCCGCTGACGTACTGGTCCTCCAGGTCGCGCAGCAGCGACCTCGCCCAGACCGCGGTCAGGGCGGTCGAGTCGTGGCGCTCGGCCGGCACGGTGACCGACCACGGCCGGCCGTCGCGGGTGGCGCCGGCGACCGTCACCGCGCCGGTGACGTCGCCGCGGTAGCGGCCGGTGACCACGAAGGGCACGCCCGGGAAGACGTCCGGGAGCCGGGACGGGGTGCGGGTGTCGTCCAGCAGCGTCAGGCCGGCCTCGGGGGTCAGGGTCACCCCGTTGACGACCGGGGCGGCGATGCGGCGGTGGATGTGGTCCATCGCCTCGTCCAGGTGGTCCTCGCTCTCCACCAGCTCGCACCGGCCGCCGCCGGCGATGGCCAGGCGGCCCAGGAAGCCGGCGTTCACGGCGCGGTCGATGCCGACCGTGTGCACGCGCACGCCGCGCAGGCGCGACGAGATCGTGTGCAGGATCTGGTCCTCGTTGCCGACCTGACCGTCGGTGACCAGGACCACGACGCGGTCGCGGGACTCGTCGCCGCCGAGCAGGCTCAGGGCCTCCAGGAGGGGGTCGAGCAGCTCGGTGCCGCCGCGGGCGGTCATCCGGGACAGGTGCTCCACGGCGCGGTACCGGTTGCGGTCGGTGCCGCCGGACAGACCGGCGCCGAGGGACTCCGGCGTCTCGACGCGGTCGTCGAAGGCGAGCACGGCGAAGCGGTCGTGGGCCGCCAGGGTGTCGACGATCCGGCTCGCGGCCCGGCGGGCGGCGACCATCTTCCAGCCGCCCATGCTGCCGGAGCGGTCGAGCAGCAGCACGACGTCCTTCGGGCGGGGGGCCGCGTCCGGCTCCGGCGGGAGAACGGTCAGGCGGTAGGTGCCCTCCTCGCCCTCTGCGTCCGGGGAGAGCGAGAGGCTCTGGGCGCCCGGTCCGTAGGCGAGCCGCAGGACGAAGTCGCGGTCGGCGCGGTCACCGGGCAGCACCGAGACATGGTTCTCGTCCCGCGAGACGGCGTGCAGGCTGGAGCGCACGGCGCCGAGGGCCAGCCCCGACGGGTCGATGTCGACGTCGATCGACAGGCGCAGCGGGTTGGGGAAGCCGGGCAGCAGGACCGGCGGGCTGATGCGGGAGGCGTCGGGGACGGCGTCGGTGTCCAGCGCGTGCCCGTCGCCGACACTGTCACCGTCGAGGGGGCTGCCCGGGACATACCGCGGCGCCACCACGAGCGGGAAGCGGAACGTCGCCTCCCCGTCCTCGAAGGCGAGGGGGCCGACCAGGCTGAGCCGCACGCTGACCCGCTCGCCGGGCAGGATGTTGCCGACCCGCATGGTGAACACGTCGGGGCGCTCCTCCTCGGCGATCGAGGCGCGCTGGCCGGCCGCGATGGCGGTGTCGTAGGCCTGCCGGGCGGCGCCGCGCTCCTGCAGGTCGGCCTCCACGACCCGGTCGTCGGCGGTCATCGCCATGGCGACGACGGCGGCGCGGTCGGGCAGCGGGAAGATGTACGTCGCCTCGAGCGGCTCGCCGTGAACGTTCACGAACTCCTGCGTGAGGTCGGTGCGGGCCACCAGGCCGGTGACTGCGGCGCGCACCTCCAGGCGGTCGAGCGGCAGGTTGCCGCGCTCGGTCCGCAGCGCCCCCAGCCCGGCCTCGTCGATCGGCGCGGCGACCTTGCGCGCCTCGTCGTCGGTCATCGTCGCGAGTCTCATTCGGCGCTCCCTCTCGAGTCCGCTTGCTGGGTTGCGATCAGGCCGAGCTCGTGCAACACGTCCATCAGCTCGCGCGCCGCCCCTCGGATGCGCGCGACATCGTCCTCGCCGGGGGTCGCCGGGAGCAGCAGCACCGCTCCCCCGCCCAGCGGCACCCCCGTGATCAGCTGCTCCTCCGGCGGCATCAGCTGTTCCTCCGGCGGCGCCGGCCTTTCCACTACCCGCGGCGCGGCCGCCGGCAGGTCCACTACCCGCGGCACGTGCGCCGCAGGCTGCGCCTTCCAAAACGGCATCTCCGCGATGCGCATGAGCGCGTCGTCGGGCACCCCGGCCAGCTCGACCTGGATGTCAGCGAGCTTGTGGCCCTGCGACTGGAGCCGCTTGATGGCGACGAGCTGCGCCAGGTGCCGCGGGCCGTAGAGCGCCGTTCTCCCCTGCATGACCGGCCGGTCGACCAGGCCGATGGTCGAATACCACCGCACGGCTCGCGCGTCCGGGACCTCGCGGACCCGGCCGTTGGGCGCGCCCGCGTAGGCGGTCAGATCAAGCGTGGCGGCGACCTTGCCGATCAGCACGTCGATCGTCCAATTGGTTTCGGCCATGCACCCATCTTGACACTGTCACCACAACACTGTCAAGATGCGTTCGTGACAGTGTCAGGGCGCAGACGGCAGCGTGATCGAGGTGCCGCCCAGGATCTCCTGGCGGACCGGCCGCAGCTCCACCTCATGGCCCAGCGGGGCGCCGGTGCCGGGGTTGCGGGAGAAACGAGGGTGGGCGCCGCCGCTGATCTGCAGCCGGATCCGGCGGCCGGTGGCGAAACGGTGCGCGGCGGGCCACAGCTCGACACGGATGGGGTCGGCCGCGTCGCGGTGGTCGGTCGTGCGGGCCAGGCCGTCGCAGATGTTCCAGGAGCGGCCCTGCTCGTCGACCTCGCAGAGCCGGACGAAGACGTCGAAGTGCGGCAGCGTGGCCCGGACGAAGACCTCGGCGTGGATCGGGCCGACGATGTCGAGGTGCTCGGCGAGCGGGGCCGAGGTGAAGGTCAGCACGTCGGGCCGGGCCTCCAGCGCGCGGTTGTCGCGGCGGCCGGCGATCTTGCCGACCAGGCGCGGGCCGCCCACGGCCGGCGTCGGGTCCTTCGGGTCGTAGACGAAGGAGGCGAGGGTCTCCCCCTCGGCGGCGGGCTTCTCGGACAGGGTGGCGGAGGGCCCGGCGTACCACTGCTGGGGTTGGCTCTTCGGCGGCGGCCAGTCGGACAGCTCGTGCCAGCCGTCGGCGCCCCCGACGTGGACCCGCACCGGGCGCTCGCGGATGGTCTCGGGGCCGCCGGTGTGGGCCCGGAACCAGGCCACCGCCTCGGCCGCCGACTGCTGGAACAGCCCGGCGCTGCCGTGGTGCCAGGGGCCGATGGTGAGGTACGGCTGCTGCCCCGCCGCCCGCAGCGCCGCGTAGTCGGCGAGCTGCCACGGGAGAAAGATGTCGTACCAGCCGCCGATCATCAGGACCGGCGCGGTGACGTTGGGCAGGCGATGGGCGTGCCCGCGCTCGGTCCAGTAGGGCGAGGTGGGGTCGGCCTCGGCCAGCCAGCGCTGGAAGTACTCGATCTCGTTGCCCGTGGTGACCCGGTCGGCCTCGGCCATCGGCACCCGGGCCAGGCCGCGCTGCAAGCGGGGCTGGCCGCGCAGCAGCTCGACCACGTTGTCGAGGCGGCGGCCGCGCTGGGCGTCGAGCAGCGCCGACCAGGTGAGCACCGTGTCGAGGGAGAAGGCTCCGCCGGCGTAGGTGGGCGGGCCGAAGTCGGAGGCGGTGACGATGGTGGCCATCGCCTTGAGTTCGTCGCCGGCCTCGGCGGCCAGCGCCCACTGCACGAAGCCGACGTAGCTCGGGCCGTAGGTGAGCAGGCGGCCGTCGTACCACGGCTGGCAGCGCAGCCAGTCCAGCGAGTCGAGGCCGTCCTCGCGCTCCTGCAGCAGCGGCTCGAAGGTGCCGCCGGAGTCGCTCGTGCCGCGGCAGGACTGGATGAACACGTTGAAGCCGCGCTGCGCGACCGCCCGGCACAGGAGGCTGACCGGCGCGCCGCGGCCGTAGGGGGTGCGCACCATCACCGTGGGCACCTCGGCGTCCAGGGCCGGGCCGTAGTGGTCGGCCCGCAGGATGACGCCGTCGCGCATCCGGATCGGGATGGCCCGCGTGACCCTGACCCGGCCCGTCAGCGCGGCGGGCAGCTTCAGCAGACGTCCGACCGGATCAAGCCTCATGCGTTCCGAGACTAGCCCCGGCCAGCCCGCGGACCGCCGCGACGGTCTCGGCCTCCGCTTCCAGGGCCGCCGGGTCCACCGGGCGCCACAGCGACACTGTCACTTCCAGCCGCTTACGTACCGCCCGGGCCCGCCACGTCCCCGCGAGGTCCCCGTCCGCGAGCACGACCCCGGGGTTGCCCAGGATTCGCCAGACCTCCTTCGCCTGCGACGTGTCCGGCACGAGGAGGGCGCGGTCGCGCGCCTGCAGGAAGGGGTCGGACGGCGGCAGCAGCCGCACCCCGCGCACCGGCGGCGCGGCCAGCAGCGCGCCGAGATCCTCCTCCGGCAGCCACGCCCTGCGCCCGTCGACCGAGACCTCGGCCAGGCCGCCGGGCCAGACCGTCTTCAGCGCGCTGACGCTCGTCCCGAGGTACTTGGCCGCGTCCCCCGGCGTCGCCGGCCCGAGCAGCCGCAGGTAGGCGCGGACGAACTCGGCGGTGCCGGCGGCCTCGGCGGGGATCGGCGGGCGCGGGTCGGCCGGGAGCAGGACGGTCTTGGCCGCGTCCTCGTCGAGCCGGACGCCGCCGGCCGGGCCGCACAGCTGGAACAGACCGCCGGAGATGTGGCGGGACCGGCAGACCTTGCAGTCGTACGTGAGCTCGGCCGGCACCCGGTCGCTGACCCCGCGGCTCACCTCGCCTTTCGCCGTCGGCCGCGTGACCACCTCCCGCAGGGCGGCCGCCGTGGCCCGGAAGGCCTCGATGCCGAGCTCGCCTGCCTCCTTCGGCAGCTGGTTGGTGGCGAAACGGGCCGCGGCGTCGGCGTCGCTGAGCGGCCACAGCGCGGCGGCCAGCCCCGGCAGGTCGGCCGAGCGGTGCAGGTGCGGGGCGCCGCGAGTGGACCAGGCCAGCACCAGTCCGCCGCCGAGCGGGTCGATGCAGCGCGCGGCGAGGGCCTGGCGGGCCGAGCCGGCCGGCACGTTGGGCACCCCGAGGTCGAGCACGGCCAGGTCATCGACGGTCTTGACGCGCTCGTGCAGGTCGTTGCGCATGATTCGGTACCGCATGACCTGGCCCCGCCCGGCACTGTTCATGCTTGTCATTCTCGCCGGTGACGCGGGAGGATCGGTGCGTGGAGGAGCGCTTCACCGACGACGAGCTCGCGTTCCTGCGTCACGCCCGGTTCGGGGAGCTGCCGAACCGGGTCCGGCCGGAGGAGCGCGTCGAGCTGGAAGAGATCGAGGCCCCGCGCACCTGGATCGACGTCGGGCCGAGCCGGGAGCAGCAGCAGACCCTCAACGCGTGGGCGGGCTGACGGTTTCGCACAGGTTGTCCGTTCCACGGCCGGTGAGAGCTGGCTGAATCGACCCTCGTGACCGCGGTTGAGCAGTTCGCATATGGCTGGATTACGCCCACCCTGGCCCTCGCCCTGGCATTCCTGGGCTGCCTGCTCGGGACGTTCCTGGCCAGCCGCTCCCGGGCGTCCAGCGGCGGCAGCCGGGCCCGGTGGCTGACCCTGTCAGCCGTCGCCATCGGGGGCACCGGGACCTGGGTGCCGCACTTCATGGCGATGCTGGGCCTCGACGTGCCGGTGGGCGCCGTGCGGTACGACGTCGCCACCACGGCACTCGGGCTCGGCATCGCCGTGATCGTCTACTGCCTGGGGCTCTACGTCGCCGGCTTCGGCCGGCCGAGCCCATGGAAGATCCTGCCGGCCGGGCTGTTCACCGGGCTCGGCCTGGTCGCCGTCTACGCCACCGGGCCGCTGTCCATGCGGCTGACCGGGAGGATCGAGTACGAGCCGTGGATCCTGATGGCCGCGGCGGCCGCGGCGATCGTCGGGGCGACCGTGACCCTGTGGTGCGCCGCCGTCATCCGCGGGACCGGGGCGATGGTGTGCGCCGCGACGATCATGGCGATCACCGTGTGCAGCACGCACTATGCGGTCATGGCGTCGGTGCGCATCGAGCCGGCCCCGCCGGCCGAGCCGGTGTCCGGCGTCACACTCTTCGCAATGCTCGTGCCGGTCTGCGTGCTCGCCGGCGTGCTGCTCTCGGCGCTGGCGTACAGCACCGTCGGCTTCACGGTGCGCCAGGACACGGCCACGGAGGAGGCGCTGCTGCGGCGGGCGCGGGACATGTACTCCGTCGCCACCCTCGCCCGGGCGCACCGGCACCGCAACGCGGAAAGGGACCGCGACGTCGCCGCGGTCCCCTCCCAGCCGTGAGCCCCCACCCGCTCACTTGACCTTCTTGCCTACTTGAGCTGCGCGGCCGGGTCGGCGGCCACCTGGGTCAGCTTCTCCGGCGTGACCGAGCCGATGAGCACCCGGCCGTCGTCGGTGAACAGCACGCTCACCAGCTTGCTGTTGAACGTGCGGCCGCCGTTGCCGGCGGGCAGCTGACCGATCGCGTCCTGCGCCTTCTTGGCTTCGTCCGCGTTCGCGCCCGCCCCGGCACCGGAGGACCGCAGCACCAGGACCGAGGTCCAGCCGGTGCCGACGACCGCGGTCTTCGGCTTCTCGCCGGTGGCCCCGGCGTGCTGCTGCTCCTGCTCCTGCCCCTGCGCCGCCTTGACCGCGTCGTTGCCCTCGGTGACCTTGGTGTCGGCCGGCGGGTTGAACGCGAACTCGGCGTTGTCCGGGCGGGTGAAGCTCACCTGGGTGAACGCGACCTCGAAGGCCGGGTTCGCGGTGCCGCGGGGCAGCACCTGCACCCGCAGCGGCAGCTTCTCCTGGGCGTCGATGGCCAGCCGCACCTCGCCGACCAGCGACGCGGTGTCCCGCGGCCGCAGGACCAGCTCGTAGGCGTTGCGGCCGGCGATCCTCGCCGAGTTGCCGGTCGTGACCTGGGTCGTCGAGTCGATCGCCTTGAGCGCCAGGTCGGCGGCCTCCTGCGGCGACGTCGGCAGGTCGGTCGGCGTCGGGCGGGCGCCCGGCTTGTCACCGTCCTGCGGCGAGCCGGTGAAGTGCTGCGCCTCCTTGGCCTGGCTGTCCCAGATCCAGGTGTCGTTGCCATTGTGAATGATGTCGCTCTGCCCCTGCGTGCCCAGCAGCGACACCCTGGCCTTGTCGGGGCCCGAGTACCACACGCGCAGGGTGTGCTTGCCGGCCACCAGCGACGAGAGCTTGGCGCTCTGGTCGCCGGTCAGCAGCGGGATCGCCGGCAGTCCGAGATCGGCTCGCTCCACCACCGTGCCGGACAGCCCGTCGAGGCGGGCGGTCTGCAGGTCGACGAGCAGCTGCGCGGCGGTGCGCGGCGGCAGGTCGGGCTCGGCGGCGACGGCGAGGGTCTTCGCTGCCACGCCAGCACCGACCACAGCGACCGCAGCTGCCGCGGGCACCGCCCACCGAAGGACGGGGCGGGACGTGAAGTTGGACATTGGTACACCTCCTGCCGACCATGTTGCTCGGGTCCGGCTGTGACATCGCTGAGACCGTCTGTGCCGGAGCACAGCCGAGCATGCCACGCTGTTACTCGTGCGGCTGCTGGTGGTTGAGGACGAGATGCGAATGGCCCACGCGCTGCAGCGGGGCCTGCAGGCGGAGGGCTTCGCCGTGGACGTGGCCGGCGACGGCCCGAACGGCCTGGAGATGGCCAGACACGGCGGCTACGACGCGGTGATCCTCGACATCATGCTGCCCGGGCTGTCGGGCTACCGCGTCGTGCAGACCCTGCGGGCCGAGAAGAACTGGGTCCCGGTGCTCATGCTCTCGGCCAAGGACGGGGAGTACGACCAGGCCGACGGCCTCGACTGCGGCGCCGACGACTACCTGACCAAGCCGTTCTCGTACGTCGTGCTCGTCGCCCGGCTCCGGGCCCTGCTGCGCCGCGGCGCGCCGGAGCGTCCCAGCGTGCTCACTGTCGGTGACCTGAGCCTGGACCCGGCCCGGCGCCGGGTGACCAGCGGCGGCGAGGAGATCGTGCTCACAGCGCGGGAGTACGCGCTGCTGGAGTACCTCATGCGCCGCCCCGGCCAGGTGGTCTCCAAGACCGAGCTGCTCGACCACGTGTGGGACGCCAGCATCGACACCGCCCCGAACGCCGTCGAGGTCTACGTCGGCTACCTGCGGCGCAAGCTCGGCCGCGATCTGCTGGAGACCGTCCGCGGCGCCGGATATCGGCTCCGCCAATGAAGTGGTGGGCTTCCCTCTCGCTGCGGGGCCGGCTGGTCCTGCTCGGTACCAGCGGGCTCATCGTCGGGCTGGCGATCGCCGGCGTGGCCATGGCGACGGCCATGACGTACAGCTTCCGCGGCTCCCTCGACCGCTCCGCCGACGCCACCGCGACCGAGATGGCCGCGCTGCTCGAAGAGGGCGGCCGGCTGCCCGAGACGCTGCCGGCCCCCTCCAACCAGATCGTGCAGATCCTCGATTCCCAGGGGCGCAGCGTCATCGCCGGCGACTCGAGTGCCGATCTTCTGGTACCGCTGCTACGCGGCACCGAGGTCGACCGCGCACTGGACGGCGAGCGGATCGAGGTCCCGGGCGACCGCGCCGTGCAGCCCGACACGCTGCGGGTCACCGCCCGGCAGGTCCCCGGCGGCCGGATCATCCTGGTCGGCGTGCCGCTGGGCGACTACCACCGCAGCCTGGAGCTGTTGCGCAACGCGCTGTGGGTGACGTACCCCGCGCTGGTCCTCGTCCTGGTCCTGATCGCCTGGCGGGTCGTCGGCGCCGCCCTCTCCCCCGTCGACCGCCTGCGCCTGGGCGCCGAGCGGATCACCGGCGCCGCCACCGACGAGCGCCTGCCGGTCCCCCCGTCCTCGGACGAGATCCAACGCCTGGCCATCACCCTCAACCACATGCTCGACCGCCTGGCCGTCTCCCGCGCCCGCCAGCGCTCCTTCATCGCCGACGCCGCCCACGAGCTGCGCAGCCCGCTCGCCTCCATCCGGATCCAGATCGAGGTCGCCCAGAAGCTCGACGACTGGCCCTCGGTCGCCGACGAGATCATCGCCGACCTCGACCGCCTGACCCGCCTCGTCGACGACCTCCTACTGCTGGCCCGCGCCGACGCCTCGGACGCCCGCCGCGTCGCCCGGGAGCCCGTCGAGCTGCGCACGCTGCTGAACTCGCTGGCCAAGCGCTACGACAGGGTCACCGTGGAGCCGGGCGAGTCCCTCTGGGCCGAGGGCGAGCCGGACGCGCTCCTGCGCGTGGTGCTGAACCTCGTCGACAACGCTGTGCGGCACGCCCACACCGCCGTGACCCTGGCCGTGGTCCCCGAGGGCCAGTCCGAGGTCCTCGTCACGGTCACCGACGACGGCGAGGGCATCCCGGCCCCCCTCCGCGAACGCGTCTTCGACCGTTTCGCCCGGCTGGACGACGGCCGCGCCAGGGACGCCGGCGGCAGCGGCCTGGGCCTGGCCATCGTCCGCGAACTGGTACGCCGCCACGGCGGCACGGTCCGGCTGAACGACGCCCGCCCGGGCATCCGCGCCGAGGTCCGCCTCCCCCGCCTCCCCGACAGCACCATGTGACACCTCGGGCCTCCCCGACAGCGCCGTGCGATGCCCGCGGGCCCGGAGCTCCCGAGTTGCTACCGTCGGCGGGTGAGGCGGCTTGGCTCCCGAACGCTGTCCCGAACCTCCCTGGCCGCGGCGCTGACCGTGGGCGCGTGGCTCGTCCTCGCCCCGAGCCCGCCCGGCACCCCGGCCGCGACCCCCTCGCTGCCCTCGCTCCGCACGGCCTGGCCGGCCGCGGCCGTGATCGACACCCCGGCCCGGCTGGCGGACGGCACCGACTTCCTGCCGTTGCTGTACGTCACCCCGGACGTCTCCCTGGGCACCGCCCCCACCCCGGATCACGCCGCCCAACGCCTGCTGCTGCGCACCACCGCGGGCGAGCGCGAGCTACGCCGGGTCGACGCCACGCTGTACCCGCAGTTCTTCGGCTTCACCCACACTGCCGACCACGTCTACTGGGCCGAGTCCACCACGGCCGCCGCCACCGAGACCGGGTTCTGGCGGGCCCCGCTGTCCCCCGACGGCGCCGCCACCCAGATCGTGCCGCCCGGTGACGTCGGCGCGGCCACCTTCTTCGGCTCGGAGGACGACCTGGTCATCGCCGACGACCACCTCTACTGGGCCGCCACGGGCACCACAACAACCCGAGACGCTGGTGCGGTCACCGAGATCAGGTCGGTACCGATCGGCGGCGGCGCCGTCGGCGTGCGGCGGCTGGACGGCGAGTACCGGCTCTCGACGTGGCCCTGGGCGCGCACTATCCCCGGCGTGAAGGGCCCGCAGCAGCTGCTCGACCTGGAGACCGGCGCCCGCCGGACCGTCGTGGGCGCGGCCGCGGAGCAGCTGGCCTGCGAACCGGTCTGGTGCCGGGCCGTGGTGACCACCGGCTCGGACCAGGTGGCCCTGTACGACATGGTCCGCACCGACGGCACCGACCGCCGCCGGATCGGCGCCGGGACGGTGACCGCGGCCGTGCCCGACGTGGCCCGGCTGGACCGCTTCGAGCCCCTTCTCCAGGCCCAGGACCCGGCCGCCGCGAGCTCGCCGTGGCGACTCGTCCTCTACGACCTCGTGCGCGATCGGACCGTGGCGATCACCGATGGCGTCGGCGCCGTGCGGGCCAACCAGAACATGCTGTGGTGGCAGACCCGCAGCGGCGGCGCCGTGCAGTGGCACAGCCTCGACCTGACCACCCTGACCTGACCTGACCCCCTGCCCGGCCGGGCCTCGGCCGCCACCCCGAGCCGCAGGACCGGCGACATCCCGGCACGCGCCGGACCGGCACTGGCCCGGACCGGGCAGGACCGGCGCTGGCCCGGGCGGGGCCGGGTGCTGGCCCGGGCGGGGCCGGGTGCTGGCCCGGGCGGGGCCGGGTGCTGGCCCGGGCAACAGGTCGCTCCGGGGCGACGGGCGGGCGACGCGGCGCGGTCAGTCGGTGAAGGTGACGTCCTTGGTCTCGACCGTGCCGCCCTTGCGACCGGGGGCGGCCTGCCAGCCCCAGGACAGGTTGGTGTGGGCGACGACCTGCTCGGGTGCCGGGGCGCCCCACTGGCTCAGGTCCTCGGTCGTGTGAGCGTCGCCGACCAGGATGGCGTCGTACCCACGGACCAGGGCGCCGTGCAGGGTCGAACGGATGCAGGCGTCGGTCTGGGCGCCGGTGACGATCAGGCGGCCGACGCCGCCGGCGGACAGGTGGGACTCGAGGTCGGTGTCCTCGAAGGAGTCGAGGTAGCACTTGTGGACCAGGGGCTCGGAGTCGAGGCGGGTGAGCTCCGGGACGTACTGCCAGGCGTCGGAGTCGCGCGGCAGGTGCTCGTCGTTGTGCTGGACCCACACCACCGGCACCTGCTCGGCGCGGGCCTTGTCCAGCAGGGTGTTGATGTTGGCGATCACGGTGTCGCGGTTGTGGCTGCCGTTCACGGTGCCGTTCTGCACGTCGATGACGAGCAGCGCGGTGTTCGGGCGGTTCGGCAGGGTCGTCATGGGCTCCTCCTCGATGGTTCGCGTGATCCGGGTCCGAAATCGGGGGCGGCCGTCATCAAGTCTGGACCAGCGGCCGGTACTCGTCCTCCGTCAGGCCGAAGGTCCAGGCCACGCCCTCGCGGGCGGTGCGGGTCTGCGGGGGCACGCGCAGCCAGTACACCCGGCTCGTGCCGTCCGGCTCCGGGGTGCTGTTCACGACCTCGACCATGGCCAGGGGCTCGTCGTCGGTGAATGTCACGCGCCACAGGACGCCGGTCTCGTCCTCGGCGACCCGGCGGGCGCCGGCCTCGCGGACATATCGTTCGTACCCGAAGTGTTCCAGCATCACCCGGCGCAGCTCGGCGTTGCGCTCCTTGGCGATCTCGCGGTGGGTCAGGCGGGACAGCCGGTCGACAAGGTCCGAGGGGATCGGCATGCCGCGCCAGGCGTGGATGGCATACCCGTCGCTGTAGTGCAAGGCCGGGGTGTCGGCGGCGTGCAGGCGGCCGAGGTTGTCGCGGTGCAGGGCGTCGGGCCGGTCGGTGAGGATCGCGACGTTCGCATACGGCCACCACCACGAGGACGAGCGGGCCACCCCGGCCAGGCCGGCCAGGAGCTGCACGGCGTGCAGGGCCGCGCCGCCGCCCGACCCGAACGCACCAACCGGCGACGACGGCCGCACCGGCCCGCCGGGAGCAGGCGCGCCCGCCCGAACGGCCCCGGCCGGGCCGGCGCTGAAGTCCATGGGAGCGGCCGCCGGCGGGGACGAAACAACCGACACCGCCGCGGCAGCGGAGCCCGACGGCGACGGACCCGCCGACCAGGACGGGACGGCCTCGGCCGGCGCAGCACCGGGCGACGCCGCCGCCGGGGGCGGGGTGGCGGCGTCGAAGGCGGCGAGCCAGCCCGCGTCGTGCTGGCCGCCGACGGCGTCGAGCAGGACGGCGCGGGCGTGGGCGGGCAGCTCGCCGCGCAGGTGGGTGCGCAGCGGGGTCGCGATGCGGTCGTTGACCAGGCCCCAGACGTCGGCGGCGCAGGCGGACCACAGGGCGGCCCAGCCGTCCGGGCCGAGCAGGGTGTGGGCCTCGGCGCGGGCCGCGGCCCACGGGGCGGTGCGGACCGCGTTGCGCACCGAAGGGCCGGCGCTGCCGCTCACCGGCGGGCAGCCCTGGGCGCGTAGCTCGGCGGCGATGGCCTCGTCGGCGGGGTCGGGCGCGTCGCCGGGCAGGCCGCGGCGGCCGGTGAGCAGGGCGGCGGCGCGGGCGGCGGCCAGCGGGGAGGCGAACCACACCACGTGGCGGGGCTCGGGGAGGCCGGCCGAGCGGTACGCCAGGCGGGCCGCCTCGGTGGCCGCGGCCCGGTCGGCCGGGGCGGTGGACAGGCCGGCGGCCAGCCACTTCGCGGAGACGGCGCCGAGGGCCGCGGCCCGCGACTCGGGAGTGGAGGGGGTAGTCATCGGTCAGCCACATTCCGGTAGGCGCCGGGCGCGCACCCGCGCCGGCGGACGATGCGACGAGGGGCCGCGGGAACGATGCGCCGATCGCATCGGTGGAGGTCGGCGGGCACGGCGCTCATCAGTCGGCCACGTACCGGTAGGCGCCGGGGATGTACTCGCGCTGCCGGACCACGCGGTAGGTCCCCGCCGGGATGGTGATCGGCCCGTGCTCCTCGTGGACCACGTGGGCGCGGGTGGCGATCTTCACGAAGAGGCTGGCGGGGTCGTCGGGGATGGTCAGCAGGGCGGTGTCCGGGCCGACGATGACGTGGGCGTGGCCGGTGGCCTCGCCGCGGGCCAGGATCATGCGGCCGGTGCGGTCGCGCGGGGCGGGCACGGCGGTTGCGGGTAGCTGCGTGCCGGGCACGGGGACCAACAGAACGTCACCTTGGCGATACACGGATGTCTCCCCTCGACGGCCATGCGTGAGTGAGCGGCGAAAGAACCGCCCGGTCATGCGGTGTCGAGCAGGACGATAGACGTGGGGTACGACAATTTTTCGCCCCCGCTCGTCCGGACGTGACGGCCTGATGGACAATGGTTGACGAGCAACAGGAGGGGAGTATTCCCCCGCGACGGTCGTCGTCAGCACGGTGCCTCGGCACCCGGCGCCGTCGGTCATCCGGCGAGTGCGGGTGGCGGAAGAGACCTCCGGTGTCAACTACACAGCCCACGCGTCCCTAAGGGGTCGGCGTGGCCTGTGGTGTGTCAACCGGAGGTTATTGCACGTGGACGTTGCCGGCTGGATCTGGACAGCGACTCTCGTCGGTCTGGGCGCAATCCTCCTGTTCGATCTCGCGATCGTGGCCCACCGACCTCATGAGCCGTCCATCAAAGAGTCCACGATCTGGGTCACGGTGTACGTCGCCCTCGCGCTCGCGTTCGGACTGTTCGTGTACGCCAAGTGGGGCGGGGCGTTCGCCGGGGAGTTCTACGCCGGATGGCTGACCGAGTACAGCCTGTCGGTCGACAACCTGTTCGTCTTCGTGATCATCTTGTCCCGCTTCAGGGTGCCGCGGCAGTTCCAGCAGAAGATCTTGTTGATCGGCATTGTGCTGGCGCTGATCATGCGCGGCGGGTTCATCGCGCTGGGGTCGGCGGCGATCAGCCGCTTCTCGTGGGTTTTCTACATCTTTGCCGCGTTCCTGGTCTACACGGCGGTCAAGCTCGCGTTCCAGGGCGAGACCGAAGATTCGGACTTCAAGGAGAACGCGCTGATCCGCTGGTCGCGGCGGGTGCTGCCGATGACGCCCGAGTACCACGAGTCGCGGCTCACGGCGCGTGACGAGCGCGGCCGCCTGCACATGACGCCGATGATCGTGGTGCTCATCGCGATCGGGACCACCGACCTGATCTTCGCGCTCGACTCGATCCCGGCGATCTTCGGGCTGACCTCCGAGCCATACCTGGTGTTCACCGCGAACGTGTTCGCGCTGATGGGACTGCGGCAGCTGTACTTCCTGATCGGCGGCCTGCTTGATCGACTGGTGTATCTGTCCATCGGGCTCGCCGTGGTGCTCGGGTTCATCGGCGTGAAGCTCTTCCTCGAAGCGCTCGCGGACAACAACCTGCCATTCATCAACGGCGGGGAGCCTGTCGAGTGGGCGCCGCACATCGGCATCGGGCTGTCACTCGCCGTGATCATCGGCACCCTTGCCATCACCACCGTCGCGTCGCTGGTCAAGTCGCGGCGGGATTCACGTGCACAGAAAGCACAACCGGACAAGACACACAATGCTCACTAATGCTTGAGCAGGACTCGCGCTGAGCGCGAATCAGGGCGAGGATGGGGTACCACGGCCGGGCGGGTGATGCATCTTGCACGAAATGACACAGCGGGGTTTGAGCGTTGCCCCGTCGGTACTGTGCCCTTTCCAGCCCCGGATCTCCCCGCACGCGGACGCCGTGCAGCGCTGGTCGCTGCAGTGGGCGACCCGGCACGGCCTGCTGGACCGGCCGGGCGCCCGTCAGGCGTTCGCCAAGGCCCGGTTCGCCAACCTCATGGCCCGCGCCCACCCCGACGCGGGCGAGCCCGAGCTGCGGCTGGCCACGGCCTGGCTGATCAGCATCTTCGTGCTCGACGACCTGCTGGAGCGGGCGCTGGTGCGCGACCCCGAGCCGGCCCGCGCGGCCGTCGCCGAGGTGGTGCGCCTGTTACGCGACCAGCAGCCGGCCCCGATCCTGGCCACGACGCTGGGCCGGCCGCTGGCCACCGCGCTGGGCGAGGTGTGGCGGCGCACCGAGCCGCGGGTGGGGGCGGCATGGCGGGAGCGGTTCGTCGGGCACGTCGCGGACTACCTCGCCGGCACGGTCTGGGAGGCCGGCAACCGGGCCGCCGACCGGCCGCCGCTGCTGGAGGAGTACCGCCGGATGCGCCACCAGAGCGCGGCCACCGACATGTTCTTCGACCTCATCGAGCCGATGCACGGCGTCGAGCTGCCCGCCGACCTGCTCGGCGACCCGGACTTCGACGCCGCCCGGCGGACCGCCGGCACCGTGATCGGGATCTTCAACGACCTGATCTCGTGGCCCAAGGAGGCGGCGGTCGGCGACCATCACAACATCGTCTTCGCGCTGCAGCGCGAGCACCGGCTCAGCCTGGACGAGGCCGTCCAGGCCGCCGTCGCCGAGCATGACGAGCAGGTCATCGCCTTCCAGGTGGCCCGCGACCGGCTCGAGACGCGGCACTGGGCCGACCAGGCGGCGATCATCGGGATCACCGACCTCGTGCACTGGATCCGCGGCAACCTGGACTGGTCGATGGAGTCGGGCCGTTACGCCCCTGCCGAACTTCCCGGCCCCCGCCGCCCACTGGACTGAAGTTGTACGTCCTGTGCTCGACCGAGCACAGGACGTACAACTGGGAAATCAATCAGGCGTGCGCCCGCTTGCGCGCGACGCGCTCGCGGTCCTTCTGGTCCAGCATGACCTTCCGGATGCGGATGGCCTGCGGCGTGATCTCCACGCACTCGTCCTCGCGGCAGAACTCGAGCGCCTGCTCCAGGGACAGCTTGCGGGGCGGAATCAGCTTCTCCGTCTCGTCGGCGGCCGACGAGCGCATGTTCGTGAGCTTCTTCTCCTTGGTGATGTTCACGTCCATGTCGTCGGCGCGGGAGTTCTCCCCGACGATCATGCCCTCGTACACCTCGGTGGTGGGCTCCACGAACATCGAGCCGCGCTCCTGCAGGTTCATCATCGCGAACGGCGTCGCGACGCCCGCGCGGTCGGCGACCAGCGAGCCGGTGGCGCGGGTGCGCAGCTCGCCGAACCAGGGCTCGTAGGACTCGAACACGTGGTGCAGGATGCCGGTGCCGCGGGTGTCGGTGAGGAACTCGGTGCGGAAGCCGATCAGGCCGCGCGCGGGGACCAGCCACTCCATGCGGATCCAGCCGGTGCCGTGGTTGACCATCTGCTCCATGCGCCCCTTGCGGGTGGCCAGCAGCTGGGTGATCGCGCCGAGGTACTCCTCCGGGGCGTCGATCGTGAGCCGCTCGACCGGCTCGTGCACCTTGCCGTTGATCTCGCGGGTCACCACCTGCGGCTTGCCGACGGTGAGTTCGTAGCCCTCGCGGCGCATCTGCTCGACCAGGATGGCCAGGGCCAGCTCGCCACGGCCCTGCACCTCCCAGGCGTCGGGGCGCTCGGTCGGCAGCACGCGCAGCGACACGTTGCCGACCAGCTCGCGCTCCAGGCGGTCCTTGACCAGCCGGGCGGTGACCTTGGCCCCCTTCACCTTGCCGGCCAGCGGCGAGGTGTTGGTGCCGATGGTCATGGAGATGGCCGGCTCGTCGACGGTGATCCGGGGCAGCGCGATCGGGTTCTCGGCGTCGGCCAGGGTGTCGCCGATCATGATGTCGGCGATGCCGGCCACGGCGATGATGTCGCCCGGCCCGGCCTGCTCGGCCGGCTTGCGCTCCAGCGCCTCGGTCATGAGCAGCTCGGAGATGCGCACCGAGGTCTGCGCGCCGTCCTCGCGGCACCAGGCCACCGTCTGGCCCTTGCGGATCGTGCCCTGGCGCACCCGGCACAGGGCCAGGCGGCCGAGGAACGGCGAGGCGTCGAGGTTGGTCACGTGGGCCTGCAGCGGGGCGGCCTCGTCGTAGGCGGGCGCCGGGATGTAGTCCAGCAGGGTCCTGAACAGCGGCTGCAGGCTGTCGCTGTCCTCGGGGATGGTGCCGTCCTTGGGCTGGGACACCGAGGCGATGCCGTCGCGGGCGCAGGCGTAGACGATCGGGAACTCGATCTGCTCCTCGTCGGCGTCGAGGTCGAGGAACAGCTCGTAGGTCTCGTCCACGACCTCCTTGATCCGCGCGTCGGGGCGGTCCACCTTGTTGATCACCAGGATGATCGGCATCCGGGCCTTGAGCGCCTTGCGCAGCACGAACCGGGTCTGCGGCAGCGGCCCCTCGCTCGCGTCGACGAGCAGGACGACCCCGTCGACCATGGTCAGGCCGCGCTCGACCTCGCCACCGAAGTCGGCGTGGCCGGGCGTGTCGATGATGTTGATGGTCACCGGGTCGCCGCCGTCGCCCGGGACGTACCGGACAGCGGTGTTCTTGGCGAGAATGGTGATGCCCTTCTCGCGCTCGAGGTCCATCGAGTCCATGACCCGGTCGGTGAGCTCGGCGCGAGCGTGGAACGCGCCGGCCTGCCGCAACATCGCGTCGACGAGGGTGGTCTTGCCGTGGTCGACGTGGGCGACGATAGCCACGTTGCGGAGGTCTGAGCGGGTCTGCATACCTCCATTGTTCCAGGCACCCCCGCAAGCCCGTGGACCGCTCCGGGGGATGTGACTTCGCGCTCCGGTACATCGAAACACGGGGCTGACCACGTCCTTATTTCTGGGTAGCCTGACCAGGCACGGGGGAGGAGACGGGTATCGATGAGCTACGACTTCTACGAAGAGGACGACACCGCCGAGCTGGCACCACTGAAGGCCAAGCGCCACTGGGGCATGATCCTGCTCGGCGTGGCCATGGCCGTGGTCCTGGTCGGGTGTGGGGTCATGGCCACCATGCTCAAAGGCAAGGGCCAGGACAAGAACCCAGTGGCGGCCGCGCCGAAGGAGTCGAAGGACTGGGCCACGCCGGTCCAGTCGGCCGCGCCGGGGGTGCCGACCACTGAGGCGCCGGCCGCGCTGGCCAGCAGCGGCCCCGCGAAGGTGCCGACGACGACCAAGCCGCCGCCGTCGAAGAAGCCGACGATCGTGCTGACCACCCAGGCGCCCGCGCCCAAGCACTCCACACCGGCCGGGTGCACGCCCAGCCGAGGGCCGAACCAGCTGGCCAAGGCCGACGTCAGGGACCTGCTCGACACGGCGGCGGGCACCGCGTTCTGGGGCACGGCGACCAAGGCGGAGTACGCCGACATCCGGGTGCCGGCCCGCCTGCTCTACGCGATCGCGGAGCAGGAGAGCGGGTGGCAGTCCGACATCAAGGCCTGCGACGGCGGGCTGGGCCTCATGCAGATCATGCCCACCACGCAGACCTTCGTGAACAACCGCTTCGGCAAGAGCTGGGACCGCACCAAGCCCTCGGGCAACGTGATGTGCGGCGCGAACTACCTGGCCTGGCTCATCGCCTACTACGGCGACAAGATCGCGGTCAAGAACAACGCGGACGCGAACTACGACATCGCGACCAACGCGGAGCTGCTCAAGCCGGTCATCTCGGCCTACAACTGGGGCACGGTCGGCGTGGAGCCCGGCGGGCCGTATCCGAACGGGACGTACGTGCAGAACGTCGTCGCCCTGATGGACCACAGCCGGGCGGGCAACTACTAGTCCTCGAAGGAGGAGGGCCCCACGTCGGTGTAGCGGCCGGCGTCGGGGTCCCACTCGAACTGGCGGCCCTCGGAGCCGGCGCTGACGATCGTGCCGAACGCCGGGTAGCGCTCCACCAGCCACTCCAGGTCGGGCATGAGCAGCTCCCCCGCGTCGGCCAGCTGCTCATCGGTCTCGTCGCCGACCAGCAGGTTCCAGCCGCTGGCCCGGCGGCCGTCGGGGGTGGCCGGGAGCGTGGCGTCCTCCGGGTCGTGGTACACGTAGCCCGGGGTCAGCGACTCGTCCTCCACCAGGCGCCGGGACGCGAACGCGATCAAGTAACCCATGCCGAACAGTATGGCCTCGCGCGCCGGGGGCCGGCCGAGGAGGACCCATGCCCACGTCGCAGGATGACCACCGCGCCGTCGCCGCCCGCTTCACGCAGGTCGTCGAGGGCACCACCGACTGGTCCGCCCCGGCGCCCTGCGAGGGCTGGACGGCCCGGGACGTCGTCGGCCACCTCGTCGGGTGGCTGCCCTCCTTCCTGCACTCCGGGGCCGGGATCGAGCTACCGGCCGGCCCGCCGGTCGAGTCGGACCCGGCCGGGGCCTGGCGGGCGCACACCGCCGCCGTCCAGGCCGTCCTCGACGACCCGGCGATCGGCTCGGTCGCCTTCTCCAACCCGCACACCGGCACGATGCCCCTGGCCGCGGCGATCGCGACCTTCTACACCTCCGACGTGTTCCTGCACACCTGGGACCTGGCCCGGGCCACCGGGCAGGACGAGCGCCTCGACCCGCAGCGCTGCGCGCAGATGCTGGAGGGCATGCGGCCGATGGAGGGACCGATGCGCGCCAGCGGCCAGTTCGGCCCGGCCGTCGCCGTCCCCGACGACGCCGACCCGCAGACCAGGCTGCTCGCCTTCATCGGCCGCCGGCCCTGATCCCGGCGGGGATCCGCTCCAGCACGCCGCCCTCGAACACCTCGTACAGCGGCAGCGTCCGCAGGTGGACGTAGCCGATGTGGCAGTCGCAGGCCGCCTTCGGGCACGGGCGCGGGCCCCGGCGGGCCGCCCACGAGCCGTCGTAGAGGTTGCCCAGCGGCTCGGCGACGAAGTGGCAGCGGCGGACCGTCCCGTCGCCGAAGACCGAGATCGCCTCGTCGCCGGTGCGGCAGTCGCGGCCCAGGGACGCGTGCGGGCGGACGCTGTAGCCGAAGAGCGGGTCGAGCGCGGTCCAGGCCGCCTCCTCCTCGGCGGTGTAGGCGTGCCCGTCGGCCGCATTCACCCAGAGGTACACCTCGGGTGGCAGCCGGCTCCTCAGTTCCCTGGCCGGGCCGAGGTGCTCCGGCAGTCCGACGACGCCGACCGAGTGCCGCACGCCGTGGCGGTGCAGGGTGGCACACGCGGCCAGGAAGCGCTCCGGGGTCGTCTGGCCCGGGTGGTACGTGCACCAGAGCGCCAGCCGCGACCGATCCGCGTCGGCGACCCAGCCCAGCCGGCCGGACAGGTTCGTCTGGATCGCGGCCCGTCCCACGTGCGGCAGGTGGGACAGCTCGACGAGCGCCTCGCGGTACCACGATCGGGTGAGCCCCTCACCCCAGGGCGTGAACAGCACCTCGATCGGCTCGTCGGCGGCTCGCACCCAGTCGACGAACCGCCGCAGCGCCGCCCGGTCCGCGCGCAGCAGCTCGGGTGGGTCGCGGCGCTTGGCGAACGGGCAGTACGGGCAGTCGTAGTTGCAGCTGGCGAGCGGGCCGCGGTAGAGGATCCTCATCGCGTCACGTGCCCCGCCATGGCCGCGCGGACGCCGGCCGAGATCAGCCACGGGCCGATCGCGTCGGAGTGCGCGAGACCCTCCGCGGTGAGCCGGTGCCCGTCGACGTATCCCGCGTCGCGCAGCCGGGCCAGGGCCGGGAAGTCCTCGTCGACGCCGGTGCCGAACCGGGCCGCGTACCGCCCGGCGTCGAGCCCCTCGGCCCGCAGCAGCGACTTGAGCAGCCAGCGGCGGCGCTGCTCGGCCCCGTCCAGCGCGAAGCCGACCTCGGCGAAGGCGAAGTCGTCCTCCGGACGGGCCAGGTAGTCCTCGATGATGGCGCGCACCGGCCGGACCCCGACCGCGTAGTCGAACGAGTAGTGCAGCGCGCTGGTGTAGGAGCGCGCCCCGCAGCCGAGGCCCACCATGCCGTCGTCCTGGCAGCAGTACTGCGGGCCATCGACCGGCGCCCCGGCCCGCCGGAACTGCCGCATCGACAGCTGCTCGTACCCTTCGGCGGCGAGCCGGGCGGCCGCGTGCCGGTAGAGCGCGAGCCGCTGGGCGTCCCAGTCCGGGTCGCTCCCGGCTGGGTCGCTCCCGGCCGGGTCGGCCCGCCGTCCGAGGCCGGTCAGCGGCCGGACGTACAGCGGGTAGAGGTACAGCTCCTCCGGGGCCCAGGCCAGCGCGGCGGTCAGCGACTCGTCCCACGTCCGCCGGGTCTGGCCCGGGATCCCGTAGATCAGGTCGATGTTGAGCTCCGCGCGGCCGGCGGCCCGGATCGCGCCCAGCGCCCGCTCGACCTCGGCGCGCCGCTGCGGCCGGCCGGCGGCGCGCGCCTCGGCGTCGAGGAAGCTCTGCACGCCGATGCTGATCCGGGTGGCGCCGCGCTCCATCAGCACCGCGAGCCGGTCGGGGGTGGCGGTGGCCGGGGACGTCTCCACCGACGTCGGCACCCGCGTGAGCCCGGCGGCCTCCTGCAGCAGGTCGAAGAGCTCGGTCAGCTCGGCCGCGGTCAGGTACGTCGGGGTGCCGCCCCCGATCGCCGCCCGCGCGAACCGGGCCCTGGGCAGCGCCTCGGCGACTTGGCGGGCCTGCCGGCGCAGCTGGGCCAGGTAGGCCGTGGCGTGCCCCTCCGGCGGGTTGGCCCGGGTGAACAGGTTGCAGAAGCCGCAGCGCATCTCGCAGAAGGGCACGTGCGTGTAGAGGAACAGGGCGCCGGTGTCCTCGCCGGCCCACACGTCGGCCAGCCGGGGGCGCGGGTCGAGCGGGCGGTAGGCGGTCTTGTGCGGATACGCGTACAGGTACCCCTGATACGGCGGGCCGAGATTCACCATGCGCCCGCCTCCAGCGTGAACTCGGCGTAGGGCACGGTCCACACGACCTCGTGGGCGATCCGGTGCCCGGTGTGGCCGTCCTCGCCGTAGGCGGTGCCGTGGTCGCTGCACAGGATCACCCGGCACGGGCGGCCGCGGGACGTGACCAGGCGCAGCAGGGTCGGCAGGTGCGCGTCGACGTACTCCAGCGCGGCCCCGTGCGAGGCCGGCCCGTCCTGCGCCGCGCCCGGCAGGTAGTGCCGGTTCGGCTGGTGCATCGCGGCGATGTTGACGAACGTGAACAGCGGCTCGTCGCGCGGCATGACCTCGGCGAGCCTGTCCAGCTGGGCCTCGAAGCAGGCCGGGTTGGTGACGCCGAACGCGGGGGTCCAGTGCGCCTCGTCGAACAGCGCGGGCAGGACCCGGCCCTGCGGCGAGGTCATGGCGAAGAACCCGACGCCGCCGAGGCAGATGGTGTGGTACCCCTCGGCGCGCAGCCCGGTGACCACGTCGGGCGCCTCGAAGACCCAGGTGTCGGGGCCGATCGTGGAGCTGCCCGGGAACCTCGCCGCGAACGCCCGCTCGTGCGGGCCCGGCCTCACCGGGGTGGGCAGGAAGCCGCCGAAGAAGGCGTGATGGGCCGCATACGTGAACGACGCCGGGGTGTGCCGCCGCTCCCACGCCCCGCCCGGCAGCGCCCGGGCCAGGTTGGGGGTGCGGCCGGCGGCGAGCAGCTCGGCGGCGACGTCGTAGCGCAGCGTGTCGAGCGTGACGAACAGCAGGTCGTGGCTGCCCAGCAGCGACTTCACAGCGCCGCCACCTCCGCCCCGCGGGTCGCGGCGGGCGTTCGCAGCAGCGCCGCCACCTCGGCCGCGTAGGTGTCGCGGCCGTCGACCAGCAGGCCCGGTAGCAGGTCGCCGAACGCGTTGACCTCGGCCACGGCCACCTCCTCGAACCCCGGCGCGAGCATCAGGTCGACGCCCACGTGCAGGCTGTCCGGGAAGCAGGCCGCGGCCCGCTCGCAGGTCGCCATCGCCGCCGCCCAGCGCTCCCGCCCCACCGCGGCCCGGATCGCGGCCAGGTCGCCGCGGGCGTTGCCGAGGTGCAGGTTGGTCAGCGGGGTGCGGCTGGTGCGGGCCACCACGTGGGCGGCCCGCCCGGCGATGACGACGACCCGCAGGTCGAACACCCGCCCGGCGTGGTCCGCCTTCGGGAACCAGCGCTCGACGTGCAGCCCGTCGGCGCCGAGCCGGTCGATGATCGCGGCCACCTCCCGCTCGCCGGTGTAGTGGTGGACCCGCAGTTCGTTGAAGAGCCGGCCGCCGTCCAGCGCGGCCGACGTGTAGGCGCTGACCCGGCCGCGGTGCATCGCGAGGGCGACCACGCCGGAGGCCGAGCTGCCGTGGGCCGGCTTGACGAACACGCGGCCCCATCCGGCGTCGCGGACCTGCGCGTAGCCGTCGGCGGCGAACCCGTCCGGGACCGGCACGCCGTGCGCGCGCAGCCGGGCGTGGCAACGGCGCTTGTCGAACAGGACGGCGAGGTCGTCGACCGGGTTGAGCAACCGGCCGGTGACCCGCTCGGCGACCCGGCGGGCGGCGGCGAGGAACCCGCGATACCAGGCGGCGAGGCCGACGATCTCGCCGTGCGCCGCCGGGGCCGGCGCGCCCCGCAGGAGCCGGTCGACCTCGGCGTCCTCCCCCGGCGACTCCAGCCGCACCGTGGAGCCCGGCGCGAGGGCGAAGTCGCCGGCGCACACGTCGCGCCAGTCGACGAACGCCGGCTCGCCCAGCCCCGCCGCGACCGCGGCGGCCCGGAACAGCTCCACCCGCCGGTGGCCCCGGATCCCGACGACGCTCAGCGCGGTCATCGCCGCTACTCCGTCACCGACACGTAGCGGTCGCCGTCGTCGGTCTCCTGCTCGTCGCTGACGTCGACCCGGACCCCGGGCAGCTCCTCGCCGAAGCGGGAGGCGAACTCGCCGGATATGAAGTGGTGGGACAGGTTCAGGGCCCGCAGGTGAGTGAGCGGCTGGCCGAGCAGCAGCGCCTCGGCGCCCGCGTCGGACAGCGCCCCCAGCGACAGGTCCAGCTCCTCCAGCCGGGCCACCACCGGCGCGCCGGCCAGGGCGCCGGCAAGATCGTCGGCGATCTCGGCGTTGCGCAGCGCCAGCCGGCGCAGGGCCGGCAGCTCGGTCCCGTTGAGGATCGGGGCGAGGTCGGCGACGGTGGCGTCGCCGCCGTACATCTGCACGCCCAGCCACAGCTCCAGCGCCTCCAGGGCCGGGAACGACGAGTCGGCGAAGCCGCGGACGAACTCGGCCGGCAGCCCACCGGCCTCGACCGCCAGCTCCCGCAGCCGCCGATGGCGCACCGGGGACATCCGCAGGCCCTCGGAGCCGCGGATCCGAAGGATCTCCAGGCGCGGGAACGCGGCCAGCAGTGGCGAGATGTCGCCGTGGTGGATCCAGGAGATCTCGCACTCCTCGTAGGTCATCTCCCCCACGAAGAGGGCCCGCAGGCGGGGCAGCCGGTCGCGGGCGGCGATGAGCAGGTGCAGCGGCGCCGGGTTCTCGTAGGGCGAGCCCCACTCGCCCATGACCAGGGCCTCGATCGTGCCGCCGCCGACGGTGTCGAGGAGCAGTCCGAGCTCCTCGGCGAAGCGGTCCTCGTCCGCGTCGTAGTCCACCGAGAGGCGCCAGGCCACCTCGCCGGGGCGCTCGCCGCGCCGGAAGTTGCGCACTGGAAGCCCGCCGAAGGTGGTGATGTGGGAACCGATCGCCATGGCGCGGACGTTAGCAGGACCCCCCGACAATTCTGCCGGGGTCGGCCGGCAGCAGCGGCGTCGCCAGGTCCCAGCCCCGGGCGAGCAGTTCGTCGCAGGCCTGCACGGCGCGGGACAGGCGGGCGCGGAAGGGCCCGGTCAGCTCGATCCACGGCACCCCGCGCGCGGCGAGCTCGTCGCGGAACCGGCCGGTCATCCAGGCCCGCAGGTGCTCGCCGTCGCGCATGCCGTCGTCGGCGAACGGCACGCCCTCGTCGCTCGTCAGCAGGTACAGGTGCGGGCGTCGCGCGGCGTCACGGACCGCTGACGATGCGCTGCCCAGGTACCGCTCCTCCCAGATCGCCGTGGCAAAACTGTCGGTGTCGCACAGCAGAATGGGGCCGCCGGATCGGGCGGCGGCATCCTCGGCGGCGTTCTGCTCGCGGGCGACGGTCACGAAGTCCGCGCGGGTCCACTCGAGGTCCGCCACCCCCTGACCCGGCGCCAGATCGGCCATCTTGAGGGAGGTCAGCGTGCGTCCGTACTCCTCGACCCAGGCGGTGGTGGCGAACGCGCCGCCGCGCAGGCGCAGGTGCGTGGCCAGGGCGCGGGTCAGCGTGGTCGTGCCGGTGGACTCCGCGCCGACGACCACGACCCGCCGGGCGAACCAGGCACGCACCGGCGGGGCCAGGAACGCCCAGCCGGCGACTGGGTCGGCGCGCACAGCGGTGCCGGAGACCGGCACGGCGGCGCGGGCCGGGTCGACCGGCACGTGCTCGGCGTCGAAGCGGCGGGCCAGCTCCTCGCCGTACGGCTCGGAGGAGAAGACCTTGTCGACCCGCCGCTCCCCCACCGCCGCGCGGAACACGGCGCAGTGGGCCTCCCAGGCGTCCGCCGACCCGTAGTCGATCGGCAGGTCGTCGTAGACGCCGGCGAACCGCACGTGCGGGCTCGCCGCGTGCACCTCGCGCAGCCAGGCCAGCCGGTCGGCCAGCGGGATCGACTCCACTGTGGACGGCGCGACGACCACGGTCACCTCGTCGCAGGCCCGCGCGGCCGAGTCGACGAGGTGATGGTGACCCGCGTGCGGCGGGTAGAACTTGCCGACGATCAGGCCGTGGACCACTGCGCCCGCCACGCTCGCAGCCCCGCCACACACAGGCCCAGGAACACCAGATAGAGGATCGCGGTCAGCCAGAGGTCCTTGTAGCCGTAGAGGGGGACGTAGACGACGTCGACGGCGATCCACAGCCACCAGCTCTCCAGCAGCCGCCGCGTCTGGCCGTAGGTCGCCAGCAGCGAGACCGCGGTCGTGGCGGCGTCGGGCCAGGGCACGGTCGACTCGGTGAAGCGGTGGAGGTACCACCACAGCGCCACGGTCAGCAGCACCCCGGCGGCGGCGAGCCAGGCCCACTCGGCCCGCGTGGTCGTGCGCACTTGCTGCTGCCGCGCGCCCGCGCGCCAAGCCCACCAGCCGTAGAAGCCGAGCACGACGTAGACGACCTGCAGCCAGGCGTCGCCGTAGAGCCCGACGTGCCAGAAGGCGACCATGAGGAGCAGGACGTTGGCGATCCCGAGCGGCCAGTTCGCGATGTGCTGGCGCACGACGAGATAGACGGTGAGCAGGCCGCTGGCGAATCCGAGCAGCTCGGCCCAGGTGGTGGGGGCCCCGAACGCGTGGAACGCCGCAGAGGTCAGCCAGTCGAGCACGGTCTACCCTAGCTGGATGGTTCTGGAAGTCGCACTGATCGACGTGCTTGAAGGCCGCGAGGACGAGTTCGCCGCCGCGTACCGCAAGGCCCACAACATCCTCGCCACCACCCCGGGCCTGCGCTCGGTGCGCATGACCCGGGGCATCGAGAGCCCGTCGCGATTCGTGCTGCTCGTCGAGTGGGACTCGGTCGACGCGCATCTGGACAACTTCCGCGCCACCGACCGGTTCACGCAGTGGCGCGCGCTCATCGGGCCGTACTTCGACGGCGCGCCCCGCGTCGAGCACTTCACCGACGTCGAGCCCTAGTCGCCCGTCTTCTTGTAGACGATGTAGTCCAGGTTCGCCGAGAACAGCGCGCCGGGGACCGCTTCGCCGGGCCGGGTCATGAACCAGGCGTAGCGGCCCTCGCTCGTGCGCACGCACACCTTCGAGCCCGGCACCAGCGTCGCCAGGACGATCTGGCGGGTCCAGCCGGTCTCCGGCACCGCCGTGCAGGTGGCCAGCGAGGGCGTGTCGCCGCCGAGCAGCACCGCGAACTTGGCACCGTTGGCCGCGGACAGGCCCAGGACGCTCGCGGTGGCGTCGGCCCCGGCGACCTGCTTCAGGCCGCTGTCGAAGTCGTAGGCGTCGTCGGGCTGCCCGGCCACGATCGCCAGCTGGGCCGTGCCGGAGCGCAGGATTCCGGTGCTCGGCGGGGCGGCCGGCGACCCGCTCGAGCTCGGGTCGGCCGACGGTGCCCCGCTGGCCGCGCCGCTCGCCTGGCCCGACGGGTCGGCGCTCGCCGCGGCGCTGCCCGCGCCG